>CASICI010000015.1 GCA_949373145.1 uncultured Phycisphaerales bacterium
ACCAACTGGGGCTTCGGCTTCGCCGCTCGCAACGGCGGCGTGACCAGTGACGTCCTCATCGATGACTTCAACGTCGACTACGAGTACCTGCCCGCACCCGGCGCGCTTGCACTGCTCGGCCTGGGCGGCATCGCCACCAGACGACGTCGCAGCTGATTCCATCGACACGCAAGACATGTGAAAGACATGTGAAAGACATGTGAAAGACCCCTCGACCTGTCGGTCGAGGGGTCTTTTCATGGAAAGGCACCTGAAGACGGAGCGACTCCTCGATGTCACCGATGTGATCGAGGCGCGCTCGTGTGTTGCAACGCGCCCTGTACCGGCCGTGTCATCGGCTCACGGAAGATCACAGGGACCCCAGCGCGCCAGGAGGAGCGCAAGGTCCGCACCCACCGACGACACCGTCGTCGTCGAGATCCGCGACGCAGTCCATCGTCATCGCACGAGCCCCAGATTGCGCGAGCAGCTGACGCGAGATCGGCGCCGCCGACCACGCCATCGCCGGTGAAGTCCTCGGCACAGGTCGCCGGCTCCGCGGGGTACTCGATGATCAAGCTTCGGCGAACGTTCTCTTCATACGTGTCATCGAACGAGTTGCGTGGTCCACCGGAGAGTCCGCCGGTTTCCGGGAGATAGTCGTACAACAGTGAGAAGTCACCGATGAGAACATCCTGATCGATCGCACCATTGCGACCTGCGAATCCGAAACGCCAGTTTGAAGGATCGATGCCCGCGAAGACGTCGAGCCCTTGATCGGCATACACGACCTCTGGATTCTGAAAGGGAAAGGCGATCGAAACGGAAAGACCGACGATCTCACTCCAGTAGACGGTCATGGTCGGCATCGATTCGGGCAGGCCGGCGGTGGCGTAATCGGTGTAGGTCACGCTGGAGAAGTCCAGAGGCGTCTGGACGAAGGAATTCCCGCCCCAACGGGCATCGATGCCCGCATTGCCTCCCGCGGGATAGCTGGTCACGCCGACGGAGAGCCCCTCACCATCGTTGAGGAATCCGAAGATTCCGAGCTCACCACCCTGGACACGATTTCCCGACGTGTCGGAAAGGTCACCCCAGAGGAATGAGAATCCATCACCGGGACCACCACTGACGTTCTTGAAACTGAATCGGAACGACGCGATGAACTGCGTCACCCGTCCTGCGAAAGGTGGGGTCAGCCAGGTCCCCCAGGTTCCGTTGAAACCATCGGCGACCAGCTTCAAACGAGGATTTCCGAAGACATCCGCATAGACCGCATCACCGAACAGGGTGCCGCTCGCATCAGGCCCGAACGTCTCTCCGTACCCGACCCGGAAGTCGGGAGCGGCGAAATACACCCCTCGATTACCCGTGCCATTGGGCTCACCGGGGAACCAGAGACTGTCGTCGATGGGTTCTTCGGTCAGCCAGATCCATTCGTCATCACGTTCGTAGAGACCGACCCAGGGACCGGTGTTGTACGCGGTGTTCGTCCACAGGGCGGAGAATGCCGAGAGGTTCTCGAAGACCCAGTCGGCCTCCTCGGTCGTCTCCAGACAGAGCAGCGTGCCTCCACGATTTTCGGCATAGACGCGTGCCTGAGTCCAGGTGATTCGCTGCGGAAGAATCACCGCTTCGTATCGCTGGCCTTCACCCCCGTCTTGAACGGACCAGATGACTTCCTCCACACCGGGATCCTCGTCGAACTCTATCAGGGCATACGTGAAGTCCTGGCTGTTGTCGTTCCAGGTTCCATCGGTGTAGATGATCACATGGTCTTCATTGCCGGCAGTGTCATTGGGTTCGCCGGAACGCCAGTTCGACCAGGTGAACGGTTCACCTGTCACCCAGCCCCATCCATCAGCCGGTTCGGGCGCACTACCATCCTGGACCAGACCGATCACGGTGTTGCCACCGTTCTGGACGGCTGGCATGTTTCGGTTGATGAAGTCCTGTTCCTCAGGCGACGTGATGGTCGCGAGATATCCGCCGAAGCGCTCTGCGGCAAGGGTGGCCGCAGCGAACGAACGCTCGGATCCGATCGCATAGACCGCGTAGAAATGACCATTGCCACCGGAGGACGTCGACCATTCAACCGCGGGAGCCGCGTACGGATCGTCCAGGTCACCCCAGGCAAGATCGATCTCCCCGGAGCCGCTTGAGGAAAGTCCCGAAACACGGATGTAGTAGGTCTCGCCGGAGACGCCCTGGAAACCGACCCGCGATGAACCGCCGGGACAACCCTGGACGTCATCCGAACATGCAAGCGGAAGGCCGTTGCAACTGTCATAAATGGTGATCTGAGTGTCGAAATCGACGAGTCCGCAGGTCGAGACCTTGACACCATTGTCGAACTGCGGTGTGTGGGTGAACCAGACGTCGCCTTGCAGAAAACCTCCGTTGACGGGGTTGGCGCATTCGCTGATCAACGCCGGGCCGTCATTGGAACTGTTGCGGGTCGTGAACGGATGCCTTCCGAGTTCAAGCGGGCGAGCATTGATGCAGTCGTCGTTGTCAGGGGTGATGCCGCAGTATTCGATCGCTTTTTCGACGCAGGAGAAATCCCAGGCCGTCTCGCAGCAGTAGAAGTCGAGTTCGCAGATGGCGATGCAGCAATTGAGATCATCACATCCCGCCTCACCGATGCTTCCACAATACCCGCCACGTCCGCAGGCCTTGGGTGGAAGCGGATCGAAATTTCCGCTCAAGGATGTATTGGAAAGATCGAACGAGGTGACCAGTTCCACTTGAAAACCAGCTGTTTCACCCAGGGAACTCGCGATCGATCCAAGCGAGAGCTGATCGACGAAGACATCACCTTCGCTCGCGGTGAAGCGGCTTCCGAAAGGCGCGAAAGAGACCGAGTCCAACGAACCCTCGCTGTTCGAGAGCGAGGACGTGATCGTGTAATCCGCAAGCAGACGCCAGTTCGAGTTGAAGCTCGCGAAACCACCTCCATCGAGGCCGGCGAGAGTCGGACCATCGAGGACCGCGCGAACGTTGTTCAGAGTGACCGTCACCTCGAGACACCCGAGAATTCCACCACAGAGAAAATCGTAGTTCAGCGTGCCGCCGCCGATCTGAAATTCAAGATTGGCCAGTTCGACCTCGGTGAATGGTTCGGCATCCGGACGAAAGACCACGATCCCGCCACCGGTCACTCCTGAATTGAGAACCTGTGTCTGCGTGTCCCCCCCGAAGTCGCTGGTCAGGGAAATCTGAAGAGACACCGCGGCCGAGGAACCACCATCCACCATGACAGAGGATGGGACGTCCGCGGAAGTGGAAGCAGTCACTCCAAGGAGTGATGAAACCAACAAAGCATGCATGACTGTTCGGATCTTCGGCATGTTCGGCATGGTCGTCTTTCGCTCCTGGTCGGAATTGGTTCGTGACACGATGGTCCCGTCCAGTGTCCCTCCTGAAGCACGGAGGCTCAAGAAAAATAGATTCCAACTCTGAAGTTTGGCCTCAAAAACGGTTCGAACCACCGAGTGGGTGACAAATCATCGCCCTGTTCCGGCAGGACCGATAGGATTGGGTTCAGCAGCAATGAACACGGATCACCCGCAAGAGAGAACATCAGACATGTCGACCCCGACAACGATCACCATCGAAGAAGCAGACCTTGAGACATCCTCGGTACGAGCCGATCTGATCCGACTGGTGGAGGCCTTCGCGGTCGTCAGCAAGGTCACCCTGCGCCCCGGACATGCGAAAGCCCTTGATGAGCTGCTGCAGACCCATCCGACGGTGTTCCTGTTTCTCGCCCGTGAGTCCGGGGGGCGTGCGGTCGGCTATGCACTCTGTCAGAAGACGATCTCAAGCTTCGAAGGCGCACCCTCGGTCAACCTTCATGACATCTATCTGGACGAAGCCGTCCGCGGACAGGGCATCGGGCGAGCGATGATCGCCAGCCTCGAGGCGAAGGCTCGATCGATGGGATGCCGCAAGATCACTCTCGAGATCGACCGCGAGAACACCGGAGCACAACGTCTCTATACCGCCCTGGGATTCGCCGACGGCTCATCCGATCGCGAGGGCGACGGGTGCTGGTTCTGGCGCAAGATGATCGGAACAGACTGAAGTCACCGACGCGTGCCCGTCATTTCGAGTCGGATGAGTTCGAATCGACTGACTTCGAATCACGAAGAGGCCTGATCGAGATCTCGCGAAAGTCGATCGGATGGCTTTCACCCTGCAAGGCGATCCAACCACGATTGATGACCAGCGGACCATCCTTGATCAAGGCCTTTGCATCGGAATCGCGAGGATCGAACTGTGGCTGTTCGTACTCGAGAACGAGCGCACCATTGATGAAGTGCTTCACTCGACCGCCTCCATCGACTTCGAACTCGGCGGTCACCCACTCATCACCATGACAGGTCTTCGAGGTGGAATTCACGCAATGTGCCTGCTGAAGCGCCCCGTTGATCACCACGTTCGTTCCGGGCGTGCAGAGATTTCCGGTTGACCGTTCGGCCGTGCCATCGCCACCGAGGAACTGCCCCTCGATGGAGACCGGAAAGAACTGGCCGAGACTCATGGTGGCGGGATCCTGGCAGTGAAGCATCACCCCGCTGTTGCGCCAGGCCCAGCCGGGCCCTCCAGTGCACTGCTCGCCGCGAAAACGATAGACGACCCGCAAGCGATAACGATCGTGGGGACGTTCGTGAAACAGATGAAGAAAACGATCGTCGAAGGAGCCTTCGTATCCGGTGTAGTCGATGCGCAGAAGGCCATTCTCGACTCGAACGGTGTTCCATGGATCGGTTCCCAGGGCCTGTCCGGAGATCTTGGGCGTCCAGCCGGTCAGATCCTTCCCATTGAAGAGTGGCTGCCAGGAATCCGCCGAACCGGTGACTTCGGGGCCTTCCTGAACGCCCGCGGCCTGGGTGATCAGGGACAAGGACGTGGTCAAGAACAGTGAGAGGGTTGCCAAAGTGACGTGTCGCATGAGGGTCTCCTGAGTAGGATTGATCCTAACAGGCGATGAATTTGTTGGATTTTCCGTGTAGCGAGCATCAAACACGAATCGGGACCGTTTGATGAGATCACCCCGACACCGTACCTCTGGTTTGGAGAAGAGACGAAATGAGCTACTCAGCGAAGAGCACAGGACGCAGACGCATCGTGTCCACGTTTTCAAGCCTGGTCCTCGGCGGACTGATCAGTACGGGCGCTCAGGCACAATTCGACGGACCTCCCGGTGGACCGGGCGGACCGGGCGGACCGGGCGGCAAGCGATTCAGCGACATCGAGCTGATGAAGCGATTCGATGTGAACAAGGACGGCCGGCTTGATCGTGAAGAACGAGATGCCGCTCGTGCCGAGGCGATCAAGGAGAAGGCCGAAGGCCAACGAGGTCGCAAGCGACGCGGAGGCCCACCCCGCGAGCAGGGCGTCGAAGGCGCACGACCTCAGAATCGAGCGGATGCACTGCGCCTCACGGAATCGGACGTCGAGATGTTCCCGGGTCGCGATCTGTATGACAGGGAGACGCTCAGAACCTTCTTCTTCGAATTTCCCGAATCCGACTGGCACGAGGAGATGGTGGCGTTTCATGGAACGGACATCGAAGTGCCGGGAACACTTCGGGTGGACGGCACGCTTGTCGGCGAAGTCGGCATCTCCTACCGAGGAAACACCTCCTTCGATCAGCCCGAGAAGAAGTCGTTCGGAATCTCGATCGATGCCTACGACGACGACCTTTCTCTCGGCGGCTACAACACTCTCAACCTGTTGAACGCCAACGGGGACTCTTCGATGATGCGAGAGGTTCTCTTCTCGAACATCGCATCGGAACACATGCCCGCACCGAAGGCGAACTTCGTGAAGGTCGTCGTGAACGGCGTCTATCTCGGGGTGTATGCGAACGTCCAACAGCTGAACAAGGACTTCATCGAGGAACACTACGACACCCGAAAAGGCGTCCGCTGGAAAGTGCCCCCGGACTTCAGTGGCGGCGGCGCACTGTCCGACCAGGGCACCAGCAGTTCGACCTACAAGGAGAAGTACGAGCTGAAGACGGGGTCCGCCAAGGAGAAGGACTGGAAGGAACTGGTCGCGTTCTGCAGACTTCTCAAACGAACACCGGACGCACGTCTTGAAAAAGTGCTTCCCAAATACATCGACGTCGAAGAGACGATTCGTTTCCTCGCACTCGACAACATCTTCATGGATCAGGATGGCTACTACAGCCGTGGAAGCGACTACTACGTCTACAAGGATCCAGATGGACGATTCCACTTCTTCCACTACGACAACAATGAAACCTTCGATCCTCCACGCGGTGGACGAGGCGGTGGTCCTGGTGGTCCCGGTGGCCCGGGGTCCCGGTGGTCCCCCCGGTGGACCCGGTGGACCTGATGGACCGCGACCCGGTGGATTCGGACCCCCTCCCGAAGGCTTCGAACGAGGCCAAGGCCGTGATCAGGATTCACGAGACCGTCCCGGTCTGGATCGGCCAAGACGAGGCGGAGGTCAGGGCCGACCTGATCAAGGCCGACCAGGTCAAGGGCAAACCGACGATGGCCCTCCCCAGCGCGGTGGCAGAGGCGGTCGAGGGGCGGTCGAGGCGGGGCCGAGGCGGCAATCCGGCAACTCAGGCACCGCTTGTCCTCCAGAACGAAAAGGACACCAGGCCACTGATCGTCGCAATTCTCGCGGTGCCCGCCTGGCGCGCGAGATACCTCGAAGTCTGTCGCGAGATCGCGGAAGAGGATCTTCAGGAAGAAGCCTTCAGCGCGAGAGTCGATGCCTATCGAGACCTCCTGAGTGATGCCGTGGCGAAGGATCCCTTCGGACCCGATCGAGGCGATTTCCTCCGAAGCCTGGAAGGAACTGAAACCTCCCTCACGGAGATCGTGAAGAGAAGAAGAAAATTCCTTCTTGAACATGACTCTCTGAACCCGGATCCTGCCGATGAGAATGAAACGTCACTCTGAAACCGTTGAGATCACAGGACACTGCCGTGAACGAACTGCTGACAAGCCCACCACCAGCCCTGGACGGAGATCCGTTTGGCACTGCACTGATCGCAGTTCTTCTCGCGACGGTCTACGGAGTCATGGTGGCCTGCCTGCACCTCCTCGCGACTCGAGGACGTGACCGGGCCGAACTCTGGCGGACCCTCATCCTGATCGCTCCGCTCATCGCGATGGCGACGGTCGCGGTGGGTTCGAATCTGGCCGCGGCGTTCACGCTCTTCGGCACGCTTGCCATCGTTCGGTTCAGGACCAGGATCAGGAATCCACTCGATGCGGTCTTCGTGATCTTCTCCGTGGTGATCGGACTTTCCACCGGCAACGGAAATTTCGTGGTGGCCTTCGTGGGCACGGTCGTCGTGGGCATCACGATTCTCCTCCTCACCTCCAGGGGTGGCAGGAAGGATGGAAGCAACGGAAAACTTCGGATCACACTTTCACCGTCGGACGCTGCAGATGACCACTGGGAATCCGTGTTGTCGGATCTCACGATCAGACATCGGGTCCTTGGAACGGAAATCGACCGAAATGCGGCGACCAAGGTGATTCTTCTGAGCACGGTGAATCTGGAACCCGAAACGGCCAGGACCCTGATCACCCGCCTGCAGGAGATTCCAGAAATCATCAAAGCATCCCACAAGATCGATCTGGACTGATTTCAGCCCGGTTTCACTGGCAGACCTCACCAAAGCACTTGTTTCGAACCCATTTTCCCGGTGCGGTCGTCTAAACTGTTCGACCCGGCATCGGCCGGTATCGACCGCACAGTTGAGGAAATGGAACCAGCGATGTCAGACAACACAGGCTCGAACCCGACGATCATCTACACCCACACCGACGAGGCTCCCGCGCTCGCGACCTACTCCTTCCTCCCGGTGATCAAGGCATTCACCGCAGGAACGGGAATCACGATCGAAACCCGCGACATCTCGCTCGCCGGACGAATCATCGCGAACTTTCCGGAACGACTGCGCGATGACCAGAAGATCGAAGACGCGCTCGCGGAACTCGGCCAACTGGCCGGACGTCCCGAGGCCAACATCATCAAACTCCCGAACATCAGTGCCTCGGTTCCTCAGCTGAAGGATGCGATCGCCGAACTCCAGGCGCAGGGCTACGACCTCCCCGACTACCCGGAAGAACCCGCGGACGACGCGGAACGTGCGATCCAGCATCGCTATGACGCCGTCAAGGGCAGCGCGGTGAATCCCGTGCTTCGCGAGGGCAATTCAGATCGACGCGCACCCGAAGCGGTCAAGGCGTACGCGCGAGCGAACCCCCACCGCATGGGCGCATGGAGCGGCGATTCGAAAAGCCACGTCAAGAGCATGAGCGAGGGTGACTTCTTCGCGAACGAACAGTCCGTCGTCATTTCCGACGCCACCACCGTGCACATCGAACACGTCGCCACCGACGGCACCACCAGCGTCCTGAAGGACGGCATCGAACTTCAAGCAGGCGAGATTCTCGACGGAACCTTCATGAGTCGCAACGCCCTTCGCACCTTCCTTGCCACGGCGATCGCCGAAGCCGGGGACATGGGCATCCTCTTCTCGCTGCACATGAAAGCCACCATGATGAAGGTCTCGGACCCCATCATCTTCGGACACGCCGTCACCGTCTTCTTCGCCGACGTCTTCGAGAAGCACTCGAAGACACTCTCAAGAATCGGCGTCGACGTGCGCAACGGTTTCGGTGATCTGCTCGAGAAGATCTCCGATCTTCCCGAGGCCGAACGGACCGCGATCGAAGCCGACATCGAAGCGGCCTTCCGCGACGGACCAGACCTCGCGATGGTCGATTCCGACAACGGCATCACCAATCTCCATGTTCCAAACGATGTGATCATCGATGCCTCGATGCCCGCCATGCTGCGAACTTCGGGATGCATGTGGAACAAGAACGGCGACACGCAGGACACGATGGCCGTGATTCCCGATCGCTGCTACGCCGGTGTCTACCAGGCGGTCTTCGACGACTGTCAGGCGAACGGGGCACTCGACCCCGTCACGATGGGCAGCGTTCCAAACGTCGGCCTGATGGCACAGAAGGCCGAAGAATACGGCTCGCACGACAAGACGTTCGAAGCCCCATCCGCGGGCACCATGCGGATCGTCGACGCCGACGGCACCATGCTCATGGAACATGCCGTCGAAGAAGGTGACATCTGGCGAGCCTGCCAGGTGAAGGACGCGCCGATCCGCGACTGGGTCAAGCTCGCCGTGACGCGTGCTCGTGCCACCGGAAATCCCGCCGTGTTCTGGCTCAACCCCGAGCGGGCACACGATGCCAACCTGATGAACAAGGTGCACACCTACCTCGCGGACCACGACACCGAAGGACTCGAATTCCACATCATGGCTCCCAACGAAGCCTGTCGTTTCTCGTTGGAGCGGATCAGACGCGGCGAAGACACGATCTCCGTCACCGGCAACGTGCTTCGCGACTACCTGACCGACCTCTTCCCCATTCTCGAGGTGGGCACCAGTGCGAAGATGCTTTCGATCGTCCCCTTGATGAACGGCGGCGGACTGTTCGAAACGGGTGCGGGCGGCTCGGCTCCCAAGCACGTCCAGCAGTTCGAGAAGGAGAATCATCTGCGCTGGGATTCGCTGGGTGAATTCCTCGCACTCGCTGCCAGTTTCGAACATCTGGCCGACCACTTCGAACTGGACTCGGCTCGCATCCTGGGACGAACACTCGACCAGGCCACCACGCAGTACCTCCTGCAGAACAAGGCTCCATCGAGAAGATGTGGAGAGCCAGACAATCGAACCACCCACTTCCACGTGGCGATGTTCTGGGCCGAAGCACTCGCGGCGCAGACCGAGGACACCGAACTCGCAGATCGGTTCACCGAAATCGCAGGACAACTCCGAGCCCATGAAGACGTGGTCGTCGCAGCCTTGAACGATGTCCAGGGGCCTCCCATGGACATCGGCGGATACTTTCAGCCCGATCCGAAAAAGGCTTCTGAATCGATGCGCCCCTGCGAGGAGCTCAACCGAATCATCGATGGAATCAACAGCTCGGTCAGTGTCTGACGACACCCCCGCCGCTTCTCAAACGCATCAGGAACACTCGACTGAGTCACCGCATGGTGGCTCAGTCTTTTTTCGTCGATGAACCCGCTGATTTCAGCTCATCACCTTCATGGCTTGAGACATGAAAGCTCTTGTCCATGTCGAAGACCTCTGGATACTTCTGATTCAACTCGAAGACCACGAAGGCCAGAGTGATGAAGGAGAGGATCGTGGTGCTGGCGACGATCGCCGCGGTCTGTTCCACGTAGACGTTCTTCTGCTTGGCGACTCCATACTCGCACTTGGCGGCAGCCACGGAACTGCAAATCACCACTGCAACGGTCGCAGCCGGTTCAAGGCCGAGCCACTCGCACATGAACCAGGCCAGTATCGGCATCAGAATGAGCTTGAACACTGTCGCACCCAGGATCGCAAGAAGGTTCCTTCGAAACACTGCGAAATCAAGATCGACGCCGACGGCAAAGAGCGCGACCGGGGCCGTGGTGGCGCCGAGCAAGGTGAGCGTGGTGTCGATCGTGGCAGGCAATTTCCATTGCGTCAGCGAGATGACGACGCCGACGATCAATGCGACGAAATATGGCTGAAAGACTTCCTTGCCAAGTGACTTGAGAAGACCAAGGAATCGCGATTCACCGGGATCACCATGATGGATGTCGGCGATGAGAGACATCACCTGCAGGCCGATGATCAGATTGATGACTCCGAGAATCCCGTAGATCGTGCCTGGCTGCCCCATCAGCATCGCCAGAATGGGCAATGCGATCATGCACGTATTCGAAAGGGAACACGTGGCGGAGAAGAAGGAACCATCAAGGAACGGCATGCGAAAGAGCTTCGCGACGAGCAGCGCTGCCAGAAAGACGATCGTGGTGATCAGAAGAAAGGTCCCAAAGAATGCCGCATACGGGATGTAGTCCGCGACGGGCTCGTTGGCGAGAGCCACGATGATCATGCTTGGAATCGCAACCTTCATCGCGTAACCGATGAGAGTCCCACTCTGGGCGGAATCGAATTTGCCAAGTCTTCGAAAAATGTAACCTGCCACCACGAAAAGCATGATGGGAAGGACGACGTTGAAGATGACTTCAGATGACAATTCAAATCCCCTGTGCACTGTCTTTTCAAATCAGCATGACCGCGAACGGCCATGGTACATACAGCAGGGCTCGGGCAAGGAATCAGCGCACCTGTCCCCGTTTGAATGAGATATCATCCAAACCCCTTTGAAAGAAAGAAGACCCAATGAACAAACCTCCACAGAAGCTGCAGAGACGAATCGGTTTCTTCGGCCTTCTGTTCATCTCGACGGGATCCATCATCGGAAGCGGCTGGCTGTTCGCGGCACTCTATGCCGCACAGATGGCGGGCCCCGCATCGATCATCAGCTGGTTCCTCGCCGCGGCGATGCTGGGGGTGATCGCCCTGATCTTCGCCGAACTCGGCTCCGCCATTCCGACGTCTGGAGGATTCGCGCGGTACTCGCACATCAGTTACGGAGGGATGACGAGTTTCATCGCGAGCTGGCTCTGCTGGCTGGGCTACGTGGTGATCCCTTCGGTGGAGACGCTCGCGATTCTCGAGTACCTCGGGAATGAAATCCCCTGGCTGATCCAGAGCGAAGGCGAGAACCGCTCCCTGTCGGTCGGAGGCACGGTCGTGGCCGCGGGAATCCTCTTTTCATTGCTCGTCATCAACCTGCTCGGCGTGAAATGGATGGCCCACTCGAACACCACCATCACCTGGTGGAAGATCGCGGTCCCGGTCATGACCGCGGTCGTGCTGATCTTCACGGGATTCAACGTCGAGAACTTCACCAGCCACTCGTTCGCGCCCGAGGGCCTTTCGGGAATCTTCAGTGCGTTGGCAGCCGGCGGCGTGGTGTTTTCATTGATCGGATTTCGAACGGTGATCGAACTGTCCGGTGAATCAAAGCGTCCGCAGCGAGACGTTCCGATGGCGATTCTGGGTTCACTCTTCATCTGCACGGTGATCTTCATCCTCGTGCAGGTCGCATTCATCGGCGTGGTCCCCGCCGAACAGCTCGCGCAGGGCTGGTCCCACGTGGTGACCAACGGTGCTTCGGGGCCCTTCGCCGCGTTCGCGGTGATCCTGGGACTCGGCTGGCTGGCGACGATTCTCTACGTGGATGCGACGATCTCACCCCTGGGAACGGCGTTGGTGTTCACCAGTGGCACATCGCGCCTGGTGGTGGCGATGAGCCGGAACCGGAACATCCCGAAGTTCTTCGGAAAGATCGCGCACTCCGGACTTCCGGTGCGCGCCCTCTTCATCAACTGGATCGTCGGCATGATCCTGCTGGCTCCCTTGCCGGGATGGGACCTTCTGGCCGGCATCGTCTCCGCGACCACGATGCTCACCGCCGCGGTCGCCTCATTGACGTTGCTCGCGCTTCGCAAGGAACATCCGGAACTGGCACGTCCCTTTCGGGTTCCCGCCGCACGACTCACCGGCACGGTCAGTTTCATCTTCGCCAGCCTCATCACCTACTGGTGTGGATGGACCGTGAACGAGACGGTGCTTCTCGTGCTGGGCGTCGGTATCGTGCTGCTCCTGTTGACCATCCCGGGGATGGGCTCCAGCGGGAGGGAGCTCAAGATACGTCATGCACTCTGGTTGGTTCCCTGGATCGGCGGCCTCTTCACGTTGAGCCTGCTGAGCGACTACTCGGGGGGACTTGCGATCATTCCCGCACCCTGGGGCGAACTTGCGGTCATCCTCTGGTGCCTCGTCATCGCACCCATCGCAGTTCGCAGCGCGCTCGATCGTGAAACCTCCAGACGAATCCTCGATGAGGTTATCGGAGAAAGCGCCGCCTGAGTTCATCTTCCACCCGGATTCCGATGGACTTCAAGGACCCATTCACTCGATAATGGACGCATGGCAACTTCACAGTCGCAAACACGAGACACACCCGGCACGATCGAGGTTTCGATCATCGTGGTCAGCTACAACACCCGCGAGATGACCCTCGAATGCCTCCGCTCGGTGGTGGCTCAATCGCCCGAACTCGGGTTCGAGGTGCTCTTCATCGACAACCAGTCGACGGACGGTTCATTCGAGGCCGTCCAGTCGGAATTCGGTGCGGACGATCGCTTTCAGATCGTCGCCAGCGATGAGAATCTCGGATTCGCCAGAGCAAACAATGTGATGGCGAAGCAGGCCCGCGGAAGAAGAATTCTGCTGCTGAATCCCGACACCGTCGTGCTCGACCACGCACTCGAGACGCTCAATGCATTCGCGGATGAACGAAGTGACTGCGGCATCTGGGGCGGACGCACCGTGCAAGCCGACGGCGTCACGCTCGACCCCAGGTCCTGTTGGGCTGATCTGACACTGCGCGGGGTCTTCTTCAGAACGATCGGACTCTCGAAGGCCTTCTCAGGAAGTGAATTCTTCAACCCACAATCCTTCGGCGAGTGGCAACGCGATTCGGTCCGTTACGTGGGATACGTGACCGGCTGCCTTCTGCTCATCGACCGCTCCCTCTGGGAGAGACTCGAAGGCTTCGCACCCGAATTCTTCATGTACGGAGAAGAGGCGGAACTGTGTCTCAGAGCGAAATCACTGGGGGCGAAGCCGATCATCACGCCCGATGCGTCGATCATCCATTACGTCGGAGCATCCGCCACGACCAGCTGGCAGACCAAGGTCAAGGTCAACCGAGGTGAGATCACGCTGATGCGTCTGCACTGGTCGAAGTCGGCGGCATTCCTGGGTCGTGAATTGATCAGAGCCGCGACCGCCTACCGTGCGATCGTCTTCTGGGCGATTTCAAAGGTGCGGCCGAACGAGGGCAGCAGAAACCAGGCATCCGATTGGAAGAACATCTGGGGGGCACGCACCGAATGGCTGCCCGGCTACGACTCGAAGGACTGATCGATCAGCCGTCTTCCTTGGCTTTCTGAAGGCAAGATCGCCATGATTCAAGCGCGCCGGCGATGACCACGGACTCCTCGTGCGAGACCATCGGACGTGGTGGTTCGAGTTCTCCCGAAGCGACCAGTTCCGACATCGTCCGAGCCTCGAGGCTGAAGCAGTCGAGCGAGGCTTCGAAACGCTCGATCTCGGTCTCACCATGACGTTCGATCTCGATCGTCGCACGTCGACCGTCCTGTCTGGCTTCGGCCAGGAACGGCTGAGGCAGACGAATCTCACCATCCGTGCCGGTGCACCGAAGTCCGGTACCGAGATCCTCGATCAGGGAGCATCGCAGCTTCGCTTCGAGACCGTTGTCGAACGTCACCACCGCAGCCGCATCCGCTTCGACCTCGGTCTCGGTGTCGAAGACGCCGACCGCTTCCATCGACTTGGGACGTGCATGAGCACGATCGTCGGTCGACCCCGCGACCAGCATCGCGAGGCTCATGGGATAACCACCGATGTCGAGAATCGGCCCCCCACCGAGTTTCTGACTTCGAAGTCGGTGTTCGGGAGAAACATCGGCACGAAACCCGAAATGTGATTCAATCGTCTGAAGTTCACCGATGGCGCCACTCGAGATCAACTCGATCAGTCGTTCGATCTGAGGGTGGCAGCGATACATCCACCCCTCGATCAGGGCGGTACCGTTCTGATGCGCGCACATGACGACCGCGAGACTGCCCGCAGGCGAGCAGGTCATCGGCTTTTCACAGAGGACCGGAATGCCGACCGAAAGCGCCGCGACCGCGAGTTCGGCATGTTCCGAATGAGGCGTTCCGATGTAGAGCGCGTCCAGTCCGTCGACACCGAGCATCTCACGCTGATTCGACCAGGGGGTTCCACCCTGACGTTCGCAGAACGCAATGGCGGAATCCTGGGAACGACTGAGGACATGCCCCACGGTTCCGCTTTCGGTACGAGTGATGCAGTCGGCGAAAAGCGACGAAATTCGTCCTGTTCCGGCGATGCCCCAGTTGAGTGGTCTGAACACGAGATCCTCCGATTGGTGTGCCCTGCAGTATAGGTCGAGCGGGCCGGCCGTCATGGGTTCCGTTCGATGCGGGTATCATCGGGACATGGATATTCTCGTACTCATCCTGGCACTCATCGCGATCCTTCTCAGCATCCTGGCCATCGGGCAGAGCCTTCTGCGCGGAAGAGCCCAGGAGGAGACCGAAGACGTCGAAGCACTGCTCGCCGATCAGGCGAACCTGCAGGAGAAGGCGCTGCGTGACGAATTCGAACGCGCGAGAGACACCAGCGAGAAGAGTGACGCCCGCCTGCGCGAGGAGATGAGCAAACGACTCGATTCCGTCAGCGAGACGCTCACCAAGACCCTGACGCTTCAACTCAAGGGGATGCGCGAGGAACAGGCCAAGCAGGCCGTCGATCTGCGTACCGGCAACGAGAAGAAGCTCGAGGAGATGCGCAAGACCGTCGATGAGAAGCTGCAAGGCACGCTCGAAAAACGCCTCGGCGAGGCGTTCAAGCAGGTCGGAGAGCGGCTCGAATCGGTCCAGAAGGGTCTGGGCGAGATGAAGCAGCTCGCCGAAGACGTCGGTGACTTCAAGAAGGTCCTCACCAACGTCAAGAGCCGCGGCACCTGGGGTGAAGTCCAGCTGCGTGCGATTCTCGAGGAGATGCTCACCCCCACCCAGTGGGCGTCGAACGTCAAGCCGATCCCGGGCTCGAACGCCATCGTGGAATTCGCGATCCGCCTGCCCGGCACCAATTCACAGGATCAGGTCTGGCTGCCCATCGACTCGAAATTTCCGCAGGAGGACTACGCCAGACTGCAGGACGCTCAGGACCGTGCCGATGTGCAGGCAGTCGATGCCGCTTCAAAAGCGCTTGCAAACGCCATCGTCACCGCAGCCAAGGACATTCGACAGAAGTATGTGGCACCACCGCATACGACCGAGTTCGCGATTCTCTTCCTGCCCACCGAGGGGCTCTATGCGGAAGCGCTTCGTCAACAGAAGGTCGTCGACACGCTGAACGACCTGCGTATCACCTTGGCCGGTCCGACCACGCTCAGTGCGATTCTGAACGCGCTTCGCATGGGCTTCCATACGCTCGCGATCGAAAAGCGATCGAGCGAAGTCTGGGAGGTGCTCGGCGCGGTCAAGACCGAGTTCGGCAAGTTCGGCGATGTGCTCGACAAGCTCGGAAATCAGTTGAAGACCGCGCAGAACACGATCACCGCCACCGGTCAACGCACCAGGGCGATGGAGCGCAAGCTTCGAAGCGTCGAGGAGCTCCCGGAGGAGGAGAGCAGGACCATTCTCGACCTGCCCTCCGATGAAGATCACCCCACCTCAGACTGAGTCAGTCGACCTGCGACCAGGTCAGATCGACCACGACCGCACCGTGGTCCGAGGGGAAGATCCGCTTCTCGGTTGGAATCGAATCATCCTCCCAGCGTTCGGGAAGGACTTCCGCGGCGACCGGGGTGAGCATCCACGCACCGGACACTCGTTTGGCCGGATTTTTCAGGTACAGACGATCGATTCGTTCAAAGCCCTGGTCCTTGCCGTCCTGCGTCACCCGAAAGAGCGGTGACCAGGTGATGCCGGGATGCTGCACCGGGTTTGGGTGGATCGACGCGAAAACGTGTCGATGAACCCGGCCTTCAGCATCGCGAGACTCACCGGCAGCGGAAGTGCCCGGCGGTAGCGATAGATGCGCGCGGTGTCGACGGTCCAGTCGAGATGCGACGGGTTGTTGAAGTCACCCCCCACCAGAAGCGGCACGTCCAGTTCGAACTGCCCTTCCGCCTCGAGGTGCGCGAGCAGGGCTTTGGCCTGCGGAAGTCGGTTGGAGCGCACGTCTTCGGCGGCGAGAAGTTCCTCATCGGTCTGCTCGGGACGGTCGCGAAGCTCCCGCGTGATGTACGCGCCGGAGTCGAACCAGATCGACCAGGCCACGAACGATCGCTTCTTCGCATCGGTGACCCGCACGCCCAGACCATGCCAGGCGTGGTGGAAGAATTCCGTTTCGACCTTCAGAGGCGTCAGCACGCACAGGTGCGGGCTCTCCTCCTGATGGGCATGCCAGCCGAGTTCCTGCGCGATCCAGCGACCGACGGTCGGACGGTCACCGTCGACGTCGTAGCTTTCCTGCATCAGGACGATGTCGGGATTCACCTCGCGGATGACCGCGAGAATCTTCTCGGGTCCTTCCTCGACCTCGTTGCCGCCTCGCCAGACGTTCCAGACCAGCACTCGAAGGGCGGTGTCATCCTTGGCCTCCTCGGCGAACGTGGAACCGAGGATGCAGAACGGGAGGAGCAGCGCCAGGAGGGAGAAAAGGCCTCCGATGACGGGCTTTCCGAAACGAGGTGCGTGGTGATCTTTCATGAACCCAGTGTACCCCCTTAGAATGCCCGCCATGAACACCCACCCCGCCACCATCCTTCTTCTCGGCTCCGGCGAACTCGGCAAGGAGCTCGTGATCTGCGCGCAGCGCTACGGCTGCCGGGTGATCGCCGCCGACCACTACGCCGGCGCCCCCGCGATGCAGGTCGCGGACCACGCCGAAGTGATCGACATGCTCGATGGCCGCGCGATCAAGACCCTCGTCCGCCGGTACCAGCCGGACTACGTGGTCCCCGAGGTCGAAGCGATCCGCACCGAGGCCCTGCTCGACATCGAAGCCAAGGGCACCACCGTGATCCCTTCGGCGCTGGCCGCCCACCTCACCATGAACCGCGACGCGATCCGCTCGCTCGCCGCCGAGGAACTGAACCTCCCCACCGCGCGCTACGCCTACGCCGACGACCTCGAGTCGCTCAAGCGCGCCATCGATGACACCGTCGGTCTGCCCTGCGTGATCAAGCCGGTCATGAGTTCGAGCGGCAAGGGCCAGTCGGTCGCACGCACCAAGGCCGACATCGCCAAAAGTTGGAAGCACGCCTTGAAAGGCATGCGCGGCGACAAGGGTGTCGTCATCGTCGAGGAGTTCATCGACTTCGACTACGAGATCACGCTCCTCACCGTGAAGCAGCGCGCCTCCGCGGTGAAGCGCGGCCGCGGCACGGTCTACGTCGAACCGATCGGCCATCGTCAGGAACGCGGTGACTATCAGGAATCCTGGATGCCCTGCCCGATGCCGAAGGCGATGATTCGCAAGGCGCAGCGCATGGCGAAGAAGATCACCGACCGCATCGCCGGCCCCGAAGGCGCGGGCCTCTTCGGCGTCGAGTTCTTCATTCGTGGTGACGAGGTCATCTTCTCCGAACTCTCACCCCGACCGCACGACACCGGCATGGTCACCATGATCTCGCAGGATCTCTCCCAGTTCGAACTGCACCTGCGCGCGATCCTCGGCCTGCCGATTCCTCGCATCACCGAACGCGGACCGAGCGCGAGCGCCGTCATCCTCGCCGAACGTGCCAGCAAGAAGGCGCCCCGCTACCGCGGACTTCAAGACGCCCTCGCCAAGCCGGACACCGAGATCAGACTCTTCGGCAAGCCCGAGACCAGGAAACACCGACGCATGGGCGTCGCCCTGGCCACCGGGCGCACCACCGCCGACGCCAGACGCAAGGCAAAGGCCGCCGCCGACTGCATTTGCGTCCGCTGATTTTTCTCGCTTTCGAGAGCTGTCGCCCCGGTCACCCATGACTTGGCGGCTGGGCCAGCGCGTGGGGTTGCCTTCACGCGAGGGAGTTCGCCTCCAATCCACCAACTCGTGATTGACAGGGCACTGAGACTGGCGAGGATGAAACTCAGCAACCAACCAAGACCCCACTCTTCAGCGCTCATCGAAAACTGATGAAAAGAACTGATCACCAGCACATTCCGCGACGTACTGATCCGGAAGTGCTGGCGCCAGTCAAACACCACAGAAGGAACGTACATGTCTCGACTCCCGATCGCCGCCGTGATGTGTCTTTTGACCACACTCATCGTGTCCGGGTGCGCCCCCAAACCGTCGTCGAACAGTGAGACGCTGGCGCCAGAGCCCACGCCGGAGACGGCAGTGAGCACGTCGGATCTCGCGGCTCCAAACACGGATCTCGGCGTGGGCCTCACGTCGCTTCACTACGCCGCGGGCAACGGCACCGATGTCATCACCGGGCTGATCGACAACGGGGCGGAGGTCGACGCCCGGGATGATCGTGGCTTCACGCCGCTTCGCTATGCGGCCGGATCCAGCAATAATCCCGAGGTGCTCCGAACGCTCATCAGAGCCGGGGCGAATGTGAATGCAACATCTCTCAACGAGGGGACGCCCCTTTTCTCCGCGGCCTTCAGCAGTAAAAACCCTGAGATCCTCACGGTGCTCATCAACGCCGGGGCGACCGTGAATGTCCAGAACCTGGATGGTTCGACGCCGCTTTCCATGGCGGCGCAGTTCAACCAAGAACCCTGAGATTGTCAGGGTACTCATCAACGCCGGAGCGAAGCTGGAACACCCGACTTGCCCGCTCAGGCGATACGCCGCTGATGCTGAAGCGTTGGCTACGGCGGATCAGATCCAGAGGTCCTGACGGTCCTCATCAACGCTGGAGCAGAGGTCAATGCGCGAAACAACCAAGGGAGAACCGCGCTCGACATCGCGATGTCAATGTCGCGTTACGACAACACGAGAAAGATCGAACTGCTTCGCGCCGCCGGCGCCAAACGCAGCAAGGACCTCCCCTGACGCATGATGCGGCAGCGTTGCAGTCTCCACGTCAGGCATGGACCAGTCTCACGAAGCTGAAAGGATGATCGGCAGGCTGCCGCCGATCATCGCTGCGGCCGGAAAGCACCGACGCATGAGTGCCGACTTGGCCACCGTGCCGATCATCACGCCTCGTCAAGCCAGCCGGCAAAGCTTGATTCGAGGATCGGGGTGTCCATCCACGATTGGTCGGGCATCGGATCGGCCAGGCAATCCTCGATGGTGCGAAGTCCTGGCATGCGCACGCTGGAGATGGAACCGCGCTGGGTCACCCACCGAACTTGACCCGCGTCGATGATCGCCTTGGCGATGGCCGCGGTGAGTCGAACATCGCCAAGGACGTACTCGAAGACGGCCTGGTGCTCGCCAGCCATCCAACGCTTGGGAGCGTCCGCGCCGTCCATGAGTTTGGACATTTGGATCCTCATGCCTTGGCCGGCCTTGGCAAGCCCGATCGGGAATCCCTTGAGTTTGAAGAATTGAAACATGGGATCGTAGAGTTGAAGTGCGATCCGTCGAGCGGTCACCATGTCTCCAGCCGCATGTCCGATCCAACGGAGGTCAAAAGAAAGGCCGTTCCACGCGACCAACGCGTGGCCTTGCTTCTGGAGCGTCTCCAGATATTCGAGCATCCGCCCCGCATCATCGGTGGTGAGATTGGTCGCCGGCGTCCCATCCGGCAACTTCGAATACCAGAGTTGCTCCTGCCCCCCGGCAATATGGGTCGCCGCGACCGAGATGTCGAAGGGGGCATAGTTCACAAGGTCCTCGCCCGGACCAAGATCGAAGATGTTAGAAATTTCGATATCAAACGTGGCAAGTTTCATGCGGGATACCTTGGCGTTGGAAAGGTGCGTGCGTTTTCTTCAGTAGAAAAGTGCGGTTGAGGCGGTGAAGTTCTGGAATCGATGGCGCGAAAGTTCAGCGACATGCTCTTCAAGGCATCCGCGCGAAGACGTCATCTTCCAGGGATACGCATTCAGAGAGAAACCGCCTCGAAGACCACAGAATGAAACTGATCGTTCCAGGGCAGCAGGCGAAGCACTGACCAGAGTTGTAGAGGGTGGCGGTCAGTTCTTCAAATGAACCGTCACGGAGAGACACGAACCCGCCGGAAAAGCGCCCTTCGACGCTCAGCAGGGCTTCAGAGTCATGTTCAAAGTCGGGCTCAGCCGGCGCGAACGATCCTGCTCATGCATCAAGCAGGCGACGCGCGGTACGCGTGCGTGCCGAAATCACCAGTGATTCGAGTGCCCCGACACGAGGCCTCCCTCGAACCGGCGCATCACCGCGACGCCGGGGCAGTTCACTCGGACGCGGCACGTGGTGACCGAGGTGCGCGGCGATCCGTTCGCTCGAAGTCTCGAGGTCTTCGTAGCGCACCAGGAGACCGAGGCCTTCCTGTGAGAGCGCGTGGTAGCCGGTGACCAGTCGCGACCAGAGTCGACCGTAGGACCATCCGGTCGCGATCGATCGTTCCGGCCATTCGAGGTACCAGGGGCCGCGGGTCTTGTAGCTGAGAAAGGCGTCCTGCGGATCTCTGACGAGAAAGAGCATGCGCGACGCGGGAAAGAGCCAGCGCAGGTAGACGACGTGCGCCGGATCGAGAAAGACTTCCTTGATCCCCCACCGCTGGTAGCCGAGCTCGCGCGCGGGTGCACCGAACATGGTGTCGAAGTACGCGCGGTGCGCGTGGCGCAGGGCGAGAACCGGTGGCGACAGTTTCGGAATCCAGGCGTCCTGCAAAGGCCCTTCGATCAAGGTGGCGTCCTGATCGGCGAGCGGCGGCCAACGGTCGGTGAACGGTCGCCACTGCCGCGCCATGTTTGGAATCATCTCGGCGCGGTTGTGGGGTTCGCCCCAGACCATCGTGCCTTTGCTGACATCTGAGCCAGTCCCGGACCCGGCGTCGGATGCGAACCCCGAGCCCGCGATCACCATGCGCTGGAGCAGGGTCGAGCCCGAGCGCCAGCCGGCGGAGAAGATGAAGACCGGATCCTCGCAGGGCAGAGGGTCGTCCTGAGCGTCGGGCCAGCGCTGGGTGACGTGCGTCGAGACGCGCGGGCAGATCCGCCGCGACCAGGCGATGGGCACGACGATCACGACGTGCACGCAGGAGTCGGTCGATGATGGAACCTTGATGGGCCATGGGCGACATGATGCCAGATATGGCTTCCTGTGGGCGTTTTCGACGTGTTTCACACCGCAGAAAAGAATGAACGATGGGATCGGCACACGTTATACTCTCGCCCGTCAGGTCTTTGCCTGCCGGAACAGACCGGCATCGCATGACCACACCCCGAGGCGCGTCGCTCCTCAAAGAGCCGCCACCGCCAGAACAGCACCACTCACGCACTTCCTGAAGCCACCGATGAGATGAGCGCACGCGCACTGCCTGCAGCAGCGAGCGGTCAGCTTCAAGGTCACGACTCAGGCCTGAACCACCCTCCCGACTCGGACCCCACTCATGGCCAGCCCCAAGATCCCCTCGTTCAATTCGTTTCCCTTCAAGTCGAGGTTGTTCGATGTGCGCTCGGCACTCAGTGGCTCGCCCAGAGCTGAGATTCTCTCCGGTCTGACGGTCGCGGTCGCCCTGGTGCCCGAAGCCGTGGCCTTCGCGCTTCTGGCAGGCGTTCCGCCGTTGGTCGGACTCTACGCCGCCTTCATCGTCTGCCTGATCACCTCCGTGCTCGGAGGTCGACCGGGCATGATCTCCGGTGCGACCGGTGCGATGGGCGTGGTGGTGGTCTCTCTTGTCGCCGAGCATGGGATCGGCTATCTCTTTCCCGCCGTGGTGCTCTGCGGCGTCATTCAGATCACGATCGGTCTGTTCAAGCTCGGAAAGTTCATTCGGATCGTGCCACACCCGGTGATGCTCGGGTTCGTGAACGGACTGGCGGTCGTGATCCTGCTGGGACAGTTCGGTAGCTTCAAGACGCTCGGCGCCGATGGTTCGATGCAGCTGCTCGAAGGCATCGGACTCTGGATCATGCTCGCGCTGGTCATGATGACGATGGGGATCATCGCCTTCCTGCCTCGCTTCACCAAGGTGATTCCGTCATCGCTGGCGGCGATTCTCTTCATCTCGCTGGTGGCTTTCGGCATGAACGCCACCATGAATCAGACCGAGGGAGCAGGCAGCGGAAACCCGGTCCTCACCGTGAAGGACATGCTGGTCGACAACACCCGCGCCGCAGCGGTCACGACTGCGCAGGAGTCCAAGGACAAGACCACGTTGAACGAGGCCAGAGCGATCCTTCCTGAGAACCTCACCGCTGCGACGCGGTCACGGAAGGGCCCGATCGCTCCGCTCACCGAGGCCGAACGCACCGCTGCGGTTGCGAGCGTCGATCGAGATTCGGTCGGCATCGCGGGCGGCCTGCCACGCTTCGCCTGGCTCGATTTCGAGATGCCACCGCTCGCGTGGGCGACGCTCTGGATCATCCTGCCCTACTCGCTGATTCTGGCCGGCGTTGGACTGATCGAGTCACTGATGACGATGACCCTCATCGACGAACTCACCGAGACCCGTGGACGCGGCAACCGCGAATGCGTGGGACAAGGCATCGCCAACGTGACCTGCGGCGTCTTCGGCGGCATGGGCGGATGCGCCATGATCGGCCAGTCCTTGATCAACGTGAAGTCCGGGGGTCGCGGACGTCTCTCCGGAATCACGGCGGCCTGCGGGCTGCTGCTGTTCATCCTGTTCTTTCGCCCTACATCGAAGCGGTTCCGATGGCCGCACTGGTCGGGGTGATGTTCATGGTCGTGATCGGCACCTTCGAATGGACGACGCTGCAGACCTGGCGACGGATCCCCCGCAGCGAAGTCCTGATCATGATCGCGGTCGCGGGCTACACCGTCTTCATGCACGACCTCGCCTCCGCGGTGATCCTCGGCGTCGCACTTTCCGCACTGGTCTTCGTCTGGAAGAAGAGCAAGCACATCGTCGCCGACGTCAGTTTCAACGAATACGGCAGCAAGATGTACCAGCTGCACGGCGTGCTCTTCTTCGGGACCACCCCGGAATTCAGGGGACTCTTCACCCCGCATGAGGACCCGGACGACGTGGTGATCGACTTCTACTACAGCCGGGTCTACGACCAGTCGGGGCTCGAGGCGATCAACGCCCTCGCCGAGCGCTACACCAAGCTCGGCAAGCGACTGCATCTGCGCCATCTGAGCCCGGATTGTCAGAAACTGCTCGACAAGGCCGGCAGGCTGGTCGAAGTCAACATCAGTGAAGACCCCCACTACCACATCGCGACCAACAAATCGGCCTGAACCATGGGCTGGGGGCGCGATCGTGTGACCGATAAAAAACAGGCCTCTCGAGTGCGTGCACGCATTCGAGAGGCCTGTCTTGAAACTCCCCCACTTGGGCTCGAACCAAGGACCTAGCGGTTAACAGCCGCTCGCTCTACCAACTGAGCTACAGGGGAATGAGGTCTGAAGGCAAAGGATAGCGAGAAGCGGCCACGGGTCAAGCACAGAAAAAAGCCGAAGACTGCCTTCGGCACGGCATTGCCCCGGATGAGCCCTTCAACTATCATTCGCAACTCGAAACAGGCTCCGTCAGAGTCTGTCAACGATCTTTTCAAGGAGCTCTTCTCATGAAGAAGGACACCCATCCAGAGTGGTTCCCAGAGTGCAAGGTCTTCTTCCGAGGAGAGCAGGTCATGACCGTCGGCGCGACGGTTCCCGAGCTCACCGTGGAAGTGTGGTCCGGTTCGCACCCCTTCTTCACCGGCAAGAGCTCGTTCATCGACACCACCGGCCGCGTGGAACGCTTCCAGAAGAAGTTCCAGGGCGACTACTTCAAGAAGAACAAGAAGAAGTAGCCAGTCGATCTCAAGCAACACCACAGCCGTACCCGTTTCGGGTGCGGCTGTTCTCTTGGACCCCCCCGCTTTCATTGACGACTCCGGCGAGGTGCTTCGATGATCGAACAGATTCCAGACAACCTGGCGACACGACTCGAGGAGATGGATCGACAGATGGTGTCGATCGCCGAGGCGCTTCTCGATCCCGACGTGCTGTCGGACCACAACACCGTTCGCGAGCTGTCAATGAAGAAGGCCGCTCTGGAAGGACCCGTCTCGCAGATGGCGTGAGATCGTCGCACTCGAGAAGGAACGCGTCGAACTTGAAGATGTCGTGAAGACGGAATCCGATCAGGAGCTGCTCGCGATGGCCCGGGAGGAACTCCTCGAGCTCACCGAGCGCAGGTCCGAACTCGCTGAAGCCCTGAAGACCGAACTCGTCACTTCGGATGACAAGGCCGTCGGCGCGATGATCCTCGAGATCAGAGCTGGCGTCGGCGGCGATGAAGCCGCGCTCTTCGCAGGCGACCTGCTCGAGATGTACGAACGCTACGCCGGCATCCGGCGATGGCGCTTTGAAGCCCTTGAATCCCAACCGGGCGAGATGGGCGGCATCAAGACCGTGGTGATCGAACTCGAGGGCCGGGGCGCCTGGAGCGAGCTCGGCTACGAAGGCGGCACGCATCAGGTGAAGCGGGTCCCGGCGACCGAGGCCCAGGGCCGCATCCACACCTCGACCGCGACCGTGGCGGTGCTCGCCCAACCGGAAGAGGTCGAGGTCCAGCTGGAGAAGAGCGACGTCAAGGAATCGATCACCACCGCCCAGGGCCCGGGCGGCCAGAACGTCAACAAGGTCGCGACCGCAGTCCATCTGATTCACGAACCGACCGGGATCGAAGTGCGCATGCAGGAGACCAAGAGCCAGGCTCAGAATCGGGAGAAGGCCTGGCGACTGCTGCGCGCCAGACTCTACGAACGCCAGCGTCGTGAGACCGAGGCACGACGGGCCGAGGAGCGGGCCTCCATGATCGGATCGGGAATCGAGCCGAAAAGATCCGCACCTATCGCTACAAGGACAACCTCGCGGTCGATCATCGACTGGGCGGTTCCTTCAATCTGGGCGAGCTGATGCAGGGCAACCTGACACCGCTGATCGAGTCATTGATCGAACTCGATGTCGCGAGACGACTCGCCGCCTTGTGACCGCTTGAAGTTTCGAACTCTTCGGTTTCACGAACTTCATCTGAAAGATGAAACCAGCATCGCGAGATCGGCTCCGCTGCCCTTTCGTGCATTCCTCAGGAGCAGGGTCCCCAGTCTTTCAGCAGAATCTGGAGATCAGCGCCGTCCACGATGCCGTTCTCATCGAAGTCGGCGGCAGACTGCTTCGAAGTCACCTTGCCCCAGTGGGCCAGGAGGATGCCGAGGTCCGCGCCATTCACGATGCCGTTGTCGTCGAGATCGCCGGGACAGGTGTCGACCGGTTCGATGACCACGCGAAAGAGGTAGTTGGAGGCGTAGGTGTCGACCGATTCAAGCACGGCCTGACCGGCGGCCAGAATGCCGCCGTAGATCCAGGCGACGGTGGTCGGTTCGGTGATGGAATCAAGATCGAAGAGCCCCTCGGCGGACGTTTCGACTCTTGGAATCGTGAGCGCTTCCGTGCCGTGGTAGTACAGCAGCCCCTGGTCGGTGTAGATCTCGGGGTAGGCGGCATCCAGCAGGTGCTGTGACCATTCGTTGGTCTCGGGCTGGTAACGAACCGCCAGCACCTCGTTGGAATAGGGAATGGTCGGGTCGGGACGAAGTTCGCCGTTGTAGAGAACCTGATAGCCGAGACCACCGAAGGACACGAACCAGTTCTCCTGCCTCGACTCCGACCAGAGGGTCATCCGACCGGAGTTGTAGGCGTTGAAGCCCTGCCGGAGCGCTCCGGGCTCGGAAGGGTCGTCCATCGTCATCGTTCCGTCGCTGTTGATGACGATCGGAACCGTCCAGATTCCGGGGAATCCACCTTCGTAATCGGTGAAGACGCCGGCGAGGGCGACGCCACCGACACCTCCCCCCGGCACACGTGCGGGGAAGATGTTCAGATCACGGCGACGGGCCCATTCGGGACGCTCCGTGGTCGCACCGAGGTATTCAAGGGTGGCCTCGGGGTTGTCCACATCGAGGCGAAAGCGCCGAATGCTCCTCGTGTACACCTGCTCGTAGCCGACGGGACACTTGCTCTCCTCGACATACCCACCCTGGAAGCTCTGCCCCAGACACAACCAGAGTTCATCCTGATTCTTGAGCATGATGCCACCGGTGATGGTGAAGAAGTCATCCGCCAGAGCGGCCGGCGTGTTCTTCGGGGGATCGAGAAAGGTCACGTGCTCGGAAAGGAGCGTGCCGTCACCGGAGATCCAACCGATCGTTCCGGGAACGTCGATGACCCGGAGCGTGTCGAATGTCACGTAGTCCCCGTTGGAATCGATGCCGTACCCACCGACGATCAGCAAGGTGTCATCGATCTCCTCGTACAGAGTGTTGATCGAGGCCATGGCTGCGATCTGGTCCGGCGTCATGCCGGTGCTGGCGACGTCCATCACGCGGGCGTCGCTGGTCTCGTCGTCGACGTCGATCATGTAGAGCGTGTGGTTGAAGATCGAGCTGGGGAAGTTCTGCCCAGCGTCGCAGCTGAAGTCATGCATGCCGGCCGACATGCCGCCGACGACGATGACCTTCTCCCCGGAGAAGCTCACTGCCGCGGAGTGGACCGTCGCCAGGGGATCGCTCTTCCAGTCGACCTTTTCGACCGTGACTCGAAACGGAGTCTGGCCCTCGATCATCTCGGAAAGTTCGAGCGTCTGGTTCTGGGCGTGCGCCGAGGACCAGGACAAGGAGACGACCGAAGCACTCAACAGACAAAGGACACCACGCGCAGAGGTCATCATCATTCTCGATCTCACAGAAGGGGAACAGGCGAAGAAGTCATCTGATCATCGGCATTCGAAGACCAAAAGACCAGATCTTTCGTGCGAGAACGTCGGCCGACCCCTCAGGAGACGGCCGCCAGAGAGACGAACACCGCTCCATGCGAGAGAGGAAACCTCGCGTAGCAGGGGCTTGTCAGCGACCCTGAGGCGGCTCAGACGGCGGCGACCGACTCGAGCCACGCTTCCAGATACCGACTGCTCGAACCGATCGGCGGCGGCCTCGGTACCCGCCGCGCCCATGCCCCACAGGCAGGCGACGCTGATCCGGTGCCCTCGAGGTCCAGCAGCACCTGATGGGACCCGTCCACCACGAAGGCCTTGGGCAATCTCGCACCCCAGTGCGCACTGGCCGCGTTCACACCGGGCTCACCGATGACGATGGCCGGCTGCATGAGGAGATCGGTGTCGTTGAGGTACCAGATGTCGGTCAGGACCACGGGAATCAGAGCCCTCACCGAGCGAGAGCATCCTCCCGGCGACGGATCGCACGAATGCGGCGGGCCAGTCGATCCGCCAGTGCACGGTCGGCCAGCTCGGCCTTCAGATGCGCACCGGTCACGATGGGAAGCAGCTGCCCGACCTCGTGCTCCACACCCAGCGGCATTTCAAGCCGTGCATTGATGAAGATCGGATCATCGACTGGTTGCGGGGAATCGTGCGTGTCGTCCTGAGGAGTCATCATCGGTCTGATCCTTTGCAGATGAAGACGAGAGAAAGCGAAGCCGGAGTCGGGGGGTGCCGTCAGTGCGGGAGCGGGAAGTCGGCGCAGAAGCTGCGAATCTCCTCCGCGACCGCGGAGCAGACTGCGTCATCCCCACCACTCACCATCACTCGATCGAGCCAGTCGGCCACACGAAGCATTTCCGCTTCCTTCAGCCCACGGGTGGTGAGCGCCGGCGTGCCCAGACGAAGTCCACTGGTCACCATGGGAGATCGTGGGTCGTTGGGGATTCCGTTCTTGTTGACGATGATGCCCGACTTCTCGAGCCAGGCTTCGGCGTCGGCCCCGGTGAGTTCCGCATCACGCGGCCGGAGATCGACCAGCATCAGATGGTTGTCGGTGCCTCCCGAGCAGAGACGGTAGCCCTTCTCGACCAGTGCGCCGGCCAATGCCCGCGCGTTCGCGACGACCTGAGCCTGATAGTCCTTGAACTCGGGACGGAGCGCCTCACCGAAGGCGATCGCCTTCGCGCCGATGACGTGCATCAACGGGCCGCCCTGCGAACCGGGAAAGACCTTGCGGTCGATCTTCTTCGCGACGTCCTCGTCGTTCGAAAGCACCAGACCACCGCGCGGACCGCGCAGCGTCTTGTGCGTGGTCGTGGTCACGACGTGGGCATGAGGGAACGGCGAGGGATGCACACCCGCGGCGACCAGCCCGGCGATGTGGGCGATGTCGGCCATGAGATACGCGCCGACCTCGTCGGCGATCGCTCGGAAGGCGGCGAAATCGATCACGCGGGAATACGCGGAGAACCCGCAGATGATCAGCTGCGGCTTGCATTCGTGTGCGATGCGACGAATCTCATCGAAGTCCAGCAGTTCGGTGTCGGGATCGAGGTCGTAGTCCACGATGTTGTAGAAGGTGCCGGAGAAGTTGGGCTTGAGTCCGTGGCTCAGGTGCCCACCGGACTTGATCGGAAGACTCAGCACGGTCTCGCCCGGCTTCAGCAACGCCATGAAGGCCGCGATGTTCGCATTGGCACCACAGTGCGGCTGGACGTTCGCGAACTTGCAGCCGAAGAGTTCCTTCGCTCTGTCCCGCGCGAGATTCTCGATCTGGTCGTGGACGGCGCACCCACCGTAGTAGCGCTTGCCGGGA
>CASICI010000016.1 GCA_949373145.1 uncultured Phycisphaerales bacterium
CATGATCGTTCATCTGCATCCTTGCTGATGACCAATGTTGACTGAGCCGCTCGAGTGCAGCGAATGCGGTCAGCCACTTCAAGAACTCCGCCCGAAAGGTTCTCTTTCTGCGGGTGCGTCACTTTGTCCGCTCCGTGGGTTGAACTTGGATGTTTGTTCTCCATAAAACCTCAGCTGATCCATTTCAGACGCATTTTCATCTCAATTCTCTGGGGTAATTGACCCAACCGGACTTTTGCCACGAAAAAAGGCATGACATCCATTGGATTCCACAATCCCCGCGTAGCGTGGACGTATGACTCCTTGGCGTTCCGATCTGTCTTCCATCAGAGGACTGGCGCCTGGAGCTGAGGCTCAGGGGTACTTCGAGTGACAGAGCGATCACTGTGTTCGTGCGGCTGTTCACGTCTTGAAGTGCTTCTCAGTGCTGTTCGAGAAAGGTCATTCAATGCCCCAAAGACACGATTTGAAGACATCTTCCAGTTCCCATCCGAGTTCGATCATCCATGTTCTCGATCGCTCGAAGCCTTCCGGACGCCCTGGTGAGCGATTTGGTCCCAGCACGGAGTTCATCGTGACTCCCGAGAGCAGGGCTGGTCTGGCGTCCAAAGATCCTGCCTTGGCGAGACTTGAGATCGTTCAGCAGCTGCACTCGACCTGCGCCTCGAGAGTGTATGGATTTCTGCGTAAATCGGTCTCTCCGGACATCGCAGATGACCTCACTCAGGAAACATTTTTAAAACTGCTTCAGGTTAAAAATCTCGAAAGGAAGTCGATCAGTATTAGTTATCTCTTCAGAATCGCGCAGAATCTACTCAGACGCCGCTTCAATGTGATGAAGCGCAGACGACAGATCATGGAGGAAATGGCTCGATTCGAAACGCCTGCTCATGAAGTAGAACAGTCCGGTCCCGTCGCCATCGAAGCAAGCATGCTCGGTGAGGCGCTCGAAAGCCTGACGATTCATGAACAGGAGACAGTACGACTCATCATCTGTGATGGGTTGAGTTACACGCAAGCAGCACGTGTCCTCGATGTTCCAGTCTCCACGATCAACAATTGGAAACATCGAGCACTGCACAAACTAAGAGGGACAATCGATGCAGCCGATTTCCAGCAAAGTACATCATCTGAGCAGCCTCTCCATCCCCTCGCGGATCCAGAAGGAAGCGGACGAAAGCAAGCCCCGTGTTCGCAAGAAGCTCCTGGACATGATGGTGGAGCATCGACGCACCCATCAAGATCCTCCGACGCAGGACACACCTCGATCAGATTCGCTGGTTGAGAGACTGGTCTCCCTGAGCTGAGCTCTGGGAGCGATTCTCTCGCCCCGTTGAGGCTGCACCTCCTACACTGGTGCCATGCACGCCGAAGACCAGACATCCAATTCCAAAACGGCTTCCACCTCCGATGATCCGATCGTCGGGATAGATCTTGGAACCACCAATTCTCTCGTCGCCTATTGCGATGAGCGTGGGCCTCGTGTTCTCGAGGATTCCAATGGTGGACGCCTTCTTCCGTCGGTGGTTCGTTTTCTGGATGGTGATGTGATCGTCGGCCGGGAGGCACTCGATACGGCGGTCCTCCACCCGAAAAGCACGGTGGGCAGCTCGAAGCGTCTGCTTGGTCGAAGTGCCAACGAACTCGGGAACCATGTCGACAGGTTGCCGTTCGATGTCGTCGAGGGACCACGAGGGTTGGCATCCATCGCCATCGGTTCACGTACGATCACGCCCCAGGAAGTGGGGGCGCACGTTCTCATGCGTCTGCGTGAGATCGCGCAGGAGTCTCTCGGAACACCGGTGAACCGGGCTGTCATCACCGTTCCCGCGTACTTCGATGATTCACAGCGAAACGCGACACGAGATGCCGCACGTCTGGCCGGATTCAACGTGGCCCGCATCGTGAACGAGCCGACCGCGGCGGCACTGGCCTACGGACTTGGTGAACGGACCGATCGTGCACAGACCGTGGTTGTCTTCGATCTCGGAGGTGGCACGTTCGATGTCTCCTTGCTTCGGATGCTCCCTCCAGAGGAAGACGAGCAGGCTCTGGTCGAAGTGATCGCGACCGCCGGTGACACGAATCTCGGGGGTGACGACATCGATCGTCTTCTGGCCGATTCGATGTTGACGCGCGCAGGAATCGCAGCTGGCGATTGGAGCGGACTTCAGCCAGCCACGCGCCAGGCCATCACCTATTTCGCCCGCAGCACCAAGGAAGCGATATCTGACAGAACACAGGTCGACGTCGCGCTTGGATTCGATGGTGCAGCCGGGGCCACACTTCCCGAGTGCACCTTCACGCTCACCCGTGATGAATTCGATCTCATGACGAAGCCGCTCGTCGAGCGCACGATCGAGTGCTGTCGTCACGTCCTCCGGGATGGTGGCGTCGCGGTCGAAGACGTCGATCGAGTCGTTCTGGTGGGGGGGTCCACCAGAATTCCCGCGATACGAAACGCCGTTGAATCATTCTTCGATCGGGCGCCCTACACGGCGCTTGATCCCGACGAAGTGGTGGGGCTCGGCGCATCGGTGCAAGCCTCCATTCTCGAAGGCCGCACCCGTGGGATGCTTCTGCTTGATGTGATCCCCCTCTCACTCGGCATCGAGACGATGGGGGGTGCGGTGGCCAAGCTGCTGGTTCGAAACAGTTCGATACCGGCACGTGCGACCGAGCGATTCTCCACATCCGTCGACGGTCAGACTTCGGTGCGCATTCAAGTGCTTCAGGGTGAACGAGAGCTTGCCGAGCATTGTCGGTCGCTCGGTACGTTCGATCTCTCGGGGGTCCCCCCGATGCCGGCCGGCATTCCGAAGATCGAAGTCGAATTCATCATCGATGCTGATGGCGTGCTTTCGGTGAATGCAGTGGAACAACGCAGTGGCCGCCGTGCCTCGACCCAGTTCGTGCCCAACTACGGCCTGACTTCTCAGGAAGTGGACGCCATCGAGAACGATTCCTTCACGCATGCCCGAAGCGACATGCATCTGCATCGTGTCATCGATCTTCGGGTCAATGCCTCTCTGGACGTGAAGTGGATCTCCGACGCACTCGAGCGAGTGCGTGCTCAAGTGCCGCAAGAGTATCTGGTGGAACTGGAAACAGAACTCGAGATCGTCAGGGATTTCATCGTGAAGGCGGGGGATGACCCCTCTCTCATCGACGCGGCCGAATTCCAGGCGGCGAAGGAGTCACTTGATGAAAAGAGCATGCGGCTTCATGAAATCGCCATTTCACAGAGTCTGAGAGACGAGAAGCCCTGATCCGGATGCAGCGGCTTGATTCGAAGGGCATCAACGATCAGACTGGTCATGGAACCGATCTCGTCCCTGCTCGATCCTCGAAGAAGAACCACGGCACCAATGGAAATCACCCGCACAACCACCGCGATGCTGGAAGCACTTCATGACCCCGCGAACGCGGAGGTCTGGGAGGCGTTCGACCGCAGGTATCGCTCGATCCTGATCGGCTTCGCCCGAAACCTCGGCCTCAACGATCAGGATGCCGCGGACGTCGCGCAGGAGACTCTGGTGCGATTCGTCAAGGAATATCGTGAGGGCCGCTACGACAGGGAACGCGGTCGACTCGGTGCCTGGCTGGTGGGGATCGCACGATTCAGAATTCTCGACCATCGTCGTCGGCGGGGAAGTGGTGCGGAATTGATCGACGAAGCCGTCGCCGCCAAGCTTGATGATGAACGACATCTCACCCAGATCTGGGAGAACGAACGTCGGCACTCGATCCTTCAGACCGCCATGCGCGAATTTCGCGAGACGAGTCGGACCGATCCCAAGACCATCGAGATCTTCGAGATGCTGATGGTCCACGGGCTGACTCCGCAGGCCGTCGCCGAGCATCATGGTGTCACGACCCAGGACGTCTATCAGGCGAAAAGTCGTGTGGCGCAGGGGCTGCGTTCGGTCGTCGACCGCATGCAGGCAGAGTACGACGATGAATGATGTTCATGGTCCGATGGAGGGATGTCCTGAACGTGTGAAGCTCGAACTTCTTGCCTCCGGAACCACCGCATCCGATTCGACGCTCAAGCATCTGGAGTCGTGTGCGCACTGTCGCACTCTTCTGGATCAGATCACGGCCGAGAACGACCTGCTCGGTTCGGCGCTCTTCGCCGAGTCCAATACCAACGACATCGAGCGGATTCTCGAACAACCCATCGAAGGCTACACCGTTCTCAGGGAGATTCATCGAGGCGGCCAGGGAGTCGTCTTTCTCGCACGACAGATCAGCACCAATCGAACCGTGGCGATCAAGATGCTTCTGCAGGGCCGCTTTGCCACGTCCGACCAGCGGATGCGGTTCGATCGAGAAGTCGAACTCGTCGCAGGACTTCGTCATCCGGGCATCGTGACCCTGTACGAGAGCGGATCCACCCTGGGCGGCGACGTGTATTTCGCGATGGAATACGTCGATGGCACGACACTGGACAGTTGGCGTGCCCGAGTGACTCCGTCTGCGGCCGAGGTGGCCGAGCTGTTCGTTCAGATCTGTGCCGCGGTGCGGTATGCACATGGGCGCGGGATCATCCACCGTGACCTGAAGCCCGGAAACATTCTCGTCGGTGCCAATGATCACCCCAACATTCTCGACTTCGGCATCGCGCGTGTCGCGGATTCCTCCGCGACCGATGAGACCATGGCGACTGAAGCCGGGCAGTTTCTCGGAACCTTCGCGTATGCCGCTCCGGAGCAGCTTGAAGGTGCGGCCGACAGGGTCGATATCCGTGTCGATGTCTTCGCCCTCGGGGTCCTCCTGTACGAAATGTTGTGCGGGCGCCGGCCTTTCGAAGTGGGTGAGTCGCTCGCGGACCTGATCCGAAATCGTTTGGATCGAATTCCGCCCGCCCCATCCAGTCGCGCTTCAGGGATTTCTCAGGATCTCGACGTGATCTGTCTCAAGGCATTGTCACCCGATCCCGAACGACGGTACGCCTCTGCCGGTGAGATGGAAGAGGATCTTCGTCGTCATCTCGACGGTCGACCCATTCTGGCACGAGCCGACAGTCCCTCGTACGTGCTCGGCCGTCTGATTCGCAGACACAAGATTCCATTCGCGGCACTCGCCACCATCATGGTGCTGATCATCACCTCCCTCATCAGTCTCGGTGTCCTCTACGCCGAGGCAGAGTACGAACGTCGCGTCGCCGATGAGACTCTGCGTGGTTTTCAGGATTCGATCGGCATCATCAATCCCCAGACCGGGCAGGGAACGCATGACATGTCCGTCGGCGAATACGTCAGGATCATGGAGGATCATGTCGTCAACGAATTGGACGACCAGCCCAGAGTCGGTTCGGCCCTGCTCACGACGCTCGGTCTGATCGAACTTGCTTTCGACGACGTGGAAAAATCCCAGTCCCTGCTCGAAAAGGCACTGGTGCTCAGGCGTGATTCCGGGGCTGCGGCACTCGGCGAAGCGCATCACAATCTCGGGCGCGTGTTCTTTCGTCGAGGTGATTTCGATGCAGCGAAGCTCAGTTATCAAAATGCTCTGCGCGAGCGACTCCTTGCCCACGGACGCATACATCCCGACGTCGCCATGACCTATCAGCACCTCGGCTCCACGCAACGAAGAACGGGTGACTATGACGCGGCACTGTCCGAATACGTTCAGGCGGAGTTGATCTGGAAAGCGCTCTACGGCCCGGAAAGCGAGAAGATGGCCGGACTGTTGAACAACCGGGCATGGGTCCTGGTCGACCAGGCTCGTGAGTATTCGAAGTTCGGACGCAACGACGAGGCTCGTATCCTTCTCGAGGATGCCCATTTCAGACTGCTCGATGCGTCAGCGATGATTCGCGGGATCGCGCCACCCAATGACTATCGAATCGGACGCAGTGAACGTTCGGTGGGTGAGGTCCTGGTGGAACTCGGGCGGACGGACGAAGCCATTCCACATTTCGAGGAATCACTTCGAATTCAGAGTTCTCGACAGGGAGATCGCTCAGACGGGGTCCTGCGAACCAGATTGCTTCGTGCTTCCGCCTACATCGATCTGGCAACGAATCTCGAGGAGACGATGCGGGATGTGCGGGATGTCGCGGAGATTCGTGAGCAGCAAGCCGTCGAATTCAAGACTCAGGCTGCCTGGAGACAGGCTCTCTCGGCCTGGAAGATGCTCGAGAGAATACACGTCATCCAGGATGATGCGACCTTGCTCGAGCAGGTGCGAGCCGATCTTGCACGCAACGAGAAGGCGCTTGAGGACCTGTCGAGCTGAGGCATTGATCGTGCCCTCGCTTTCGGCGAGTCAGATGCATTCCGTACCCCACTTTTGAAGCAGGATGGAAAGGTCCGCCCCATCCACGACGCCATCGTCGTTGATGTCGGCGCATTCATCGCCGAGTCGCCAGCGTCCGAGGAGGATGGCGAGGTCCAGGCCATCGATGCGGTTGTTGCCGTCGAGATCCCCATCGCAGTTCTCGCAGGCGAGAGTGCATGTGGTGTTGGCGCGCGTGGCGCAGCTGCTGTCCCAGGTCACTTCACAGCAGAACGGATCCGCTTCACAGACGCTGAAGCAACACGCGGCATCATTGCAGTACGGCAGGGGGTTCATCACGCTGCAGGAGCCCGCATTGGCTGCGCCGCAACTCGTGGGAATCGGACCGACGGCTTTCAACTCGATCGTGTAGGAGCCGGCGTCCGCAGGGTCTCCCGTGCTCCAGCTGGTGAGTGGTTTCGGAACCAGGCTTGCCGGTCCCACGACTGCGGTCACGTCGGAGGTGAATGCGAACATGATGTTTCCATCAGCGTCCAGCGGAAAGGTTTCTCGACCGCTGATCGCGATGTAGATCACGCCCGGTTCGTCGATCTTGAACACACCGTCCGAGGCGACGTCTCCGACCAGGGCGCCCTGCGAGCCGTTGGCGAAAGCGCGATTGGCCAGTAGCGGGTTGGCATCGGAATCGAAGACGAAGAGTGCCGAGTTGAATTCCGCGAATCCTGTCGGTGAGAGGGTGTTTATCTGAAAGTTGCTGGGTTCCTTGATCACGACCGCGTAGACATCTTCGAAATCCGGTTCCTCGAAAGCGGCCAGACTTCCCGAACCATCGCCCTTGAGTTTTCCGGTGATCGTCGCGACCTGAGTGGTGGTCGAAAGTTTCACCTCCATGGCGTCGCCTTTGGTGCTTCCCGCGTCTCTGCCTCCGTTACTTTCTTCGTCCCAGTCCGGGCCCAGCGTCGTGCTGGCAGCAAGCAGGGCGGTGGCGCAGAATCCGCCCATCAGCAGTGACAGCAGGGAAGTCCTGATTCCGATCTTGGTATGTGAACTCATTGTGATCCTTCGAATTTTGGAGGTGTCCCCATTGTCACTGAGCAGAGTCCTGAATGCCAGAAAAAACGTTCGGCAAATAGAAACAGCTCTTGTTTGAGACCAATGAGCCTTCAAAAGCCTTTTTTACCGACGTTCAGCTGCTGGTTGAATTCTAGAGAGGCGTCATTCGGCAGGGGTGCTCTCGGCTTGGATTCCGGCTTCAAGTCGTGCGATCCGAATCGCGGTTGGTGGGCTCGCCCCATCAACCGTCTCGAGCATTCGAGTGATCGATTCCACCTCGGATTTCAACGAAGCGAGCGTCGGGGAATCCACCGTCGTGTTCGACTCATCATTCTCGGTGCTTTGCAGCATCCGAATATCCAATTGGACTTCGCATGCACGGACTCGTGCCAGCAGCTCCTGTCTCCTGCTTTCATCGTCGAAGATGATCAGAGGACCGGGGCGTCCGACTCCTCGTGTGCCTGCACCCTCGATGTCTCCGGTGCCACCGTTCAAGAGGCCGATCAGGCAGGAAGCACCTGCCATGATCATCAGGACTCCCACCACTCTGACCGAACCATTGATGGTGCCCGGAAAAAGAAACAGAAACGGGAGGGTGAGCACGCAGATGAGTGCCGGCATGGTGTCCGCGTTTCTGAGCCATGCATACCCGCTGGCAAGTGCGAGCGCTGTTGCAAGGCCGAGAACCCATGCGGTGACATGGCGGCCCGCTTTCGTCGGTCCGGTGTCAGTGCGAACCAGTTTCGAGATCAGGAGCATCGCGCAGGCCAACGTGAACAGTGTCATTCCCATGGGTCCTCCTTGCTCCGTCCCGCTCGGTCATTCATCATCTTCGGCAGGAGCGAGGTCTTCCAGTTTCTTGGCGATCAGGAACTGACGTGCCAGCGCCTCGTAGATCGAAGGCTCGCAGATCCGATTGGCGACCATCGCACCGATCATCGCGGCGAACATGAGTGGCAGGATCATTCCATACGCACCCGTCATCTCGGCCATGATGGCGAACACCGTGATGGGGCTCTGGACGACCCCGGCGAAGTAGGCTGCCATGAAGAGCATCATGACCTGCGGGAGTCCGATGCCGGGAGCGATGTACTGGTCGAACAGCGGGTAGCTGATCTGTCCCAGACCGGCTCCGGTCGCAAGGCTTGGATCGAAGAGTCCTCCGGGAATCGCACTGACCAGGCTGACGAAGCTGGCCGAGGCCTTGGCGATCGGGTAGTACCACACGGCTTCGGGCGTGCCGGTGTGGTGCGCGTTCACCAGCATCTGCTTGGCCTGGGCATAGCCTCCGCCGTAGCTCTCTCCGAACGAGCAGATCGCGACCAGTGCCAGCATGAGACCCAGCACGCCACCCGTGATCCACGGGTGCTTCACGAGTCGTGGTCCGGTGAAACGACTGACGGTGACGACGAAGCGTCCGAACCAGCCACCCAGAAAACCGCCCACGATTCCAATGATCGGGACCGCGATCCATTGACGTGCTTCCGCGAAGAAATTCGCCATGTCACCACCGCTGAGAAAACCGAGTGGCAGTGAGACTTCGCGATTGACCGTCGTGTAGAAGTGGTAGTCGCCCATGAAGAACACCCCGACCGCGCAGGCCAGCGCGACGGTCCTGATCACGCAGGCGACGCTCTTCTTGTCGAAGGTTCGACCGACTTCCTCGAAGCAGAAGATGACTCCCGCGATCGGCGTGTTGAATGCCGCGGCGATGCCTGCCGCCGACCCTGCGAGAATCAGTCCTCGTTCCATCAACCATGGCGGCATCCGGACGAATCGTGATGAGAGTTGCATCAGACAGGCCCCGACATGCACCGAGGGACCTTCGCGGCCCACGGTGATTCCGCTCAACAACGCGCCGGTCAGAAGGATCGTCTTTCCGAAGGCGATGCGAAGGGACAGCATCAACGAGCGTTCCTTGCACGAGCCGATCTTCAAGGCGGCGATCGCTTGGGGAATGCCCGTCCCCTCAGTGCCTGGGAACCACTTTCGCTGGACGACCACGATCAACATCATCATGATCGCCATGAAGCCCGCAGGCAGAATCACCCGCAGCCAGCCGTCTATCTGATAGCCGAAGAGATCCTCGTGTCCCTGCATGCCTCTGAGGAGCGTCCCTCCCCAGTCCTCTGCAAGCACGAAATACCATGCCGCGAATCCGGTGAGAATCGCGGCGATGCTCGTGACCAGAAGAACCTTCCATCCCGAACTGGTCGGGGCGGAGACTTCGGGCGTCGGGGACTGGTGCGAAGGGTCATGCATCGTGCTGGGCTCGTGGGCCTCCGGAATGTCGACTGATCAACCTGCGATCCGACGGAGTTGGTTGGCCTGGCCAAGCTGAATCCCGCCTGCGATCAGGAATTGAACGCCGAAGAAGATCGTGAGCACCCACGCGGCGGCCAGCGGAAAGAGAAGCATCATGATGCCGGCCACGATGCTGAGCAGGCCCATGGTGATCAGGATCCCGCGTGCGCCATGGCGTGCGAGGCCCAGGCCTGCAGCAAGCTGCATCGCACCGATCAGCAGTGTGGCGAAGCCGAGAAGGGTGACGATCACTTCGATCGATTGCCCGGGATCGATGATGAGGACAAGCCCGATTCCAGCCGCAATGACCGGCATGAACCATCGCATCGCGGAATTGGCGCCTGCGCTCGCTTCCTGGCCTGCGGCGAAGACGCCGATGATCGCACCGAAGACCAGCAGGTAGCCGATTACTGAGATGAATGCGACCGCTCCGTGGAGCTGGGTCGAGACCAGAAGCAGGCCCATCAGGATCAAAAGGCATCCATCCAGCATGAAGATCCACCATTTTGGGGCGAGTGCTTGTCGTACGTTGGCGTTGGTCGTCATCAAGAAGACTCCGTTGCGGTTGCCGTCTGCGGCTGTGCGAGGTAGGAAGGCATCACATGAATGCCGAATCAAATCATACTTCGAGCCGCCTTGCCACGTGGCATTGGCTTCTCACCGAGCCTGGGACCAGTCTTGTCGCGCTTGCAGAGAAGATCGATCAGCCCTCCGTGGCCGATATCGCCCGCCTGCGCCGTCACGGGGATCAGGATCAGGTCCGAATCGCTTTGGAGCTCGTCTCGGCGCGACGTCGGGCCATCCGAAAATTCACGTCGGGGAACGAGCTCTGGTGTGACGTTCCCGGCATCGAGCAGGCGACCTCCGAGGCGGTTGCCGACTGGAAGGCCGCACGATTCGAACGACGTGGCACGTCCGAGGTGATCGATGCCTGCTGTGGCATCGGAGGGGATTCGATCGCCCTGACGCGTTCGAATTCGGTGGAGGCGTTCGATCTGGATCCCGTCCGAGTCTGGATGACCGAACGCAACGCAGGCTGTACCGCCCGGGTCGCCGATGTGACCACGCTTGCTGCCGAGGGGCGCCATGTGCACATCGATCCTGCCAGACGAGATGAGACCAGCGGCATGCGTCACTGGCGTCTTGAACATCTTCAGCCATCCTGGGTCGACTGTGCCGCACTTCTGGCGACAGCTCCTGGTGGGGCGTGCAAGCTCGGTCCCGGGGTTCCGATGCCGTTTCCGGATCGCCCGGAGGGCTCCGAACTCGAGTTCATCCAGCACCATGGTCGCATGGTGCAGTGCGTGCTCTGGACCGGTGACCTGGCGGAGAAGGCTGGATGCGAACGGGCGACCATTCTCCCAGAAGGCCTGACGATCTGCGGGGATCCCGTCGAAACTCCATGCGCCTTCCGACTTCCTGAAGCAGGTGAACGCCTGCTCGAGGCCAGACCGGCACTCGAGCGTGCCGGATTGATCGGATGCGGTCTGAAGCAGGAAGGCATCGAGGCGAGCGAGCTCGCGCCCGGGCTGGGACTTCTTCTCGCTGACTGCGACACGACGTCTCCGTGGTTCACCGACTGGACCATTCGAGCGGTCCTCTCGCTTCGCGAGCGAACCGTGTCCGACTGGCTGAAAGCACACGATGGTGGGGAGGTCATCGCACGGACTCGGGGTGGCGCGATCGACGTGGATCAGTGGGCCGCCTCGTTACGCGGCTCGGGGACTCGGCGTTTCGTGGTGTTCGGTCTTCGAATCGGGTCCGTCTCGCGGGCGATCGTCTGCGACGCTCGCAGTTGACAGCCCGCTTCAGGCGACGCGCTTGACGGTGCTCAGTTCGCCAGTCGAAGAACCAGGTCGGCGGGCAGGAAGCTCGAGGCCCAGACGGCCAGCACGCCGATCACCGCGGCGAAGACGATCAGGATCAGCACCTCGGAAAGCAGCAGAGTGACATAGGTTCCTCTGGAGATCCCGATCATGCGCAAGGTGGTCAGTTCGTCCTTGCGAAGTCTGACCGAAAGCACCAGGACCAGGCCGATGACGGCCAGAGTCGCCACGCCGGTCGCAAGCAGCACGCCGCCCACCAGTGCCCCGACCCTGAAGACGCGCTCGAGAATCTCACGGACCACCGAAGAGGGTGTCACCAGAAGCAGATCCTCTCGTCGATCAAGCCTCGCGGAAAGAATCGTTCCACTTTTTTCGTCGTTTGGAATGATGATCACGGCTTCGATGGGAAGGTCGCTGGCTGCTCCGTGAAAATGGAGTGAATCCAGTCGGTCTGCCGTCAGTTCGGTGTAGGGGGTGACCGCCGAACTGGCGATGGGGCGGCCCTCGTTCTCGCCCATCAACACATGAGGATCGGTCTCCTCGTCGATCTCGATGTGGACGTGGCCGTGGCCGGCGATGATCCAACTGGTTCTGAGATCGCAGAAGACCGCGGCATCATCCGCTGATTCGCTCTTCTCCAGCACGCCGGTGATCCTGAGTCGTAGGGGGTATCCACCTCCGATGTCGAGGAGTCCTTCCGGATCGGTGAGGATCACATCGCCCGGTCCCAGTCCACTCGACCTCGCCACATCCGCTCCGAGCACGCATTCTCCGGGGACGGCGAACGAACGACCCTGTCCGACGGTGCGGCCGCGGAAACGCAGATACTCGACGTCCGTTCCGACCACCGGGTGTCCCGATGCCCGGGCCGCGAGCGAGAGAGGAATCGAAGTGGCGAGCTGACTTTCGTTGATCGCATCCGATTCACTGATCGCGAACGAGTCGAGTGGTTCGGGAAGAAACCAGAGTGATGCCAGTACCAGATCGACACTGCCTCCCGGGGCGCCCAGAACCAGAGGAGTGGCTTCCGCACGATCCATCGTGGCGGTCTCTCCGCGGTCGAGCAGTGAACCGGTCACCAGTGGAAGCGCGATTGAAATGCCGAGTGCGAGAATGATGGTGCAGCTGCGAAAGCCATGAAACGTCAGGTGCCGCCAGGCGAGGGAGATGGCATGGATGTGTGCGCGTGTGCTCACCTCGCACCTGCTTTCGTCTTCGTTCCGGCGAGGTTTCGTTCCGAAAGATCGAAGACTTCGTCGAAGCGCGGAAGGATCTCATGATCATGCGTGATCACGAGCAGTGCGGCTTCCGCTTCCGCCACCTGCTCGAAGAGAAGATCGAGCACCGATTCCGCGGTGGCGGGGTCAAGGTTTCCCGTGGGTTCGTCGGCAAGCACCAGGCGAGGTGTGCCGATGAGCGCGCGGCAGATCGCGGCGCGTTGCCGTTCGCCCTGTGACAGTCTTTGGGGGCGTCTCTTCAAGAGATCCTGAATGCCGGCTCTTCGTGCGAGTTCGTGAGCGCGTTCACGGATCTCCGAGGTCACCGGACGTCCGGAGAGTCTGATTGGAAGAAGAATCGAGTCGAGCACCGTCAGGTAGTCGAGCAATCTGAATTCCTGAAACACGAGTCCGACGGAGTCCAGTCTCAGCAGTCTGCGTGCCTCATCACCGATTCCGGCCAGATCACGACCTTCGAATTCGACGGTGCCCTTCTGGGGCGTTCGGATGCCGCACGCCAGATCGAGCAGAGTTGATTTTCCGCAGCCACTTCGGCCGATGAGTGCCATGGTCCGACCGGTGTCGAGTCCGAATTCTTCGAGGCACAGCCGAAAACTGGTTCCCGAATAACTGAAGTCGAGCCCGTGTATCTTCAGGAGTTGATCTGCGTGGGACATGAGTGGGACTTCGTTGCCTGGTCGATTCTTGACCTTGAAGAGTGCGTGCGGTCGATAGGGATGACATGTTCCGAGTCGAATCATCAGGACTCATGTCTCTCATGAGTATAGGTCTTCTTGCAACCGGGGTTCCAGCTCAGGAGAGTGGTTTCATGTCAAAGACCCCTGAGAGTCCTTCCTCATCTCGAAGCCGGGTCCTGCTGGCATTGAAACCCGAGACCGGAACCCCGCGGCACAGCGAAGGCGATCTGGTGACCTTGGCGGACGGTGGTCTCCTGCTGATCTGGACTCGCTTCACCTCCGGAGCCGGGGGTGATCATGATCCAGCCGATCTGGTGGCTTCCGTGTCCCGGGATGGCGGTCTGATGTGGTCGGCTCCCAGAGTGGTGGTGCCATCGGAGGGCGGCATGAACGTGATGAGCGTCAGCCTGCGTCGTCTTCAAGATGGGCGGATCGCGCTTTTTCATCTCGTCAAACACTCGCTCGTCAATTGTCGCCCGGTGGTCCGTTTTTCTTCGGATGAAGGCATGAGTTGGTCCCCGGCCACCGAGATCGTCCCTCCGGATGATGTCGGCTACGACGTACTCAACAATGATCGTGTCTTCATCGACGAGACCGGTCGCATGCTGGTGCCCGTCGCCAGGCATGCCGGAGTCGGCATGACCTCTCGTTTCTCTGCAGCCGGAAGACTTCGATGCCATGTTTCCGAAGACCGAGGTGCCAGCTGGACTGCCGGTGAATGGGCGCCCGAGGTCACCGGCGTCGTACTGCAGGAACCGGGTGTCTTTCAGGCTCGCGACGGAAGCGTGCGCATGCATGCACGCAGCAATGACGGGTGTCACTACATCGCGACATCCGATGACCATGGCCGCACCTTCTCCAGACCGCGTCCCTGGACCCTGCGAAGTCCCATGAGTCCCGCCACGGTGGAACGACTCGCGGACGGTGATCTTCTGGCTCTCTGGAACGAACCGCCATCCGATGCGGAGGCATCCACCTCGCCGCGGACACCTCTGGTCGCCGCGCGTTCCTCCGATGATGGTGCGTCCTGGGGAACTCGCTCGATTCTCTTCGATCATCCGGATGGCTGGTACTGCTACGTCGCCCACCTTCCTGCGACGTCCGGCATGTATCTCGTGACCTGTGCGGGTGATCGCTCCAACGGAAACGGACTCGAGACCACGGTCGTTCTAGAAGCGCCGCTTCCGCCTCGACACACTGTCAGTGATGTGCCCAAGTGAAAGTGTTTCACTTCCACGTCGAGCAGAACGATGACTCCGCCGAGCGCGTCTCGGATCATCACGCGAACCATCGTGTGCCGGGTTCAGGCGGGAGACTTTCGACCAATTCAGGTGTTGGAAGCGTTCTTGGCGGTGCCTTGATGGCATTGATCAATTACCTGCTTCTTTCTGGTGGGATGATTCTTCTCACCCGTCATGTCTACAACATGCACAGTTTCGGCGACTACAGCGCGACCATTTCAGCGATCACCGTCGCGGCGACCGCGGCCACCCTCGGACTAGAGAAGTATTTTCTCAAGGTCGTGCCGGGGTTCCGCGTCCTCGGTGAGCTGGAGCTCGTCCGTGGTTTTCGATTCTTCGCACCCCTGATGGTCTGCCTGGTGACCATGCTGGTCGCGGGGATTCTTCTGATCATCTGGATGTTCAGTCTTCCGACTTCGGCCATGGGGCATACCTCGTTTCTGATCGGAGTGGCGTTCCTGCCGGCAGTGGTTCTGGTCTGCTACCTCATCGAGGTGCTGACGGCTGATGGTGCGTTTCTCTTTTCCATCCTCCTGTATCGCATTCTTCTGCCGGCTGGATTCATCGTCGGAATCCTGCTCATGATCCGTTTCGGTGGAGACATCAATGGCAACGATGCCGTCTTGAACTGGGGGGTGTGCTGGACGGCCGTGCTCTGCCTCTTCTTCATCGCCGGGGCGCGATTTCGCCCAGAAGGTGAGGTCGTCGGGCGCCGCAGCTATCAGCCTGGTGTCTGGGTCAGGCATTCCACGGCATTTCTCGGCTACAGCCTTCTGATGAGTTTGATGGCCAACGCAGGCGTCCTGGTGCTCGGCTTCATGCCCGAGGCGAAACAGGAGACGGCACTCTTCGCCGTGGTCGTGCAACTTGCCGGCCTCATGGTGCTGATATCGACCGCCTCGAATCGGTGGTACGGCCCCCAGCTCTCAGCGGCTCTGGCACTCTCTGATTTTCAGCGCATCGACAGGCTCTTCCGTTCGCATTTCATCATCATCCTGATTCTGGTTCTGAGCTATCAGTCGTTTCTCCTGGTTGCCGGCGAATGGGCGCTCGGGCTCTTCGGCGCCGACTACCGAAAAGGTTGGGCGGCTCTGGTGATTCTGGGGTGTGGCTTCGCCTTCAGTTCGACATTCTCGTTTTCCGGCATCTACCTGCAGTACTCCGGCCGCGAATGGTTGGTGCCGTCGGTGCTTGGCATCGGGGTCTCCGTCTTGTTCCTGCTTGCGATTCCTGGCGCGATCTTCTTCGGTGTGATCGGTGTCGCCTGCGCCTGCGCGCTCTCGCTGGCTTTGACGTACGGAGTCCTCGCTCTGATGGCCTCGCGAGTTCGTCAGGAGCAACGAAAAGGCGCCCGACTCGCCGAAGCAAGTCAAGGCGCCTGAGTTCCATTGGAGTGCCTCGAGCGAGGCTCCCGTTGTTTCTCTGCGCTTGAGCGCCCTCGAAGTCAGGACAGCTCGAGTCCCGGGACGTCCCATCCGCTTCGGCACGTGCCGCGCACGAACTGGTTGGCGTCCGGCTTGTCGGGGAAGGTCATCTTTCTCGAGTCATAGGCCAGCTTCTCGTTGGGGAAACGTGAGGCCAGTGCGCCGAGGGAGAGAATTTCACACATGCGACCTGCGAACCCGAAGTTCGACTGAGTCTGGGAACCGCCGAGGGCGGCGTCGACCCACTGGTGCCAGTGGTTCTGTTCCGGCATGTCGGGGAGTGTGACGTCCTTGAGCGTGCCATCGACGAACACCTGTGGCGGGTCTCCGTCCATGTTGACCATCAGCGTCGCCTTGGAGCCGACCACCGCGACGGTGTTCTGGCCGAGGTTGAAGTCCTCGTCGATGTTGAGTTCCGAATGCTTGGGGACTCTGCCGCCGTCGGTCCAGCTGAACTTGACGGGCTTGCCACCACTGGCGTCGACTCCGGCCATCTCGAAGACCACGCGTTCCGTGGACGGGAACATGTCTTCGGTGGCGTCCTTGGCTTCGACCATGACCGAGGTGGGCTTGTAGAGCTTGAACGCCTGGATCGGCGTGTCGCAGATGTGACAGGCCATATCGCCCAGAGCACCACATCCGAAATCACGGAAGCCGCGCCATTTGAAGGGTGCGTAGGTGTCCTTCTTGTAGTCGCGCATCGGCGCGACCCCGATCCAGAGATCCCAATCGAGATAGCTGGGCACCGGATCGCTTCCAGCGGGACGATCCAGGCCCTGTGGCCACCAGCCGGCGGGGCGGTCGCTCCAGGCGTGGATCTCCTTCAGTTCACCGATGATGCCGTCTCGAAGCATCGAAAGCGCCTGGCGCTTCGAGATTCGGGAGGCGTTCTGAGTTCCCATCTGGGTGGCGACGACCGGCTTGCGGATCGCGACGTCGCGCAGTCGACGTGACTCATAGATCGTGTGGGTCAATGGCTTCTGGCAATAGACGCTCTTGTTGTCCATGAGTGCGGTCATGGAGATCGGCGCATGCATGTGGTCCGGGGTGGACACGATGACGGCATCGAAGCTGCTTCCCATCGTGGAGAACATCTCGCGCCAGTCTCGGAACTTCCTGGCTTCGTCGAAGGTGTCCGACGCGTTTTCGAGTTGATTCTTGTCAACGTCGCAGAGTGCCGCGATTTCGACGGCTGCATGCGATGCCACGTTCCTCAGGTCGTTCCAACCCATGCCCCCGACACCGACTGCGCCAACGCGAAGGATTTCGAGGCTGCCACCTCTGCCTGCGAACGGTTTCCAGGCCATGCCGGCCATGGGGGAGAGTGCTGCGGCTCCAAGGGTGGTCTTGACGAAGGATCTTCTGTCTATTGATCTCTTGTTCTTTGACAAGTCTAATCTCCTGGTCGATGTCTACTCTTCGGTGGCCGACTTCGGTGGCGACCCCAGTTTCTTGAGCCTAATACTACGGTATGCCACCGCATCTCCGTGGCCACAAAAGCCAATATGTCCACTCTTTCGTGCAAGTCCGGGGTGTTTCTGTCCGGACAATGTTCCTGTGGAAGCGGCTTCATCGAGATTGCAGTCGAGAATCAGTGTTCCGTTGAGCGTGATGCTCACTCGGCGTCCCTGGAGTCGGATCTCCTGCGTGTTCCACTCCCCGACCGGCCTCTGGTATCCCGGAAGTGCCGGGGTGATGCCGTAGATGGATCCATGTCGCTGCCACGGTTTGATTCCCTTGTACCGAGGGTCGGCATTGTCGAGAATCTGGCTTTCCATGCCCGCGTAGGCAGGGTCACCTTCGAGCGGTGCGCGCAGCGCGATTCCGTTGTTGCTTCCCGGGAAGAGCTTGAATTCGAAACGCAACACGAAGTCATCGAATTGCTCCTCGGTCAGAAGGTTTCCTCCGAACTGCGCGTCCGTGTTGCAGGTGATGGCTCCATCAAGGGGTTCGTACCCTCCGATCGCCCCCGTCCAGCCGGTCAAGGTCGTGCCATCGAACAACGATTCGAAGTCCGATGAATCATTCCTGATGATGGCGAGTGAGACGTCGTCGATGAGTGTGGCGTCGGACCCGTCATCTTCTGTGGTGCTGGTGCCTTCGACTTCCGGAGCGGAGTTTTCGAAGACCACCATGTAAGGCATGTTCTTCGGTGCATCCTCGGGGATCTGGAAGGTCGCGTGTCTGCGTCGCCAGGCCCGGTCCACCGTGCCCTCGGCATGCATGGTCGCCTTCGTCGTCATCTCCCCATCGAGCAGCATGACGACGAGTTTCGAACCGGCCTCGCTTCGTTGTGACCAGGAGATGTCGTAGGTTCCTCCCGGGTGGAGTACCAATGGACGGTTGCGTGCGTCCGCGAGGTTGAGCACCGCACTGGCCTGCGGCTCCAGCAGCAAGGCCTGGCCGGAACCGTATTCGGAGCTCGTGTCCTTCAGTTCGATCAGGCGCGCCGCGCCAGAGTGCTCGAGCACGCCACCGCTTTTCGATGAGGGGTGGTACCACCCCCAGTTGGCACTGTCGTTGAGGGCACCGTTGTGCAGTCTGGTCGGTTTCAAGTGCTGCGGGGTGTCGGAGACCTGGAGGAGGCAGCTCATGATCAGCAGGAGTGTCGTCATGTCGAGAGTCTTTCCACTTCGATTTCGGAGTTCACGTTCGTTTCATTGTCACGCCACGGTGTGCAGAATGGAAGGAGCAGGATGATTCCGATCTGAATCACGGCGGCCATGAGGTAGATGGCTCTGATGTCCAGTATGGGGGGGAACTCAGTCGAGCCCTCCACGAGCCAGGGCGAGATGTTGTTTCCCATCGAATAGCTCAGGTTCAAAAGGGACATGTAGGCCGTGAACTGGGTGGCCGCGATCAGGCGCCAGCTGACCGACATGAAGAGGGCGAAGAGCGTCACCGTGAGCATGCCCTGCGTGGCATCGGTCATCACGATGTAGACCGACAGCAGCGTCTGGTCCTCCCACCACAGTCTCGGAGCGACGGCGAAGGCCGCAAGCAGCAGGCCGTAGAACGCGCAGGCCACCCCCGCGAGTCGACGCACGCCGATGAGGTCGGCGGCGAATCCACCGACGAGGCATCCTGCGATCCCCGCTGCGACACCCCAGGTTCCGCTCAGGGTGCTGTAGGCTTCCTGAGTCCAGCCCAGATCCTTGAGATACAACGTCATGCTCACCGGATAAGTCAGCCCGTTGGGAACCCAGACCAGCAACGCGAGCACGCCCGCCATGATGGTGCTGCGTCGACCGAAGCCGCGCAGCAATCGCTTGAAAAGCTCGCCGACCGAGTGGTTCGCGGAGCCTTCGTCAGTCTCTCCAGCATTCTCGGCGAGTCGTCCGGTCCATGTGCCGCCAAACGGAAGCAGGCGTTCTCCGGGGCGTTCACGAATGAAGATCGGAACGCACATGATCATGCCGAGCAGGATGACCATTCCAAAGATCGCGATGCTCAGATCGGTCGCGGCGAGCAGGGCCCCCAGTCCGGCGCCACCGATCGCGGTGCCCAGATATTTCGAGCCGTACATCAGGCCATTGACCCGGCCTCGTTCCTTCGGATCGAGCAGGTCCACGGCGAGCGCGTCGACGCCCACGTCCTGCAGGCCGCCGAACAGATTGTGAATGAAGATCAGCGTCGCGAGAATCGAGATGTTCTCGACCGGATCGGTGACGTTTCCGATCGTCAAGGCGGTCAGCATCATCATCGACTGCCCGAAGATGATCCAGGGTCTTCGCCGTCCGTAGGCCGGAATCTGAAAGCGGTCGACGATCGGACCCCAGCACCATTTGAAGGACCACGGCAGGACCGAGGCGGTCGCGATCGCCGCAATGCCCATCGTCGAGGCACCCTTGGTCACGAGCCATGCGGTCATGGCGATCGTGATGAAGCCATGTGGAATACCCTGAGCGCAGTACAGGATGCACAGGCAGATGATGCGAAGAAGAGGATTTCGAGACATGCTCATGGCCATCTGTGCTTGCAGGCTACCTTTTTTTTCCAGCGATGCCGCTCAAGACCTCGATATCCGTGACGATCCGCACCGAACCGGGTAGCATCCGGAACCGATCACCATTGGAGAATTCATGCATTCGATCCAAACACTCATGGACGGCCTCATCGACTACGCCGGTCTGTTTCCGCCCGCTGATCTCGAGATGGAACCCACGGTCCGCAACTACGCCGAATATCGCGGCGGTGCCAGTGATTGGATGCTCTCACGACTGATCGTTCCCGTGGGACGGCTCGAGGAGTTCGAACGAGTTGCGAGTGACCTGCTTCCGATCTCACGCGATCCGGCTTCGGACGATTGCTGGGTGATCAGCGCGCTGACCGCATCGGTCGACCACGAGGACTTCGAAGGACACCTCGCTCAGATCGAGGCTTTCAACGAGCGACACCTCTCCAACGGAACAGGAGCGGTCGTGGTCGACACCATCGAATGCCGTGCGGCGGATGCGGCGGGCATCGATCGTGCCTTCGAAATGATTCCGGATTCGATCTTTCCGTACTTCGAACTCGACCACCGAGGTGACGTGCGCGGCCAGATCGCCGCCATGGCCGGCATGGATTCGGGGGCCAAGGTGCGAAGCGGCGGAGTGACGCCCGACGCACATCCCACGTCCGCGGAGCTGGCTCGATTCATCACGGTCTGTGCCAACGCGGAGGTGCCCTTCAAGGCGACCGCGGGCCTGCATCATCCACTGCGTCATCATGCCGAATCCGTCGGGTGCGCCCAGTTCGGTTTTCTCAACGTCTTCATCGGTGCGGCACTGGCCTGGAACGGCCGCTGTGAGGAGGACGTGCTCGTCGGAATCCTCGAAGCTGAAACCCTCGACGGCTTTCAGATCGAGGATGATCGTCTCGGATTCAACGGCCAGCATGTCGCGCTCGATCAGATCGCTCATGCCCGTGAGCGGTTCTGTCACAGTTACGGATCCTGCAGTTTTCTCGAACCTCTCGAGGACCTCCTCGGCCTCGAACTGCTGAGCGCGGACCCCGCCGGCAGCTGACACGTTCCCTTCATTCTCCTCACGCAACTCGAAAGAGCCTCATGAACGTCACCAACGACCCCAATCTGACCAGCTGGATCGACTCCGCCAACACCGCTGGCTGTGATTTTCCCATCCAGAACCTTCCATTCGGACTCTTCACCATCGCCGGCGATGATCGTCCACGAATCGGTGTCGCCATCGGTGACATGGTCATGGATTGCGGAGCGCTCGGTCGTCGCGGCCTGCTCGACGACCACTGTGATCCCGCGGCACGTGACGCACTCGCCTGCACCAGTCTGAACGAGTTCCTCGGACTGGGCCTCGCACACTGGCGAGCGGTTCGTGAGCGCCTGTCGGCGCTGCTTCGTTCGGACATGCCCGTGCTCAAGGACGACATGGACGCCCGGGAGGACTGCTTCTTCGCCATGGGCGACGTGACGCTTCATCTTCCGATGCAGATCGGTGATTACACCGACTTCTACGCCTCGCTCACGCATGCCACCAACATCGGTTCGATGTTCCGACCCGACAATCCGCTGATGCCCAACTGGAAGCATCTCCCCGTGGGCTACCACGGTCGAGCGTCCAGCATCGTGGTCAGTGGCACTCCGATCACACGGCCTGCCGGACAGACGATCGCCGCCGACGGCGTCGATCCCACCGACGGTCCCGTGCGACTGCTCGACTACGAACTCGAGGTCGCCTTCGTCATGGGACCTGGCAATGAGATGGGCGATCGAATCGACATCGAGTCCTCACGAGACCATCTCTTCGGCGTCATGTTGATGAACGACTGGTCGGCTCGGGACATCCAGAAGTGGGAGTACCAGCCGCTCGGTCCCTTCAACTCCAAGAACTTCGCCACCACGGTGAGCCCCTGGATCGTGACCCTCGATGCCCTCGAGCCCTTCATGGTCGACGGCCCACCTCGCAGCGAGGGTGATCCCGCGAATCTCGACTATCTCGTCTCCGATCAGGACTTCGGCGTGAACATCGATCTCACGGTCTCGATCGCCTCCGAAGGCATGCGCGAGTCCGGTGCCGAACCGACGCTGATCAGTCGTGGCAACTATTCAGACATGTACTGGACGATGTCGCAGATGCTCGCGCACCACACCAGCACCGGTTGCCCGATGCGACCGGGCGACATGTACGCCTCCGGCACCGTCTCCGGGGCCGGTGAGGACTCTCGTGGTTGCCTGCTCGAGCGAACCTGGCGTGGACAGAATCCGATCACTCTGGGTGACGGCACGGAGCGGAAGTTCCTTGCCGATGGCGACGAGGTGGTCATTCGTGGGTGGTGTGAAACGGACGGTTCGGCACGAATCGGCTTCGGTGAATGCCGAGGTGTGGTCATCCCCGCCCGTGAGCGCGTTCAGGCCTGACATCCAGCTCCGGGCTCGAGCCTCCTGTGCGTGAGCCCCGTCTGCGGGACCGGTTCTCTCAGCGGGACATCTTGATGAGTGTGTCCACCGGAAGTGGAAGCTGGTCGCCCACCTTGAGTCCGAGACGGTCGATCGTTCCCGGTGCGAATTCAAGTGCGAACTGGACCAGGTGTCTGCTGGGGTAGCGAAGGAGCCGTGCTTCGTACGTCGCGATCCGCTCGTCCGGAAGACGTGCCGGCGGTTTCTTCATCCGGTACATCTTGAGGATTCGTCCGTCGCTCGAGACGTAGGCGATGTCTATGGCGGTGAGGCAGCCCTTCATCCAGAAGCCGAGGACATCCTTTCTGGGATAGGCGAAGAGCATGCCCTCGTTCCTTGGAATCGTCTCTCGGCCCGCGAGACCTCGTGCCCGTGAGACGGGTTCGGCGGCGATCTCCATGACGAAGCGTTCACCTCCGACCGGCACCATGATCCGCTCGAGCCCCGAAATCGGGTGTCGAGTGGGTGGCTCCACCGGTGTCGGCGCCTCGGGGACATCCTGGCCGCTGGCGAACAGCGGCATGCTCGCGAAGAGCATCAGGGCACCAAGGGCCCAAGTCTTCAGCGCACGGTTCAACGCTCGCTCGCCGTCGTGCCGTGTGCATCCTTCGGAGTTCCATCGGGTGCATGCGTTCCCGCGGTCTGGGGGAAGTGTTCACCTTCCCAGCTTGCGGGGTAGGCCGAGTCGTCGAGATCGAGCGCGGCCTTGGTCGGATGCAGAGGGCGGAAAGTGTCGCACATCACGGCCAGCTCATTGGTGAATGTGGCGCCAAGCGACTTTTCGATGGTGCCGGGGTGCGGGCCATGGGGGATGCCTTGCGGATGCAACGTCAATGACCCGACTTCGATGCCCTTGCGTGCCTTGTAGTCACCTTCGACGTAGTAGAGCACTTCGTCGGAGTCGAGGTTCGAATGGTTGTAGGGGACCGCGATCGCCTCCGGATGCCAGTCGAGCGTGCGCGGACAGAAGGAACAGATCACGAAGTTGTGCGCTTCGAACGTCTGGTGGGTCGGTGGTGGCAGGTGATGCTTGCCGGTGATCGGACTGAAGTCGTCGATGTTGAAGCAGTAGGGGTAGTAGCAGCCATCCCAGCCCACCACGTCGAGCGGGTGGTAGTCGTAGGTGTAGGTGTGGATGCAGTCGCGGGCCTTGATCCTGACTTCGAACGAGCCTTTCTCGTCGAAGGTCAGGGGGAACTCGGGCAGCCTCAGATCGCGTTCACAGTAGGGGGCGTGTTCGAGAAACTGGGAGGTCGTCTTCGACATGTATCGCGGGGGCGGCCCGATGTGCGAGTGGTTGCAGGTCTCGATCACGAGGAACTTGATCGGTGGTTCGTCCGCGGGTTGATCATCGAAGACCAGGCGATAGATCGTCCCCTTGGGAATGATGATGTAGTCCTTCTTGCCGAACTTGAGCGTGCCGAACTGGGTGTGGCAGGTGCCGGAACCGAAGTGGATGAAGAGGCATTCGTCCCCTTGTCCGTTCTTGTAGTGGTAGTCCATCTCTTCGGAGGGACAGCAGACGCTCATCTCGCAGTCCGCGTTTCCGAAGAGCACGACGCGC
>CASICI010000017.1 GCA_949373145.1 uncultured Phycisphaerales bacterium
TGGGGCCCCAATGAAACAACGGGTATGACATCGCCCACTCAGTCGCCGATAGAGATTCGGCGGTCAAACCGTGGGGTGGATCGAGATAGTAATATCCCCATTCCACCGCGGCCCACCGCATCAAGCCGGCACCAATTCCTGCGCAGAACATCATCCCCAGCCATGAAGTCGCGCTGAACTCGATGGTGTCGTCATCGCCACCAAGCCTGACTTTTCCGAACTCACTTGTGCCCAACCAGATCAAGAAACAAAAACACATGATTCCTGACAGGAGGTAGAGGAAACCGCAGGTCCTGGAAATTTCCTGGTACGACTCCTGCAATACGTTGGCAACTTCAACGGGGTAAAAATACATCGGCAGAAGCAAACACAGCAACAAACCAAGGCAGCTCAGAAACCGAGACTTGCTGATTCCTGGTTTGACTGATGATTGAGTGGTCATTCTGTCTTCCCTGACTTCAAAGGCTGACTCTGATGAGGCGGTCGTATCGGTGTGCCGCCCGTTCCGTTCGTTTTTCAGACGATGACGTTACACACGAGAACGATGACAAGCATACAGCACGGTGAAGCCGGACTCGGTGTTGGGTTGATGGAGCGCACCATGGATGTTCCCAATCATCATGTTTCACGAGGTCGTGGCCGACAGGCCGAAACGTCTGCGGATTTCATGGCGTTTCCCCGGGCTCACTTGCATATTTCAAGTACACGTCAACCAACTCATTCAAATCCGTCTTGCTCATGGCGTAGATGTCACCCGAGAGTCTTGGATTGAATTCCAGGACTTTCAGATGCCCGTTGTGAACCTTGTAATTGCAATTGATCAATCCATTGTAGTCCACGAAAAACTCCTCGAAGACCTTGAACATTTCATCGTCTTCGTCGAGTCGGAACCTGGTGGTTGAAACGCTTTTGTCATGTGGCCAGATGAAGAGATTTGAGTCGTACTCATCGTAATAGCTGCTGTGAAAAACGATCTTTCCCTCATGGACGATGAATTGCGTCGAATACTCTCGTGAATCCAGGATCGCTTCCTGGATGATGTAGTCTTCATTGATGATCTTTCCGAGAGTCTTCCTGTCCAATTCATCCTTGTCTTCGATTCTAAAGACACCACTGCTGTAGGCACTCTCACCGTATTTCAGAACACACGGATAGCTGATGTTCTTGCTGTCATACGACCTTGGGAGAAACTCTTGCAGGCGATGTTGTGACAATTTCACTTTGTTTGAAAGCATTTCAACTGTCGCACCCGTCCGGCAGGACATGAACAGGTACTTGTTCTCTCGTATCCGTCGGCTGTTCTCACTGAGGTGGATGGCGAATTCATCAGAGAGGGAGATCAAAGCTCGCGGAATCAACGCTTTTTTCTTCATGAGCCTGCGACGCGATCGATAGACGTATCGATGAGGAGTCTCCCGTTCCATGAGCTTGGTGGGGTCCCACGTGTTGTTCAATGGGTGCATGACGATCATCGTAGATCGCTTGTAGATGCTCACGGACAGGATCCCGGATACTGCGCCGAAAAAGAAACTGAGACCAAGGAATGACTTTGACGTCGCAAATCCTGCCGTTTCTCTTTCGGATATCGAGATGGCTGTGTTTTCCATCAACAGCCGTGTGATCTGGAACGAAGCGAACAACAGGCATGTCAAAGAAAATAGAAATAGAAACACGCACAAGATCATGCTGCGTCGTGGTCTGAAAAAGTTCGAAAGCATCTTTGGATTCAATCTGTTGATTCAGTTTGTGGATTCAGAAAGCCTCAGCCTGCGATGAGCGCTGATCTTACTTCGGGCGGAGAAAGTGCGTTCCGCATCCAGCCTCATCGGTGACCGACCTGATCCCGTGCAGTTCCCGCACGCCTGATCATCTTGAGACCTGTCTGGTTCGCGAGTGGCGTGCTCGTCGCCGCGATTGAACGTGCGACGACTGGTTGTCGTCGAGAGACCTGCGACAGGGACCTGTCGTATCGTGTCATGCCTCGCAGGCTGCCACCAAGACACAATGACACGAAGATCACGTGGTGTGAGTCGGATTCGACGTCAGTTCCATTGGGAGAGGAGTCTGGTGAGATCGGAACCACCGACCACGCCATCTCCATCCAGGTCGGCGACACAAGAGACCTCGCAGGGTCCCCATTCATTGAGAAGTATCGCAAGGTCCGCGCCATTCACACGGCGATCCGAGTTCAAGTCCGCGGGAAGCCCACAGGGATCCTCGACGATTCGGCGCACCGTCTCACCCGGTGGCACGCAGATCTGGGTGCCGTCTGAAAACACCGTGGCTCGTTCGATCGCCTGCGGATTGTAGGCGACGTAGGTCCGCAGTCCGCTTCTTTCGAAGACGCAAGCATTGGGAGTGTTCGCAGTGATCTCATGTCTGATCGTCCCAAGATCGGACAGTGACTGGATCCAGTAGGTGATCCAGGCTCGCGAGTTCCCCGGTTCAGGGTTCCATCCATCATCGTCATCCAACCAGGCTCGAGCGCTTTCCGGATCGAACAACGCTCGCCAGGCCCAGAGCACGTCGCGCCATTCCACCGGCAACCCACCGTTCTGTTCGATCAGGTGATCCCAGGCGCGTTGCATCGCGTCCGGTGATCTGCCCAGATAGAGCGACCCGCCGGTGATCGGAAGCAGGTTGATCCCATGGATCTCCTCCGGGTTGCCCGTCCACCACGTGCCGTAGGTCGCACCGGCATCCCATACGATGCCCGCGAGAGGATGGTCGGAGCCCTCGGGGTAGACCGTCTGGTCCACGTCGAACCAATACTGCTCGACTGCCAGCGTCTCCAGCGAATGAAGAAACAGACCGAGATCGCGGATCTGTTCCCGGCCGGTGGCCGCCCCCCAGAGTGCGACCGCCTGGGAGAAGTGGGTCGACTCCGAAGAGGATTCCTGGTTGTTGCCCGCGGCGAACCCGGCATGTCCGGATGCGTAGGCGTGGCCGACGTAGGGTTCGAAGTTCCGAAGAAACGGAAAGCGTTCGTCCGATCGATCCCAGTTCGCGGCATCCTTCACCAGAAGGTCGACCATGCCACCCCAGTTCTCCTGGGCCGCCCATTCCGGATCAAAGCGTGCGATGGTCGCCGCCGCCGCGATGAAATAACCGTAGTGGAAGTGGTGGTCGTTCAATTCGCCTGCGAGTCCGTAGCTTCCCGGATGTGCCAGAAGCGTGTTCCACTCGGGTGCATAGGCGAAGTCCTTCGTCCCGGAACCGCTTGACGTGATGTCCCACTCGAACCAGTCCAGTGAAAGAACATCCCCCTGGTATTGCGTGTCACAGGTGAAGACCAGATCTTGCGAGCCATCGATCAATTCTGATGCCGACGACGCGACGCTCAGCGGCACGGTCGTCCAGGCGTTCCAGCCACCGGTGTTTCCGACCGCGGCTTCGCTGAGGATCGTTCCGTTTTCATCCCCGACTCTCAATCTGATCAACGCACTTCCACCGGCACCCGCTCCGGAAGCGAAACGGATCAGCACTCGGTTCGGTTGTCGTCCGGCGAGATCGAGACCGGAAAATGTCAGCCGGTCACCTCCGCCGATCTCCGTGACCGCGGTGCCGCCATTCTCACCTTCTCCGAGAGCGGTCCCTTCCGATGCTGAGAATGACTCCGCTTCGATGCGATTCGAAGAAGCGGCGGTCCCGGTCGTGAACCAGTCTTCGAGTTCCTGCCGCAATCGACTCAAAAGTTCGTCTCTGATCTCCGATTCACCGATTTCGTGTGCGGTCTGAGCCGCACAGGCGACCCGGCCCATCTGCTTGCCCGCCCAGTATGAATCCGGTGCCGTGATCGAATCGCTTTCCGACGTGATCCGTTCCAGGAGTTCACGCATCTCCGCGAGGTCGATGGTGTCGGTCACGGGAAGCGCGGGAAGAATCGGTGCGACCGGGAGTGAGAGGGTGAACGACTCGACCGACACGAGTTCCATCCACCCCCGAGCGGTCTCGAATCCGATTCCTTCTTCGATCGCATCGGAATACGGTCGCTGATGAGGAAGAAGACCGGTGAGGACGACAGGTTTGCGCTTGTCGTGCGAGACGGCGTCAAATGAATAGGTGACTTCCATTCGCGAGACATCAGGCTGGTATGCCCAGTCGACCGTGCTGTCGATGACCTCGACCATCGCGTGTCGGGTGAAGAGTTCGACGGTCGCGATCTCGGCATTCGGAAGCACGCCGATGCTGAACCAGTCGCCACCGGCGAGATCGGATCCGATGAGATCCCCGTTTCTGGTCCAGGTGGCGTCAGCGGGCGCGAATGCTCCGTAGACGGAGTCTCCCACCGAAAAGATCATTCGTCCGGGACTCTGGGAGAGCACGGTCGCGCCCGATGCCAGCGTGATCTGCGCATCACCCCCGGAAATTCTGAACGATGCCAGAGGAAGGCCTCGTCCGAATGTGGACCGAAGGCTGCGCGTGCCGTCTCGCATCTCGGTCGTCAGGGTCCAGTCACCCTGACGTGCCAGACGTGTCTCGGTGGCGATGAGTCCCGTGACGCCCACGATCACGTCCGGTTCATTGGTGTTGAAGTAACTGAAATAGCCACCATTGCCGGGAAGTCGATCAGGTGAACCGGCCAGCATCATGCCGCGATCACTTGCTTGAAGAGCGAGTGGCCAGGGAAACATCGGCTGGCCGTGGTCGTTTCCGGCGTACCGGGGAAATACGATCGAACTCGACCAGTCGTTGGTTGAAATCGGACCGGTGAAGTCCTCTGTCACCCGGGGGATGACCGGGGCACCGGAGGAATCACTCGGACCTTCCCGTCCTTGCGGGATCTCGCTGAAGTATCGCCCCATTCCGGATGTTTCCACGGGGGTGTCCTGCGCAGTGGTTCGAGCAGACGTACTGAAAACCAGGGCGCAGGTGCACCCGCAGGTCAGGAGGTTCGTTCTTCGCATGTCTTCATTCCGATCGTGACGGGCTCTGGTCGTCCAGACCATCCCAGAATCACCCCGTGATCTGCATTCTCTACGCACAATCACGTGATGGGTTTACGTCATTCCTAAAAAAGTGAAAATGACAACCATTCGGTACCGTTAGGATGCTGTTTCACCACGACGCTCATTACACATTCGGATTCATCCAATGGCAGAAGATTCAAGCAATATGGAGTCTGAAAAACCCCGCATAGGTTTCGTGATCCCCGTCTATGGATCGGTCCCGCTCATCCTCCAGACGCTTGATTCGATCAGAGATCAAACTGTGAAACCCGAGGTCGTGGTGGTGGTGTTCGATGGACCGAATGAAGTCCTCCCCAGTCTGGTCGAATCCCACCCGGTCGAGGTGATCACCGTGCAACTCGATGTGTTGTCCGGCGGACCCGCGACTCCGCGAAACGTCGGATTCAAACGCATCCGTGATCTGTGTGACGCCGTCTGTTTTCTCGATCATGACGACATCATTCATCCGGATTTCATTCACGCCGCCAGCGAAACACTCCGGAACGAACCCGATGCATCCATGGTCGCGTTTCGTTTTCAGAACTGGTTGCACGGCGAACCGCTTGTCGACCTCGAGTCGGTTCCCGACAGCCCCATTCCGACGACTCCCCTTCAGTTGTCCGAGTACCTCGATGCGACCGGAAGTGTTCTTCCCAGTTTCACCGTCCTTCGAACTTCGAACGAGTCGAACATTCGTGAGTCCGGGACCTTCTTCGATCCGATTTTTCCATCCAATCAGGATTTCGATTGTTTCGTTCGGATTCTGTCGCAACGTCCGGGGATCCGTTGTGACTGGAGAGCGGGTTGGTATCGAGTGATTTCCACCAGCATCTCAGCTGATGGATCCCTCTCCTGGTCATGTCGTGCAGATGCGTGCCGGTCGCTCTCCTCCTGGTTCGCAGGCCGAGGCGACCGCGCGAACGCCTCGTCTTTTCGACGAGGGGCCGGTACCGCGAACCGACGGGCCGCAAGGCATTCCTGGGTTGATGGAAAGCGTGCGCATGCCATGCGAATGCTCCTTTCGAATTTTCTTCGACAGTTCAACCCTCGCGATCTGATCTTGATGCTTTCGCTCCCGCTGGGCATCGACTCGAAATCCCGTGCGATGTCTTCGGGGGATCAGCGCGCGAAATGAAGCTCTGCCCATTGGTCTCTCGACCCATGGATGTTCGAACCACGCAAAGACACCCGAGCCCGGAGAGTCGTCTCTCCGATTCGGGTGTCTTTGCGTGGTTTGATCCGGTCGTCCTTCCGACCACCGGGATGTGGATCAGGCTTCGACCCTGCGTCCCGCATCGATTCTGGCCCGTGCGTAGGTCACGCCGGCCTCGTAGGCGCTCGCATGATTCCTCGTGTCATCGAGAACCTCGCGCGTGGTCGATTCGATCTTCTCGACCTTGGCATCGATCTCCGATTCCGTGAGTCCGAGATAGAGCCCGGCGAGTCTGATCAATCCACCCGCGTTGGCGATGAAGTCCGGCGCGTAGACCACGCCCTTGTCCTTCATCAACTGACCGTCGCGGTCGGGATCGACCAGCACGTTGTTCGATGTTCCACAGACGATCGCGGCCTTCATCGAACCGATCTGCTCGGGACCGAGCACGCCGCCCAGAGCGCAGGGCGCCAGAATGTCGAGGTCCATGCTGAAGAGATCTTCGTCATCACCGATCACCTTGATGTCGAGTTCCTCCGATGCCCGATGGATGGCATGGGGATTGACGTCCGTTCCGATGACCATGCCGCCGTGATCGACGATCAGCTTGGCAAGCTTGTATCCGGTCATGCCGAGTCCCTGGACGCCGACGGTGACACCGGCGAAGTCGACCGGACGTCCCGCATGAGCGAGACATGCCTTCATCGAGTTGAACGCGCCGAGACTGGTGAAAGGGGAAGGATCTCCACCGCGGGAGACGTTGATGCCACCCATCACGTACTTGGTCTCGTGACCCATCCAGTCGCAGAACGCCTCGTTCACACCGACGTCTTCCGCGGCGATGTAGTTGCCCTGAAGCGTGTCGACGAACCGGCCCATTGCATGGCCCTGTGCTTCGGTGGCTTCCTGGCCGGGACTGTCGAGAAGAATGACGCTCTTCGCACCACCCATGGCGAGGTCGGCTGCCGCGGCCTTGTAGGTCATGCCCTCCGAGAGTCGGAGCACATCCTGGATGGCTTCCGCCTCGGTCGCGTAACACCATCGTCTGGTGCCGCCCAGGGCGTCACCCAGCGTGCTGTCGTGAATCGCGATGATCGCGCGCAGACCACTTTCTGGGTCCTGATGAAAGACCACTCGTTCGTGATCCATGACCGACATTTCCTGAAGCAGCTTCATGTCATTCCTCTTTGAGTTCTTGCCTGTTGAAAATACGTACCGTCGCCGATCGAGATCAGAGTTGCTCGCCTTCGAAGATCGAGCCTTCATCGAACTGGGGGATCTGTGTCTGGTCGACTTGCTTTCCGTGGCCTCTGGCCGAGGCGTCGGGAGTGGATTCCGGAATGGCGTAATCGCTGTTGGAAAGTCCCTTCGACCATTCGAACGCGGCGTCGGCCGCCCGGGCCATCGTGTCGTCCGAATTGTTCCGGAGTTCCATTCTCTTGATCTCGATGTCGTGTTCGAACAGCGTGAAGAGATGCTCAACGATCGTCCGTTCCTGATCGAGATCCTTGCCGCTCACGCCGTTCCTGATGCTGAGATCGAGCTTCGAAAGCGAGCAGATCATCGCGTGAAGCTTGATGAAGCAGTGCGAGATCCGTTCTTGTGTCAGGTGATCGGTCGCGAACTTCTCCTTCAGTTCCGCGGCCATTCGCTTGAATTCATGGCTCAGTTCCCGGGTCATCGTGCTGATGCGATTGGCGAGTGGTGCCAGTGAATCATCGAGCATGTCGAGGGCGGGAGCCGAGCGCTTGATGCCGAGGAAGACCTCCGCACCGAGGCGTGCTCCCGCGGCCATGTTTCTGACTGGTGCGTTCTTGATCTCGAGCATCGATTCGAGCAACGGCTTCGCGCCGTAGTTGCAGATGAACTGGTGCATGACTTCGTTGGCACCTTCCACGATTCTGTTGATCCGGCTGTCACGCCACAATCGTTCGATCTCGTTTTCAGCCATGTAGGATTCGCCGCCCATGATCTGGATGCAGTCTTCGGCGACGAGCCATCCGTGATCGGAGCAGAAGACCTTGCACATCGCGGTCTCGACCATGATGTCCTTGTCTCCTCGATCGAGGAAACCGGTCGTCATGTAGAGCATGGCATCCATTGCGTAGCACCAGGAGGCCATGCGGGCGATCTTCTCACGTGTCTGGGCGAAGTCCCCGATCGGACGCTGGAACTGATTTCGATAGGTCGCCCACTTGACCCCTTGTTCGTACGCGTACGAGCCTGCGCCCACCATGCCGGCGGAAAGGGTGCATCGTCCGTAGTTGAGACAGGTCAGTGCCACGTTGAGGCCCTTGCCTTCATCGTGGAGTCTGTTTTCAACCGGGACCTTGACGTTGGTGAGCTTGATTCTCGCCTGCCAGGTGCCGCGGATGCCGCACTTGGCGCGGTTTCGGCTGAAGATGTCGACGCCATCCATGTTGGGATAACAGATCAACGCCGTGACCTTGGTCTTCATCTTGCCGGTCTTGGGGTCTTCGATCTTCTGTTTCGCCATCACGGTGAAGAGACCCGAGAGCGCACCCGAGGTCGCCCATTTCTTCTCGCCGTTCAGGATGTAGTGCGTGCCGTCTTCGGACAGTTCGCAGGTCGTTTCCTGTCCACCCGCATCACAGCCGACGTTTGGTTCCGAGAGACAGAACGCCGAAAGCGCGTTGGTGGCCATTCTTGGAAGGAAGCGCTGCTTCTGTTCATCGGTACCGAACAGCATCACGGCCTTGCAACCGATCGACTGGTGAGCCGACACCAGCACGGCGGTGGAGCCGCAGGTCCGTCCGATTCTGGTGAGCACTCGGTTGTAACTCGTGATTCCAAGACCAAGACCGCCGAATTCGGAGGGGATGGTCATCCCCAGAACTCCGATGTCGAAGAGTCGCTGCACGGTCGCGGGAGGAATCTCCTGCTGCTGATCGATATGGATCGTGGGGTGTTCGTTCTTCAGGTAGTCGTCGAGTCGCTCCAGAAGCTCATCACAGCGTGCGGTTTCCTCGGCCGGAGTCTCCGGGTACGGGAAGCACAGCTTCTGATTGATGTTTCCGTAGAACAGGTTCTTCGCATGTCCGAGTGAATCCGGATCCGGACCGAGCATTTCGAGTCCGCTCTGGATGTACTCTCGATCCTTGCTCGAGACTTTCTTGAGTTCCTTCTGGAGGTTGGTTTCTGCAGTGGTCATTGACGTCTTCCAATTCAGCTTTGTCGGGAAAGAAAGGCTTCGAGCCGCTCGCGGGCGACGGGGGGTGTGTCGAAGTGATACGAGAAGTCTGCGTTCTGTTTCAAGCGCGGTCATGAAACCATGATCCATTCCGCTTCGAACGCATTCAATCACGGCCTTCGCGGATTCCGCATCCGGAAGGGCCGATTCAAGTTCGTCGAGCGCGACGATGAGAACATCGCGACTCAGGTCGTCCAGACAGCGGGGGACGTCCCAGCGTCGGTGTCTGGGGTGCTGTTTCAACCAGCTGCGTCCTGCTTCCTCGAGGAGCGAAGCGTCGTTGACGCGGCCGTCGAACAGTCCGCTGGGAAGTGCATCGCTCTTCCAAGGCTTGCCCGTGGCGGTGGCACGAATCGCATCGATGGTGGTCATCCGGGCCGGGAGCATCTGGGTGCCGCCCCAGCCCGGGACAGAGACCGAGACCCGCCTCGGGAAGACCGACCACGATAAGGCCTCCCGTCATCCCGGAGTCTCCAGCGCGATCAGTCCCGTCGCAGTGCATGGCAATCTCGAGGCCGCCTCCCAGGGCGCTGCCACCGATCACGGCGACGCTGGGGCAGTCGAGGTTGGTGATTCTGAGATAGGCCGCCGCAGCCCGTTCGAGGTACGCGAACAGCTGTGCGTCGTCCTTGGACTCGATTTCGGCCAGATCGGCTCCGGCGACGAACGCTCGGTCCGAGGCACTGGCAAGAATCAAACCCACTGTGGGGGGGGCTGCTTTCGATGACGTCGAGGGCTCCGTGGAGCTGCTCGATCAACCACTCGTCGAGGACGACCATCCCACCCCTGGGATTGTCCGGGTTCGGAACCAGCTTGAGCGTCGTGATGCCCTCGCTTTCGCTGAGTTCGAGTTGGTGGTGTTCGTTGTTCATCGTCTCCGATTCCCCGTCAGCGCCGATCGCGCGGATGTGGTCGTTGTGGTTCATGTCTGTTCCCGACCGAGAGGCGGATGGCGGGCGACTCGTTTGGTCTGTCGTCTGGATCGAGGTCTTCAACGGACCGATCATGATAGCGGCTGCGGAGCTTCTGCTCCACGATTGATCAGACTCAGTCTTTCCAGAGCTGTCTGATTCGTTCTTGTGCTTCTTCGCCCTGAATCACCGAGGCGGATAACTGACCGCCCTTGAGGACGTCCTGCCGGATTTTGTCGCCCTCGAGCTCATTCAACCATTCCTTGGTGACCCGCACCGCATTCGCTCCGCCGGCGAGAATTCTCTTCGTACGTCGTTCCACGGCCTCGTCCAGCATTTCAAATGGCACGCATTCGTCGACCAGTCCATGATCAAGTGCCGCCGCACCGTTCATGGTGCCTCCCGCAAGGAGCAAGCTCCGGGCTTTTCCCGCCCCGATCTTCTGAATCAACCAGGGTGCGACCACCGCGGGGCAGATGCCCAGGTCGACCTCCGGGTATCCGATTCTGGCCTCGGGGTGCGTGATCGCGAAATCGCAGATCGCAAGCAGTCCGCAGCCACCTCCGATGGCAGCGCCCTGGACACGAGCGATCGTGGGAATGCTCAGGGTCCGGATTCGCACGCTGACTTGGGCCAATCCCTCAAGCATGCCGCCCATCGCGCTGGGATCATCTCGAACTCCTTTGAGATCCATCCCGGCACAGAATGATTTTCCTTCACCCTCGAGGACCACCACGCGCAGCTCGGCATCGGATTCGACCTCGGCGATCACCGAGGACAGTTCGTCGATCATGGTCGCGCAGAGTGCGTTTCGGCTCTCGGGGCGTTTCAGTCCGACGCGTGCCACACCGCCATTCTTCGTCAGTGACACAAGTTCGCGTTTCATGATGCGGTCCTCTTCTGGATCCAATTCTTTTCGAGCATCTCTGATGCTTCGGAATGCACGGCGGTGTCAAGAGATCGTTGCAGCGCCGCGTCAAGCACGAGGTCGTCCCCCGCGGACTCGAGTTCATTCAACCACGCCTTCGTGGTCTTGAGTGCGTTGGGGGGTTTGGCAGCCAGGTTCTGGCACCGTGCCTCCGTGAGTTCATCCAGCTCCGCACGCGATTCGGCCAGTTGATCCGCAAGGCCCAGTGCGACCGCTTCCCGGCCATTGATCACCCGCCCTTCGAGAACGAGCCCTCTGGTCGCCGCCGCACCTATCTTTCCCTGCAATGTCGGCACTGAGACCGCGGCCGAAAGTCCGACGCGGGTCACCGGATAGCCCAGTTTCGCTTCTGCCTCCACGCAACAGAAGTCACATCCCGTGAGCAGTGCGCTTCCTCCTGCGATCGCGGCACCCTGAACGCCCGCGACCACGACCTGAGGCAGTCGACGCAGGCGACGGATGGCCTTCGAGAGCCCGGTCAGAAGTGCCACCGTGTTCGCGTTCGAGGCATGGCATGCATCCAGATCGATCCCCGCACAGAAGACGTCGCCCGAACCACGGAGTTCGAGCACCGAAGTCCGGTGCCCTGAACCCGCTTCTTCCAGTGCCGCGTTCATGTCCTCGAGCATCGACACCGTCAGGGTGTTCCGTCTGGTCGAGTCATCGAGAACGAGTCTCGAGATGTTGCCGTCCTGCTTCAGGGTGATGGTCATGATGATTCCTTCGTCATGCCTTTCACCAACTGGTTCCAGTGGATGATCGTTCTGTATTCGTGTTCGAAACCCAGAACGGAGACCGTTCCCGTCGAAAGCATCAGATCAGCTCCGTGCTGAGGTGCCATTCGCAACCAGGTCGCTCCCAGCACCCTGAGGTAGTGCCCGTGCGAGACCAGCGCGACGTCACCTTCGACGGAAAGCGCCCGATCGATCACGGAGCGCGCCCTCGCGGCCACCTGTTCCCCGGTCTCACCCCCGGGGCAGGTTCCATTCCAGATGGTCCAGTCCGGCACCGTCTCACGGATCTGACTGGTGGTGATTCCGTCGTAGTCGCCGTAGTCCCATTCAAGAAGATTCTCATCGAACTCGGCACCATCGAGGATGCCCGCGAGTTCCGCGGTCCGTCGCGTTCGTTGCATGGGACTGACCAGCACCAGGTCGAACGCACGGTGTCCGACGATCGGCTCGAGTTCACGAGCCATTCGTTCACCATCCTCGGTCAACGGAATGTCCGAACGACTTCCGGTGTGTCTGCCGTTCACGCTCCATTCGGTCTGCGCGTGTCGGAGAAGCCAGATTTTCTTGGTGTTTGCGCTCATGAAAACTTCTTTCGCACTTCATTCTAACGGATCACCACTCCTCAACCATCCATGACCTGGGGGGGCTCTGGAGTTCTGGGTCACCGGTCTCGAATCCATGTGCCTGATTGGTTGATTCGTCGGGATGAAGACGGCCGTAGCGAGATCCCGAATTCAAGAAGCGCGATCGTCTCGTCGTCGTTGCCGAATCGTGTGATCGGAAGATCGAAACGATCGCCCTCATAACGTGGCGACTGTCGACAAGTCTGACGTCGTTGATCTCGCCGCTGAACAGCCGGGTCGCCGCACCACTGGCATCGGCGTCACCACCGATCACCAGGGGAAGTCCATTGCGCTGGCGAGGTCCTTCTCCCGCCGCTCGGCCCGCCAGCACCCCGTTCACGTACAGCCGGGCCTCTTCGCCATCCCAGACGCCCGCGAGGTGGTACTCCTCGTTCAGCGCCAGAACCGTCATCGACTCCGAGCCGAGCGACCAGATACTCGGCCACCGGTCATCACCCAGAATTCAGGAACGCCGTCGGTTCCGAACAGGCCGTACTCCGACTGTTCGGCCTTGGTCACCAACCCCCGGGTTCCCGTGATCGTACGAGCCTTGAGCCTCACCTCGACGGTGAAGGGGCCTTCCTCGAAGTCGATCTTGTCATGAGGAATCACGACCGCATCGTCATACCCATCGAGTACCACTCGGCCGTTGTTCGGTCCGGGAGAGGGTGGCAGGATGATCTCGACATCGAGCGCATGCGTCGACGCCGGAATGTCGAAGGTTCTGACGCCATCGAGCATGCTGATCTTCGAGATCGAGTTCGGGAACCGAGAAGTGGTCATCGATCACCAGCGGATCCCGGGTGGCGTTCGTCGTGAGCACCGCGGTGCCACCCGGTCCGATTCGCTGGTGCACGCTCTTGGGTTCGAAGTCCCATCGCGCATCATCGGAGCCGGGTCGCGCCGTGACCAGAATCGTTCGATCCGTGGGATTCTTCAGACTGAAACTCAACCGTTGATCGCTGCCGCCTTCACCGTCGACCACGATCGGATCTCCGAAGAACGGCTTGAGAGTCGCCAGCGCTCGCGCATCCTGCGAGATGTCACCGGTGATTCGACGCACATCGAGCGTCTCTCCCACCGGAACCGCCGCCATCTCCAGTGCATCGGGCCTGACGGTGATCACGTGAAATTCGTCATCCCACCCGGCGTCGGGCGCGAAGAAGTTCTGGTGACCTCCCACCGTGGCCAGACTGACGTATTCGATGCCATCACGCTTTCCGTCGTAGCGCATCTGGTGAATGTGACCCGCGAAGCAGGCGCTGACGTTGCCGGCATCCTTCAACACGGCATGCACCTTGTCCCAATCGTCTCCGTACCCACCCTTCAACCAGCGGGGGTGATGGAGAAAGACCAGGACGTGATCTGAATCGGCACCTCGCTCGAGTGCGGCTTCGAGAAACTCGATCTGCTCATCACTCATCTTCTGTGACGCTGGTCTCCCGAAGTTTCTGACGCCGGTCTTCGGATCCGCTTCGTCGGTGTAGAGCACGATGAAGTGCGCGTTCTTGTGGGTGAAGTCGTACCACAGAGGGCCGAAATGTTCCTCGTAGTTGGTCTCATGTTCTTCCGCCGGCCTGTCGGGACCCCGCCAGTACACGTCGTGGTTTCCCGCCACCGGGTACCAGGGGCACTCCAGGTTCGACATGATCGCCTTGTACTGCAGCATCTGAGGCATCCACTCGCTGGTGGTGTTGTAGCCCTGGATCAGATCTCCGACCGTCATCACCAGATCCGGATCGAAGAGGTTGGTCTCCGTCACCGCCTGTTGCAGCACCGTCACTCCGTTCGCCGAGCCTCCCGTTCGATCGCCATAGACCACGAAGACGAATCCCTCCTCCTCCTCGGGTGCGCTCAATTCGACCTTCGAATCTCGAGTCGTGTTCACTGCTTGTCGTGCGAACGCGGTGTCCGCCAGGTGGCCGGCGCAGAGAATCGTTGCGATGAGACATGAGGTCCGGACGAGTGGGTGGTTCTTCATCACTCGATTGCAACCGCTCAGCTCGAATGACGCAACGTCGAAGGCGATCAGACTTCGGGTAATCGGCGAACAACCACCACGGTGAGGTCGTCGTAGGGGTTTTCACCCTCCCGGGTTCTGACGGACCAGGCGATCCTTCTCGCCGTCTGCGAGGAGTCGACTTCACCCACGGCCGCGAGCATCTTGTCGAAACCCTCGTCTTCGAGCATCTCGCCGGCGTCGTTTCGTGCCTCCAGCACGCCATCCGTGACCAGAACCAACCGATCACCGGTTTCAAGAACGCAGGAGGTCTCGGTCCATTCCGCGCCCGGAATCACACCGAGAATGGGACCGGTTCGTTCGAGTGCCCGTTCCACCCGGCCGTCGGCTCGGATGATCCTGGCCGCCGGGTGGCCGGCGACTGCAGCATTGATCCTGCCCGTGGCGGGATCCATCTGGAGCAGGGACAGACTGGCGAACATCTGTTCACGATTTCTCTCCGCCAGTTGTTCATTGGCCATCCCAAGGACCTGCGAAGGGGAGATTCCCGTTCGTGACAGAGTTCGCACCACCGAAAGACAGGCGGCCGCGAACAGTCCCGCAGGAACACCCTTGCCCGCGACATCGGCGATCACGATCGCCAGGTGTCTTTCGTCGATCGCGAACCAGTCGTAGAAGTCTCCGGCGACTTCCTGAATGGGATCCTCCACCGCTTCGACTTCGATCGGCGGATGATTCGGGAAGAGTGGACAGGCATCCGGTTGCAGTGCGTCCTGAATCTGACGAGCGATTCTCAATTCGCCTTCGATCGCTTCCCGTCTGGAGCTTTCACTTCTCACCCGTTCCACCAGCTCGGAGAGTCGGCTCGCCATCAGATTGAATGCCGCCGAGGTGTCTGCGATCTCGTCTTTCCCTTCCACCGGGACCCTGCGTGAGAAATCTCCATCCGCAATGCTTCTGGAAGCCGTCTGGAGGTTCGTGAGCCGTCCCAGGAGCCAGTTCGCCAGCCAGAGCGAGAAACCGATGGACGCGACGATTTCAAGCACCGCAATGCCGATCGAACGTGTCAGGGCGTTGTCGATCGCTTCCTGCATTCCCGTTCGGTCCAATGCGACGACCACTCGATCACCAGAATCAAGACCGGATCCGTTGGTGATGGTGACGGTGTTGATCAGAACCCCGGGGGTGGACTCCGGAACCACCTGGTCCTCGTCGAGAATACGGATCCACTCGAGCCTCGGATCGGCCTCCTGCATCAGCTGATTTCAGCATCGAAGACCTCAGGTGAATCCTTGGCCGCGGACCACGCCCTCTGGGCGGTCAGCGTGGCGACCGCGCGCGCCTGATCATCAAACATTCGATTGTTCGATCTGCTCAGGATGTCCAGATTCGCCCACACCACGACCACCAGAGCTGAAATCTGAATCAGCACGATTCCGAAGATGGTCTTGAATCGAATCGACATGGTCCCTTTCGTCCTGCCCTGCGGGCTCGAAACCCCTCTCTACTTTATGGGGAACCTCTCTCGAGCGCCTTCCCCGTTGTTGCAGAACCCCGTTGACGGTTAGAATTTCTTCAAATCATTTGGAGTCTCAAAGATGGTCGAAACAGCTTTGTTCCACAACCGTTGATTCAGTCATGGAGGACCTCAACACGAGGTATTCCACCGAAGGTGACTTTCTCCAAGCCGTGGGGGAAGTGGTTCCCTCTCTCGTGCCGGTTCTCGACCGACACCCGGAATTCATCGAAGCAGGAATCCTCGAGCGCATCGTCGAGCCCGAGCGCATCCTTCAGTTTCGTGTCAGTTGGATGGACGACGACGGCAAGGTGCACGTCAACCGCGGCTATCGCATCAACTTCAATGGCTCGATCGGCCCCTACAAGGGTGGGCTTCGTTTCCACCCTTCGGTCAATCTCGGCGTTCTGAAGTTCCTCGCGTTCGAACAGGTCTTCAAGAACAGTCTCACCGGGCTTCCCATCGGTGGCGGCAAGGGTGGCAGCGATTTCGATCCACGTGGGCGAACCGATGCTGAAGTCATGCGATTCTGTCAGGCCTTCATGTCCGAGCTCTATCGACACATCGGTCCCGACACCGATGTGCCGGCGGGTGACATCGGAGTGGGGGGTCGGGAGATCGGCTACATGTTCGGCATGTATCGCAAGCTGACCAACACCTTCGCCGGAATTCTCACCGGTCGAGGCATGGAATACGGCGGAAGTCTGATCCGTCCGGAAGCGACCGGATACGGCGCGGTCTACTTCGCGGATGAAATGGCGAAAGCAGCCGGCAAGACCATCGAAGACGCGACGTGTCTCGTGTCCGGAAGTGGAAACGTGGCGCAGTACACCATCGAGAAGCTGCTTGATCTCGGCGCACGACCGGTCACCGTCTCGGATTCATCCGGTTGGATCCATGATCCCGCCGGCATCGACCGTGAAAAGCTCGCCTGGATCAAGGATCTCAAGAACGTTCGTCGTGGCAGGGTCTCGGAGTACGCACAGCAGTTCAGCGGTTCGACCTATCACGAGACCGATCGCTCCGCCTCATCCAATCCGCTCTGGGCGGTCAAGGCCGACTGTGCCTTCCCCTCGGCGACCCAGAACGAACTGCTGGGTCCCGATGCTCAGAACCTCGTCAACAACGGATGCTGGTTGGTGTCCGAAGGTGCGAACATGCCGACCGACCCCAATGGACAGTCCGTCTTTCGAGAACATGGCGTTCTCTACGGTCCCGGCAAGGCGGCCAATGCCGGTGGCGTCGCGGTCAGCGCACTCGAGATGTCTCAGGCATCACAGCGCCTTTCGTGGTCACGCGAGGAGGTCGATGCGAGACTTCGCGGCATCATGCAGAACATCCACCGTGAAAGCGCGGCGGCCGCGAAGGAGTACGGTTTCGGAAACGACCTGCTGCACGGCGCGAACATCGCCGGCTTCCTGAAGGTGGCACGTTCCATGGTGGCCCAGGGCGTCGTCTGATCGGTACCCATGGTTTCTCTGATCAATGAAAAACCCCTCCAAGCGTGCTTGGAGGGGTTTTCTCTCATGCTTCGATCAACTCGTTGCGACAGTGGGTGTCAGTTCCTCTCGGAGTCCTGACGTTCACCCCTTCTGTCTCTCTTTCTTCTTTCGGCGCCACGCTCGGCCTTGTCTTCGCCACGTCGACGGCGTCGTTCGGCCTGGTCATCCTCTTCGTCGTCACCTTCACGCATCTGCATCATCTGTTCCATCACCATCGCTCGAATGGTCTCACTGATGCCTTGTGCGAATTCAGCCATGGCCGGGTCATCGGTGTCGATCTGAATGTCGAATTCAAATCCCATCTCGCCCTCTTCGTGCCCCTCATCGTCTTCACATTCCTCTTCGTCGTTCCAGTCTTCCTTCTCGTTCCAGGCGTGACTTTCTTCGAGCATGTGATGCAGCTCTTTGATGTGCGAGAAGACGTCCTCGAAGGCTTCCTTGACGCCCTCGTCCCGGTCCTCCATGCCACCCATGATGTCATGGCCGAACTCTTCGGCACGTTCGTGCCATCTCATCTCGACTTCGTGGATGTTCTCATGGAGTCTCTCGATCTCCTCGTGGAACCGTTCCATCCGCTCGAAGATCTGATCGAAGGCGCCGCGAATGTGATCTTCACGTTCCATCATCTGCTCATGAATATCTTCACCCATGCGATGCGTGTCTTCGCGGAAGTGGTCCATGTGCTCTTCGACGCCCGCTCGAACCATGTCCGCCATCTGTTCGAAGCGTTCGTCCATGATTGCGTGCATGTGTTCCATCATGCGGTGCTCGCGCTCATCCATCCTGCGCTCGAGCTCCTCCTCCATCGAGGCACGATCATCATTTCGATGGTCGTCCGAGAGTGCGCCGGGAGCCACCATGAATTCGTCATTCGGTTTCTGTTCCGGCGCCTGCTTTGGAGCGCAACCACTTGCGAGTGCGATCAGACCGGTTGAAACGATCACTGTCTTCAATAATGACTTGTTCATTGTCTTTCTCCGAGAGTTCAGTGTTTCTGCTTGGCTTGATCCTACAGAATGAATCCGGGGGACCAAGATTCATTTCTCAAATTTCAGAAGGCAAGAAGTCCGATGGTCATCCAGGATCCCGCCACGATCATCACGAGGGCCGTGTACCCGACGATCTCACGAGCCTTGATTCCCGTGATCGCAAGCAGTGGAATCGCCCAGAATGGCTGCAACATGTTGGTGAGCTCGTCGCCGTAGGCGACGGACATGATCATCTTGCCCGCCGGAACACCGACCGCGGCCCCGGCCTCCAGTGCGATCGGTCCCTGAATGCCCCATTGCCCACCACCGGAGGGAACGAAGAAGTTCACCACACCGGCACTGAGAAAAGTCATGATCGGAAGGGAGGTCGCCGTCGCGTTCTGAGACGTGGTCTCCGCCAGCCAGAGCGCCAGGCCCGAGGCCGAGAGCAGCGCCATGATGCCCGCGTAGAACGGAAATTGAAGAATGATTCCGGCGCATCCTCGCGCGGACTTTTCGACAGCATGCAGATATCGCCTCGGCGATCCGTGGAAAAGCATGCCGAGCCCCAGCATCGTCGCGTTCACTTCATTGGGTCCGAGTCGCCCCAGTCCACCACTACGAAGCAGATAGATGATCATGCCCAGCAGCAATCCACAGGCGACGGTGCCGTTCAAGAGAATCGCCACGATGCCGTCTCGATTCGGGACGTCATCGTCCTTGTCATCGGTCTTGCGAACATCCAGATCGGCCGCGGTTCTGATCTCCGATTCTCTTCCCGGGGCCAGAAGAAACAAGGTCAGTGGAACCAGGACCAGCATTCCAATCGTGACGAACAGATTCAGATTCGAAAAGATGGATGCCTGCAGTGGCACGGGTTCCACGCCCAGCGTCGCGATCACTTCGGCAGGCAGAATGCTCGTGATCTCCTCCATCTTCGTCATCTTCAGCGGGGCCGAGCCCGAGAGGCCTCCGTGCCAGGTCAGCATGCCGGTGTATCCCGCCGCACAGATCAGCGGATAGTGGACCCGGACACCTCGTCTGCCGAGAAATTCAGCACAGGTCGATGCCAGCAACGCACCCACGATCAGTCCCAGTCCCCAGTTGATGAGACCCGCGCACATGGCGACCAGTGCGATCAGAGCCGCCGCACTGGCGGTATCACGTGGGATCGACGCGATTCGCTCGATGCACCATCGGATCGGCTTGCTTGAGGCCAGGGCGAATCCCGTGACCAGGATCAGACACATCTGCATGCCGAACTTCAGGAAGGTCCAGATGCCGCCGTTCCACCAGGCGTCCAGCACCGCGGTGAACTCTTCCGATGTCCGGTCCTGCCCGCTGACCACGAAGACCATGGCGAGCAGGGCGGTGAGAACGGTGAGTCCGAGGGCAAGCACGAAAGGGTCGGGAACACATCGACCGATGGTGTTGCTGACGATCAATCCAAGGCGTGAGATCATGAGGACAGCGTACCCTCATGCCCGGGTTTCAGCCCCGAAGTCGGTTCAGCTCTCGCCTTTCGTCATGCCTCGCGGCTTCATGCCGCTTCACGTGGTTGCCAGATTCCGTAGGGCCTGAGAAACACGAGTTCGGACTGGATCTCACCCTGGACATCCGAGCGGATGCCGATTTCGATCGAAGCATCCGCGATCTGCGTGTCCCGGGGGCTCACCAGAATGGAATTCGTCCGAGCCAGAAGTTGGATCATGGTCTCCTGTGGTGGACGCGGGATGTTTCCCGCTTCCAATCCCAGGAACGCTTCGACGTACCGTGCCATGTCGGTGCCCAGTGCGGCAGCGATCATGTCGAGATTGCGGCTCTCGATGATCGCAGGTCCGTTGAGTTGCCATTCAACACTGCACTCGGAGCGCATTTCAGCCTCCAGGATCGAATTCCCACTGGTGGCGTTTTCCAACATCGCGGTGATGTCACCACGATCGATCGGTCCGTTCACTCGAACCATCTGCAATTCGTTTATCTCGAAGCTTGCCGCGTACAATGCGAGTGCGTCGTCATCGAGAATGAGCAGACCTTCGGCGGTGTCACGGCCGACCAGATCCACGGTTCGTTGGTGAAGTGTCCTGAGAACCTTCAGTGGATCATCCACTTTCGCGCGAGCGACTTCACAATCCAGAATGATGTTTCGTCCTTCGCTCGAAGTCGATCCGAATTTCCAGATCGAGAGCAGGTCGTTCATTCTCATCGGTTCGATCGCAAGCCTGTGGTACGCGGACATTTCTCTGGCGGGATCGAAGGCATCGTGCCAGAAGTTCAGACCGTCTTTTTTGACATCATCAGCTGTCCCGTTCAAATCCTGTCTGGATCCGTTCCATGATTCGGATTCGAAATCCAGGTGGGCTCGAAGCTCATGAACGGGTTCCTGAGATGCTGGATCGCCTCGGTGGTCGTTTTCGTGGTTCATGATGAACACTCCGCACAGCCGGTTTACGGGTGAATTTCAGAACGCTTTTCCGGTGAAAGCGCTCAGGCCCTTCATCGTCCTGAGAGAGGTCCTGCTTGACCTCTCCCTCGTTGGTTCTCCGGATTCCTGATGAATACGGATGAAAAAGCCGTCTCTGGCTCCTCCAGTGATAAGTCGGAACAACTTGGAGCCTTTCGATCTCTGTTCAGATCGCCAAGGCCCGATATGCTCCTCGTTCACCTTCATATACGTCTGGGCAGTGCCATGAGTTCTTTTAATGATTTCGCTTTGAATCCAATCCTGCTCTCCGGTCTGGAGAAGATGGATATCCACACGCCCACACCGATTCAGAAAGCCACGCTTGAGGCCTCGCTTCAAGGGCGTGACATCGTCGGTCTGGCCCCAACCGGTACCGGCAAGACGCTCGCCTACACCATTCCGCTCGCCCAGCGCCTCCTCGACGATCCACCGCCACGAGAAAAGGGAAAGCCCGTCGATCCCTCTCGTCGCATCAGGACGCTTGTGCTGTGCCCTGTCCGAGAGCTCGCCCAACAGGTGGCAGAAGAAGGTCGATCTCTGTTTCGCGGTTCCGTGCTTCGGTCCAAGGCCGTCTTTGGGAAGTCGGCTCTTCGTCCTCAGCGTGACGCCCTCGAATCCGGCGTCGATCTTCTGGTGGGAACCCCGGGCAGACTTCGTGAACTGATCGATTGCGGAGCTCTCTCGCTCGCCCATGTTCGCCAGGTGGTGGTCGATGAGGCCGATCGAATGCTCGACATGGGTTTCCTTCCACAGGTCCGTCACCTCCTCGAGCGAATTCCCGATCAAAGACAGATGCTTTTCTTTTCCGCCACGATGCCCAAGCCCATCGCCGCGTTGGCCAATGACTTTCTCGACGTGCCCTTCCGCGCCGAGATCGGTGCGAATACCGCGGTCGGACACATCGGTCAGTATTCGATGCATGTTCCGGACAGTGTCAAGGTTCCGATCGTTCTTTCATTGATCAAGGATCAGGAACTTCGCGGTGTCGTGGTCTTTTCACGAACGCGGCGGCGTGCCGGCTGGATCTCCACCGCTCTTCGGCGCAACGGTCTCTCCGTCGGCCTGGTCCACGGAAACCGTTCACAGGCACAGCGCGAGCGTGCGATCCAACGGTTTTCGTCGGGTGAACTCCCCGTACTCGTCGCGACGGATGTGGCAGCTCGTGGGCTTCACATCACCGCGATCGAGACCGTGATCAACTACGACCTTCCGGTGTCAACCGAGGAATATGTCCACCGTGTCGGTCGAGCCGCCCACGGTGGTGGTGTCGGCAACGCCTTCTCGCTCGTCTCACCGCGTGAAGAGGACCACTGGCTTCGTTTTCGTTCCGTGGCCGGAACGAAGGTCGGTCGAATCGATCCTCCGCCCTACGAACACTGGATGCGGGAAGTCGATCTCGAGCGACTCGAAAAGACCCGGGACGGCGAAAAGGCACTCAAGAGTTTCGAGCGCAAGGCGAAGCTTCGCGAAGAGCAGGACGCCGCGAAGGGACAACGGCGGGCCGGCGCGAACTCCGGGCGAGGCAAGTCGAAGGCATCCGCCGGAAAATACGATCCCGAAGACCACAGATCCTCCTCCAAGCCCGACGAGCACTATGGCGGCAGGAAGAAGAAAAAGAAGAAATCCGATCTGAATTCCAATCCTAAATTCGGCGCACGTGGTCAGGCCACTCGACGTCTTGGAAAGCAGCGTCCCGTGTCCAAGACCGAACGTCCCGGTGGTGGTGTTCGCAAGGTCACGTGACGGGCAGCAGTGGCACCAGCCACTGAACGACGATGGCGAAGACGATCCCGAGTCCCGCCATGGCCAGGATGATCTGCATCGTCATGATCGTGACATCCCGAGCGTAGTTGGCGAGATCCTTGGTTCGAATCGCACGATAGACGAGTGAGAGACCGATCGACAACGGCAGCAGAAGCAGGGGCCACCACGATCCGATGTTCGGCACTGGTTCGATGAAGGGGATCCATGCGAGCATGTTCGTCATGTGCCTTCCCCCTCTCGGCGTCGTTCACCCTTGGTTCTCGTGGCGGCGTCGAGGATCGCGATCATGTTCATGAGACCAGCGAGTGCCGTGAACAGAATTCCGTATTCATTGGCTCTGGCGATCCCCATCGAAGTGCTGATCTTGTCGATCTTCTGACCCCTCATCGCGGGGGCATCGATCAGCTCGCCCACGTTTCCCGACTTGATGACTCTTTCATTCAGGCCGTTGACGGCGAATGCAATGGGTCCGCTTCCGGCCTGTGCCACGAACCACAGCCTGTCGGAGGACCGGTCGACGGCATCAAGGCCTCCGATGAAGATGCCGCAGATCCATAAAAAGGCGATTCCGAGCAGAATCAGCCCGCCTCGTGCCTTCTCACCGCTGATCCAGTGGCCCAGACCGGGGATCAGCCACGCACAGATGGCAGCCAGCGGGTTGAATGTCTGTTGTCCTGTATTTGCTGCTTCAGTCGTCATTGTTTTATGCCGAGTGGTGTCATGAAGGTCTGGGCGCCCGCCCAGTGTAGCTCACGATCTGCAAGCAGCGAGGGAACGATCCACCATGAGTGCAAACCCACAAGGAAACAATGGCGAGTGGAACAACGACGGCGAGGTCGTCGATCGACGATCCGGTCTCGACCGACGCCTTCTTGGCAGTGATCCGACCAATCTCGAGCGCCGAAGAGGGCCCGGTCGACGTCTGACGGATTTCGTCAAGGCCGCCGAAGAAGGTGAAATGACCAACGAGCAGTTTCTGTTCCTGATGGCGATCGATGCCTTCAAGCAGGTCAACGGCAAATCGTTCCCATCATGGAGCGATGTCCTGGAGATCGTCAGAAAGCTCGGGTATCGCAAGACCATGTCGAGCGAACTCAGACTTGGCCCCAGGGCCGAGGATTGGACCGAGCGATCCGATGCACCCTGTGGTCTTGATCTGTGTTCGGGAGATCAGTCCCTGGACGAAGCTGCCTGAGAGACTTCAAGGCCTTCATCGGGCTCGATCACTCCGTGCTGAAGTGGTCCACATTGATCTGGATGTACTTCATCCACTCGTCGGGCAGATCCTCTTCAGGATAGATCGCTTGGACCGGGCACTCGTCGACGCACAGGCCGCAGTCGATGCAGGTGTCCGGATCGATGAACAGCTGCGTGTTCTTTTCGAATGCATCCTCATCCGACTTCGGGTGGATGCAATCCACCGGACAGACATCGACACACGCCGTGTCCTTCGTTCCCACGCAGGGTTCAGCAATTACATGAGTCATGGTGACGTGGCCTCTCAAGGGTGTCCGGTGAAATGGTCCCTGGATCCGCAATCCGGCTCGAGGGAATCTACCCGATCCATATTTTCTGAGCGACATCAAATGCCGAAAAACACGACGGGAGCCGGCAAGCGGCTCCCGTCGGAAAGATTTCACGGACTGAACTGAGAAGTCAGCGACGGCGTTTGGTGGCCTTCTTGCGAGTGGCCTTCTTAGCGGTCTTCTTCTTGGTGGCCTTCTTGCGAGTGGCCTTCTTGGCAGTCTTCTTCTTGGTGGCCTTCTTGCGAGTGGCCTTCTTGGCAGTCTTCTTCTTAGCGACCTTCTTGCGAGTGGTCTTCTTCTTGGCTGCCTTCTTGCGAGTGGCCTTCTTGGCAGTCTTCTTCTTGGCTGCCTTCTTGCGAGTGGCCTTCTTGGCAGTCTTCTTCTTGGTGGCCTTCTTGCGAGTGGCCTTCTTAGCGGTCTTCTTCTTGGCTGCCTTCTTGCGTGTCGCCTTCTTGGCAGTCTTCTTCTTGGCTGCCTTCTTGCGAGTGGCCTTCTTGGCAGTCTTCTTCTTAGCGACCTTCTTGCGAGTGGTCTTCTTGGCTACCTTCTTGCGTGTCACTTTCTTACGCGCAGCCTTTTTACGAGTGGCCTTTTTCTTCGCCATTCTGAACCCTTTCGTCGCGCATTGTCGGAGACTTACATTTTCCTGATCAGGAATGCGGTGCGTCGGCGCGTCGACGGCACCAGTCTGACGAGTTGTACCTTTATCGGAATGGGAATAAAAGATGCTTCAGTGAAAACAGAGCGCTTCACACTGAAATCCTGGTTGTGAGCTCCCGTATTTTCAATCCCGATCACACGCTTCATGGTTTGAATCGTTTCCGTGAGAACACGTTCTTCGAAAGCCTGCATGGATTGATTCTCCACGCCTTCTTCGGGAGGATTCAACAACTTGAAACGGTTCATGCGCTTGTGAGATGGCTTTTCAGCGACTTCGTATCACTGCGTAAACGCATGAAAACAAGTGACCTACGAAAACACACGCGTGGCATCCTTGATGAGACGATCGTTGTCTCGTTCTGCACTCGTCTTTCTGCGACATGGTGTTTCGTTTCAGGCGCGTGTTGCGTTTCACATCTTCGCGACATCGAATTCCGGAATTGAATCAACGTGAAACACACCACCAAACACATCATCGAGGGCGTCAGAAAAAATTTTAAAAAAAAACGCTCAGTTGAACCCTTCGAGCAACTTTTTTGTCAATTGAAGGCCTCATCACGCTACAAGTGCATTGCCCGATTTCTTCTCGCATGCTCATGTGAGGAGTTGTTCACGCGTCTCCTTCCACAACACTCGATACAGAAGTGAACGACACATGACGATTTCAAAAGACTCACCCGACGTTTCAGTGATTGAAGATCGTCGACTTTCCTGTGGTGTCCGCCTGCTGGTGGAATCGAACCCTTCCGTCAAGAGTGCGGCCATCTCCTGGTGGATCCCCACGGGCACCATGGATGATCCGGATGGTGACAATGCGGACGGCCTTGCTGTTCTCTGTGCCGGCATGCTCGAGCGTGGTGCCGGTGGACTCGATTCAAGGAAATTCAACGACGGCCTCGATCGTCTCGGTGTGATCAGGAACATCTCCGTTCATGACACCTCGACCCGGCTCTCCGCATCGCTTCGGACTGAAGAACTGCCTTCAGCACTCGAGCTGCTTGCCGACATGATGCTTGATCCCCTGATGCCCGAGGACGGCCTGGATCCGGTCCGAAGTCTCTGTCTGCAGTCGATTCAGGGACTCGTCGATCAGCCACCCGAGCTTGCCTCCATCAGATTGAACCATCTTGCGCTTCCCGCTCCATTCAATCGAAGTTCGTACGGATCGAGCCAGGCCCTTGAATCTGCGACCATCGAAGACGTGCGTACGGCATGGCGTGCCCGTTGCCTTCCCGAGGGTTCGATCATCGCGCTTGCCGGCGGAATCGACTTCGATGACGCCGCGGAGATTCTCGAGAGACGACTGGCGGGTTGGTCCGGTGGGTCAAACGATGCGCCTGCCCCCCGTCCCCGGATCGGTGGAGACGAGCATGTTCAACAGTCCGGTTCACAGGTTCATGTCGAGATGGCATTCGATGCACCTTCTCTCTCTTCGTCCGACGAACTGCCATTTCTCGTGGCAACCCGCATCCTCGGTGGTGGAAGTTCCTCTCGACTGTTCGACCACGTCCGTGAACAACAGGGTCTCTGTTACGACGTTCACGCCGGCTACATGAGAAGAGGGTCGGGCAGTCTCTGCACCATCGGAGCTGGAACCACGCCGGAGCGGGTGTCACGAACCATCGAGAGCATCTACGAGGAACTCGACCGATTCGGTTCGGGAGGGATCACCCTGGATGAATTCGACAATGTGATGGTGGGTCTCAAGACCCGGTTGATGATGCATGGAGAAAGCATGGCGGCGCGAGCGGCCGCGATCGCGGCGGATTTCCATGACCGCGGTGCGCCACGAACACTTTCCGAGGTCGCTCGCGAGATCGATGCGCTTTCTCACCAGGGAGTCGATGATCTCGTGAGGTCGTATTTCAACTCGAAGTGGGCATCAGGCGTGGCAAGGGTCGCCGTGGGACCCAGCACTCCCTTCGAGTCTCGAAGTTGAGGTACTCGCAGTATCGTTGATGCGGACGTGGCCCCGTGAGCTATACTCGAAGCCATGAGTGTCGAACTACCAGCTTTCGCCCCGGGAACCCGGGTCCGTGTCTCCCACCAGATCTCCAACGCCCACGATGAATCATGGGTGAATGCGGTCGAGGGAGAGGTTCTGCGTTATCGACAAGCCAAGACCGGATCATGGTTCGCACACTCCAAGGATGATCGCCTCTGGCTCGATCGTCTGGAGCTGCGTCTGGATACTCTCGAAGTGGTGACTCTCAACCTCGATCAGCTCACGCTCATCGAAGCGATCTGAGTCGCAGTCGACCCGAATTCGATCAGGTACCGTCCGTTCCGACCGGAAGCGGGATCATTCTGTCGTGTTCCGCTTCGACCAGCGTCACCTTGATCGTGATGGCCTGCGTTCCTCTGACCACCCCGAGTTCGATCACGTCACCCGGGTTCGAAGCTCTTAGAGCCGTTCGCAAGGCACTCGGAGAGGCCTCACTTGAACCATTGACGCTGACGACCACATCCCAGAGTTCGAGCCCCGCACCGGATGCCGGGGTGTCTTCCGCCACCGCGATGATCATCGTCGACTCTTCGCCGTTGACTCCAAGGTGCTTCTGCATGATCGGTCCACTTGGAACCATGTTGACCCCGAGCATCACGGGAGCCTTCGGCGCCTCGACGGTCTCCGCCATGGCGTGGTCATCCTGTCGTTCTTCATGAACCTTGCCGTTCTGGCAACCGACGTTCAGGATCAGGAAGGTGAGTGTTCCGAAGATCAGTGTTCTGTTCATGGTTCTCTCTTTGAAGTGTGTCCGGGTGTGCGACTTGAGTGTACATCTGGAGCTTCTGAAGGGATAGATGGATCAGGGTGCTCGATTCAGCCAGGCTTGGAATCGGTCGAGATCACCGCATCTCGTCTCTCAAGGGCGACAGTCGATGATCCAGAACGTACGCTTGTGAGATGCCGACTCCATCAGCCATCATCCTTCTCGCGTCGAAAATCATCTCCGCCGCTCTGGCGCTCACTCTGGTGGGAGGTCTTCAGACCGGCTGCGGACCTCGTGAGGTGAAGATCGCCACAGGTGCCTGGCCCTGGGTTCCCACCAGCATGGAAGTTCACGGTCTGTCCCGATTCATGGTCCAGGATGGTGAAGAGATTCTCTCTCTTCGCGTCGAGTTCCTGGATCAGGATGGAGACCCTTCGAAATACCCCGGGCTTCTTCGGATCGAGATCGATCCAGCCGGCCCGAACAAGTCCGCCGAGTCTGAAGCCAGTTTCGATCTGAGTGATCCTGAAGTCAATCAGAGGTACTGGGATCACGTCTCTTCGACATACCGTTTCCAACTGTCGCCCGACTGGGATGAGCCACCTCTGCCGAGCACCGCGATTCGCGTTCGAGTGCTTGCGGCACTTGAGGGTGCTCCCGAACTCGACAGTGGAGTCACACTGCGTCGTGGTCGTTGATCCTCACTCGATCAGACCCATCTGCCGGTACTTCTCGCGGTATTTGTTGACCAAGCTGCTTTGTCTGTTCGAAAGATCGATCCTTCGACCATCGATGAACGAAACCAGAACATCCGAAGTGATCTCCATCGGATTTCCGGTGGTGATGATCAACGTGGCTGATTTCCCTTCTTCGACGGAGCCCAGTCGGTCGTCGATTCCCGCGATCTCCGCGGGAGACAGGGTGATCGATCTGAGCGCCGCGCCAGCGGGAAGTCCGTATGCCCCGGCGGTACCCGCCTGGTGTGCCAGATTCCTTTCGTGCTGTGGCTCGCCGCTTCCGTTTCCGATCGAGAAGAGAACGCCTGCCTTGCGAAGTCTCTCCGGCATGCGATAGATCGCATCATGGTCGGAGTGACGAGTCATCGGGAGGCGATGCATTCCCTTGATCATCACCGGGACCTCGTGTCGTGCCAGAAGCGGTGCGCATTCCGCGGCGGCGGTGCCACCCACGATCACGATGTCGTACCCACGCCTCTTGGACCAGGCCACGGCACTTTCGATCTGACTGGCACGTGAGGCGTCGATGAACAGTGGTGCCTCGCCCGCGATGACACCGGAGAGTGCCGCGAAGCGTGCGTTGAAGGGAATCGTCGGATCGGTCTCTCTGGCCGCAAGCCAGGCTTCCGCATCCTCGAAGTAGGTGTCGATCTTCTTGAGTCTTTCGCGAGCTCTGCCGCTCTGATCGGAATTCGACCGTCGGCTGAATCTGGAACTCACGGAATGAATCAGAGGCCACTTCACGATCACGCCGAGCGACTGCTCGATGGCGAGATCCTCGGTCGTCCATCCGTCGAGTCGAATCGCGGAGGGTTGCCCCGAGATCGTTCCACCACCCGGAAAGACCAGTGCCGTCATGATTCCAGAGCTTCGCGCAACCGTGATCAGGTCGCTGTCCGGGTTGATCGAGACCCAGGCCTGAATCTCCGGATGTTCGTTGTCGAGTTCGGACCGATCATCGGTCGCCCGGACCTGTTCGGTTTCAAGCAGGCCCAGCTGGGTCGGTCCCGCGATGAGTCCCGGATAGACATGCAGTCCCGAGGCATCGAAGACCTCGTATCCATCGAGATCCTCCAGGGGTCCGCTGCCAATGCCGGTGATCCGACCTTCGTCGAAAAGAATCCAGGCATCTTCAATGATGATCTCGTCCGAACCATCGTGGTTCGCCGGTGGGTTGTGCAGCGTGGTGTTCACGATCGCCATCGGCGTCTGTTGCGCCGGTGGTGTGATCTCCCTCGACTGACCGGAGGCCGTGGTTGCGAAGTGAAGACCCACCAAGGTCGCACACAGAGTCGTTTTCGTCGTCAAGTTTCGGATGTTCATCGTCCTGCCTCTCGCGCAATGGCATCTCGTGTGTCGTTGTTGATTCCGCAGCCACAGTCGCCGGCTTTCATCTCGGCGGGATCGTAGCCACTGCGAATGATCTCATACAGGCGTTCTTCTCCGGCATATCGCATGCGCGCGAGAAGTCCTCCTCGTCCCGAAGTCATGACCGGATCCTCGACCTGTGGACTGCTCGTTCTCGTTCCGGTGACGGTGGCGCCCGGGCCATCGGGCATGAAGGCCGACTCGGCCTTGCCGCTCATTGAATCGCCCGTGATCTTCAAGGTCATCTCGGAGATCATCTGTCCCTGCATGGTGAGCTCCAGAGTCAGGGTTGATTTGGCGGCATCGAAACTTCCATTGAGATTGCCTTCCATCTCCATCATCGAGAGGTCAGCGACCCCGGTCACGGATCCACCCTCTGAAAGTTCGAGGACCACGGTCATCGGCATCTCACCCATTCGCTGGGTGACGGTCACGACATCCCAGTTACCGGAGACCGGATCCTTGCCGTTCATCACTGCGCCCTTCATGGTCGAAGCCTTGCGGGCCTTCTCCGCAACCAGGCCGGACAGGATTTCCGCTCGATCCGAACGGGTCTTCCCGGCCGCGATCAGATCCTCATCCATGTCGAAGTAGCGTCGTCCGTCGATCCACGTCTGTTCACATCGTGTGAACGTGCTCAGTGGGTCCCCGCTCCAGATCACGATGTCCGCATCCTTGCCGGGTTCGATCGAGCCGGTCCGGTCGTCGATGCGAAGCTGCTTCGCGGGATTGATCGTGACGAATTTCCAGGCTTCATGGGGCTCGACACCCCCGTAGCGAACCGCCTTGGAAGCTTCGGTGTTCATGCGTCGTGCAAGTTCGTTCGAGTCACTGTTGAAGCTCACGAGGACACCGACGTCCGTCATCAATGCGCCGTTGTAGGGAATCGCATCCATGACCTCCATCTTGTAGGCCCACCAGTCACTGAAGCTGCTCGCACCGGCACCATGTGCCGCGATCTGATCGGCGACCTTGTACCCCTCGAGGATGTGCTGGAGCGTTCCGATCGTGAATCCCCACCGTTCGGCGGTTCGCAGGAGCATCAGAATCTCGTCCTGGCGATAGCTGTGACAGTGGATGATGCGATCGCCATCGAGGATCTCGATCAACGTGTCGAGTTCGAGGTCCCGTCTGGGCGGCATCGTTCGTTCTCGTTCCTCTCGAGGAAGTGCTTCGTAGCGTTCCATCGCTTCTCGATATTCCGATGCCGCCACGAAGGCGTTCTCGAGAAAGGCGGCGACGCCCATGCGCGTGTCCGGATATCGGTTCGTCGGTCGCACCACGTTCTCACCGAGTGCGAACTTGATTCCAGGCTTCGCACCCTGAAGATGCATCGCCTCGGCGGGCGCGCCCCATCGAAGCTTGACGACTGCGTTCTGTCCACCGATCGGGTTCGCGGAACCATGCAACTGGTTGGCTGCGGTCAGACCCCCGGCAAGCTGTCGATACCAGTTGATGTCGTCGGGATCGAGAACGTCACCGATGCGGACTTCGGCGGTGTTGTTCTGTCCACCCTCGTTCACACCACCATCGATCCCCGTATGGGAATGACAGTCGATCAGGCCGGCGGTGACCTCGCGTCCCTCGAGTTCGAAGATTCGTGCGCCTTCGGGGGCTTCGAGATCGCGACCGACGGCGACGATGCGGCCGTCGGAAATCAGAAGATCCGCGTCCTCGAGAATGCCGGCATCCGCAGACGTCCAGATTCGTCCGTTTCTGAAGAGCACGGTCTCCATCTCAGGCTGTTGCGCCCTGCCGAAGGCACCCAGTGGGACCGGAAGTCTGGCGAATTCGATCTCACCACCTTCCGATTCCTCTTCGGCATCTTCAGAGGCTTCCTCGTCGGCTTCAGCGGTTTCGACGGGTTGCGCATCAATGGTCTCGATCATGAAGTGGATGGTCTCTCCGGTTTCGGTCCTTGCGATTCCGGTGAATTGTTCGCCCACGAGAATCAGATCGAATCGAAGCGTGCCCTCGAGGTCGAGTGCCTCGCCATCCAGAGTGCCTGCGATCGAGTCCTCCGAGAAACGAACATTGCGTGCACGCCACGAGGTCGTTTCTTCGGCAGCCTCTTCGGACAGCCACTTCGACGGCGTCACCGTCCTCGTCGCCCTCGTCCGCCTTCGCTTCGGTCATCTCATCAAGAGGCTCGATCATCGTGACTTCGAACTTCTTCTTGGCACGATCGACCATGACCTTTCTTTCGAGTCCGTCCATGCTCAGCATGCCCTCTTCGGGGAATTCAGGGGGGGTGTCGGCCTTGAGTTCGTGTCGCCGTCCCGCGATCCAGACTTCTCGAATGGAATCGGCGGGATTGAAGAGATCCCCTTCCACGACGACCAGATTCGCCACTCGACCGGGTTCGATCGTGCCGAGCCACTGATCCGCATTCATCATGCCGGCTGGAACCGTGGTCACCGCGGCAAGGGCGTCCTCCGGGGAAAGCCCCTTCTCGATGGCTTCCGCCATGTTCTTTCTGAACTCACTTCGACTGGAGAGGCGGTGGGTGGTCAGTGCGAAATCGACATCCGCTGCCTTCATTCGTGCGGGATTCTCCGGTGCGTGCTTCCAGGTCAGGAGGCTGCGCAACGTGGTGTCCTCATTGCTGCGCACGCCTTCGACCTTCGGCTTCTTGGGGAAGACCAGGGGAATGATCATCGGGCGATCAAGCGCCTTGATCTCGTCGAGTCTTCTGAATTCCAGTCCGCTGCCGAGCAGGATGGCATCAAGTTCGAATTCCTCGGCGAGTCGATCCCCACGCATCGCACGAATTTCAGAGTTCGCGTCGATGATCACCGGCTGTCGTCCCTCAAGGACGTCCTGCATCGATTCGAGTGCGAGTCCTTCTCGTGGGGGTTCGTTTCCTTCCGGGTGTCTCTCCCAGAGCTCGCGACATTCAAGCTGCCATCGACCATCGTTGAGTGATTGTCGAAGAAGCGCCATCACGCCCATGCTCGAACCGGGATAGGTTCCCCAACCACCACTCGAACCGAGGTTCATCGCAAGGGGTCGACTGCCTCCGGGCGTTCGTCGATTGGCTTCTTCCTCATCAAGTAGAACGATGCCACCTCGTCCGCTGATCAGTCCGCTGTTTGGAAGCACCATTGCGGCGCAGAAGCCCATCTTTCTCAACGCACCCGCATCACCGTCGATCGCGCCGTTCATGACCGAGACGTCGACCCTGGGAACGATCTTCGAGTTGTGATACGCACCTCGTTGGCCCGCGGCAGCAGCGGCCTGCTCCTTGGTGTCGATGACCAGCGCGGGTTCGATCAATCCGGGATACGCGACGTAGCCGGTCCGATCATGAACGCGATACCCGTCTGGCACCTCGAGTTCCGCACCCGCGGCGATGACCACGCCATCTCGCATGAGGATCACACCGTTTTCAATCCGTTCGCCGGGTCGAGTCACGATGGAGAGGTTGGTCAGAGCATCCCATCTCAATTCAGGAGTTCTGATCGTCGTCGGTGGGGCGTCCTGGCTGGGAATCGCGTGTGCGATGAACCCGATCATCAGGCAGGTGATCGCCGCGAAAGGCAGTGTCGCTCGTTCAACAAATCGTCGATGTGGCATGTCTGGAAATCCTCGAACTGACGAAAAGCGCCCATGGGATTCATGGGCGGCTTGAGGCATCTTTGGCCTCATTCAGCAAGTTCGAGTGTAGGCCCCTCCAAAGATTCTGGAAGGGCTCAGGCCGGAGTTCCAACCGGATGTTCCCTGGAAACTTCCTTCAGGGCCATCCTCGGGGTTGAAACAGCCTTGTGACTACAGGAGGTTCGACTCTGAAATCATGATTTCAATCGCTTTATCAAGCATGTCATCTGAATTCAGACTGCCTTCTTCCAGGGCTTGTCGCGCAGCATCGATCTTGTCGACTCTGGTGTCTGGAAGTCTCTTCACTGCATCCAGATGGCGCGCATGATCGGAGATTTCAACACGGTCTCCGTCTGTGACGGTCGTTTCCTTGGGCTCGGCGAGAGACGTGGGGACGCCTTGCACGGTGTCAGCTGGACGGCTGTGTGCAAGTGGGTTTGTCTCAGGCCGGTTGTTGCCGATGTAACTGATATCTGTCATCCGACTGCAACTCCTCACGGGCGCCTCACGGCGGATCCGTTTCGTGGTTTGATTGGTGGTGTGGACATGAGCGGTGGACGTTCGGGTTTGCTCAAGTCCCTTGCTCCTCATATCGTCGGAACGGGCCAATTTACTTGAGCATGCTTTAAGTTCAATCGAATAGAGCACAAATCTTTCACAGGCAATGCTTTACGTCGTAAATACGGCTCAGCAAAGAAGCCCTCGGATCAGAACCGGGATCAGTTCGGAGAATTCGGAACCGATGACACACCATGGAATGCCTTATCAGTCCATCTTGCGGCAGTTTTTATCGCACTTTGAAAACAATTGGGCACATTTTGCCTGCGTGCCCATCTTCTCCGCTTTTTTAACATTTTTGCTATTGATGGGCGGATGTGCCCCTGCTGCCACATCAGGGGGGGCTGCCCGGGCAGGTTCCGAGCGTTCATCCCTCTATGAACCTGGTGATGATGTGCTTCTTGCCCCTGATGAAACGGCGTCGGCCAAGCCGGGGTCAGCTTCTTCGGAAGGGGCGTGGTCCATTGCGCTGCTCACGATTACAGGCAACGACCACCAGGCCACCGCCAAAGCGCTTCGAACTCAAATCGCTGCGAACCACCCCGAATTGAAACCACTGTTCCTTGACGAGGTCGGTGGTGGTCAGGGCTCTGCGATCTTCGCCGGTCGCTATCCCTCACCGAAGGATCCACGTTGCCGAGCTCGGATGGAAGAGATTCGCCAGATGACATCCTCCGAGGGCAATCGTCTGTTTCCTCGCGCGATGCCTGGTCGACCACCCTCGCTGGTGGCGGCTTCACTTCATCCTCATGACCTTCGAACCGTTCGACTTGGTCGCCGTTCCAGCACTCCGATGTACACCCTTCAAATCGCCCAGTGGGGGACCTTTGGTGATCAGTCGATCACCTACCAGACCTGTCGGGCTCAAGCGGAGTCGATGGCGCGAGCGCTTCGTGCGCGCGGCCTGACCGCGTGGTTCAGTCACAACGATGGCCGTTCGCTCAGTTCGGTGAATGTCGGTGTCTTCGGTACCGATGCGTATGACCCCCGCAGCACGCTGTTCTCACCCGAGGTTGAAATGCTGATGCAGCGGTTTCCCCAATTGCAGGTCAACGGCGAAGTCCTGCTCGACCCACGAACCGGCGTCGCGCGCGCGCCCTTTCTCGTCGAGGTGCCACGGTGACTCTGATCGGCCATGATTCCGTGAGAGCCGCTCTTCGTTCGGGCGTCCTGTCTTCACGTTCCATGCCGGCCTGGATCTTCGGTGGCCCCGCCGGGGTCGGGAAGAGAACGGCAGCCGAGCAGGTCGCGGCACTCATCGTCGACCCCGAAACCACTCAGGCCGATCGAGACGCGTTCATCCCACGGACCGACAGCCACTCCGGTGTGCTGTCTCAGGCCGGGACGCATCCGGACATCCATCTCGTCACGAAGGAGCTTGCACTTGAATCTCCGATACGAGAGGTTCGAGATCGAAAACTACGAACGATCCCCGTGGCGGTTCTTCGCCAACAGGTGATCGGAGGTGCCGTCGACGGTCATGTCTTCGAGGCACCGGCCTACATGAAGCCGTACCACGGGCACGCGAAGGTCTTCATCATCGACGAGGCGGAGTTGTTGGGAAATGAAGCCCAGAACCTGCTTTTGAAGACTCTTGAAGAACCGCCACCCAACACGTTCTTCATTCTGGTCACGACTCGACCGGACACCTTGTTGCCGACGGTTCTCAGTCGATGTCAGTCCGTGCTCTTCGGAGTCCTTTCCGCCAACGAGATGTCCCGCTGGCAGGAATCGCACACCTTCGAGTCCGGTCCCGAGGAACTCGCCTTTGCCATGGAGTTCGCGGCGGGTGCGCCCGGTCATGTCATCGCGGCACTCGATGAAGGTCTCCATGAATGGCACCAGAAGATCGATCCCATGCTCGAAGAGCTTCTTTGCGGTGGCTATCCCGCGACGATGGCGACCGACATCGCCAAGCTGATCGATGACTCCGCGACCGCGGCCGAGAAAGCCAAGGCTCAGACATCCAAGGAAGCCGCGGGTCAACGAGCGACTCGACTCATGGTCTCACTCCTTGGAACGGGACTTCGCACCCGGCTTCGTGCCTCACTTGAGGATGCCGATCGGGCGGAGCGCCTTGCGACGGCGATCGAAGTCCTGGTCGATTCCGAACGTCGTATCGCTGCCAACGTGAATCGAAAGCTGGCACTGTCCGGACTGGTCTCTTCTCTGGCTCAGGCACTTTCTCCGCGGGGGACCATCGCGTGACGCCCGAGCGTGATCAGGCCGGTGATCCACAGGAGATCGAACGGGTCTTTCTGCTTGATGCCATGCCCGAGATCCCCAAACCACTCCATTCCGACACCGTGTGCTGGAACATCGAGCAGGGGTATCTTTCCTCTTCTGACCCCTTGCCCGGCCAGGACATCACTGAGGGGCGGCTCCGCAGGGTGACCCACGCCGATGGGTCGGCGACTTTCACCCACACCATCAAATCCGGCCTTGGATTGGTTCGTCTCGAGCGAGAACGAACGTTGAACCGCACCGAGTTCGAAGCCCTCTGGCCGGCCACCAAGGGTCGTCGAATCCTGAAAACGCGCTTTCGAATCGACGTTCAGGGCCAGATCTGGGAGATCGACCAGTTTTCCGATCGGACGCTGGTCCTTGCTGAGGCCGAGCTTCCCACCGTGGAAACGGCTCTGCCCATTCCTGAGTGGCTCCAACCCCGCATCATTCGAGAGGTCACCGAGGAAGGGGCCTTTCGAAACTTCCATCTGGCGACCCGGAAGGGCTTTCTTACGCCAGACCCCCCGTGACGTGAGGCCTTCGGTTCGGTAGTATTCTTCATTCAGTGGATCCCTTCGGATCCCGATCAGGAGATCTCCCTTGAGTCAATTCCGCTGTCAGATCGTGACCCCCTCCGAATCAGTCCTCGACGAACAGGTCGAGTACGTCTCATTTCCCGCCTGGGATGGTGAGATCGGTGTCATGAACGGTACGTCGCCCTTCCTCATGAATCTGGGAACGGGTGCGATGCGAATCGATTTCGGCAGTGGCAGTCGCCACTACCTCCTCGATGGCGGCTTCGCTCAAATGCAGGATGACATTCTCACCCTTCTGGCCGATGACGTGGTCCCCGCCGACCACATCGAACTGAAGGATGCCGAACGTGAACTTCAGGAAGCCAATGACGCCGCGACCGCCAGCGGGCAGACCACGACGACCGAGCGCAAGCAGGTCGAGGGTGCTCAGCGCAGAGCGAATGCCAAGGTCGCACTCGCGAACCTGACCGCTTCCCGACCCGGATCCGTCTGAGCGAGGGTCGCTTGACCCCCTCGGTTCTCTCTTACACTCGGCAATATGTGCTGCCGATGTCCCGAACGAGTCGATGACATCCCCATGCAAGCAGTTGACATCCCCGAAGAGGTATCTGAAGAAGTGACCAGTACTCCGGAGACAAACGGAGCTGAATTCGCCTCCCAGGTGGAAGCGCTTCTCCTCGTGTCGGACCGCCCCATGCAGGAGCAGCGGATCGCCGAGCTTCTTGAAATCAAACATGCCGAAGATCCCGGTGAAGCTCGTCAGAAAGCGGTGGAGTCCGTTCGCGAAGCGATCGAGGAACTCAACACGGTCTACGAAGACTCGGGCCGTGCCTTTCGCATCATGAAACTCGCGGGTGGTCATCAGATGATGACGCTCCCCGAGCACGGCGAACTTCTAGCTCGCTTGCGTGGCGAACGTCAGTTGCAGAAGCTGACTCCTGCGGCGCTGGAGACCCTGGCGATCATCGCGTACCGACAGCCCATTCTGCGTGCCGATCTCGAATCGATTCGAGGCGTGGCATGCGGTGAGGTTCTTCGGGGTCTGCTCGAACGTCGACTGGTTCGAATCACCGGTCGCGCCGAAGAGATCGGTCGACCCATGCTCTACGGCACCACCAAGGAATTCCTGCAGGTCTTCGGACTCGGAAGCCTCAAGGATCTGCCGCAGGCCAAGGACATCTGATTCTTTTCAGACCGTCTCCTGAAGCGCAGGCTCGACCCGTGACAAGATGCTGACATGTTCTCGATGAGGCAGAATCCAACGCCTCAGTTCCTGTCGCATGGTGTCGAAGTCATTCGCGGTCCGGATCACTTCCTTCAGGGGCTTCATGTGCCCCATCGTCTTCCCGTACCGACTGATGCGCTGCTGCATCGTTCGAATTCCGTATTGATGGTCGGCGTATCGCTCGAGCAGTTCGATGTGTCTGATGATCATCCGGCACTTGTCGTTGAATGACGGTTCCGGACCGACCGTGCCGGTTTCAAGAAGGACGCGCGCTCGTTCGAAGATCCACGGCGTGCGCAACGATCCTCGGCCGATCATCACGCCCTGACATCCAGTGACTTTCATCATCTCGGCCACATGTTCCGGCTGGGTGACATCACCGTTTCCGATCACCGGGATCGAACGGACCGCCGCGACGACCTCGCCGATCGCCGGCCAGTTCGCCTGACCGCTGAATCGTTGCACCGTCGTTCTTCCGTGCACGGTCACCGCCGCGATGCCCGCTGATTCGAGGTCTCGTGCCAGAGAAGGACCGACGATCGAATCATCGTCCCACCCCAGTCGGATCTTCGCGGTCACCGGGACGCGCCCCCGGGCATGGCGATCGACGGCGGTGATGATCTTGTCGACCAGTTGCAGGGTCGAGGGGCAGTCACGCAGAAGAAGCGAGCCGCCATTCTTCTTGGCGACCTTGTCCACCGGACATCCCATGTTGATGTCGATCACCCTCGCGCCATGATCGATCGCCCAGATGGCCGCCTCCGGAAGTGGATCCTGTGCATTGCCGTAGAGCTGCATGCCCACCGGTTGATCAAGCCCGTTGGTCTGGGCCAGCTTGATCGACTTTTCCGCGCCGGCCAGCAAGGCCCGGCTGTTGAGGAGGTCGGTGTAGGCGATGCCGACCCCACCCATCTCCCGGCAGAGAATGCGAAAGGGCAGATCGCAGTAGCCGGCGATGGGGGCCAGGAGCAGGGGGCTCTTCAATTCGACTGGTCCGATGTGCATGTCGGGGACGATTGTAGATCAGGTCCGTCGTGATCGAGTCACGAAGTTGAGCTTCTTCTCAACCAAGAACGCCCGGTCCACCGTCGAAGGCACCGCCACAATCGGGGCAACGTCCCAATTCAGCCTCTCGGTCATAGGCGCACCCGCAGTGGGGGCACGCGAAGCCTCCTTCGGCGATCAGTCGCTGACCGGACACGCTCATCGACCGTCTTCTTCGGTATTCGAAGGGAAGCCCCGAAAGCAGGATCACCAGCACCGAGGGCGTGGCACAGATGAGCACCGTGTAGCCGAAGATCTGATCACCGACTCCCGAGAGATATGCCCCCGTGAAGGCGGCTTGAACCAGAAGCCAGGCGATGACGGTCGATCGACCGATGTATCGGTTCAACGTATGCATCACGAGACCGACCACGACTGAAACGATGAGTATCAGCAGTGCCAGTGTTGGATCGACCATTCAGAACCTCACCTTTCGGACCTTCATCATGACTCAGTCTTCGAAGATCGTCTGCAGAAGGATAGAACTGATTCGCTCGCAGGGGAGTAATTCTTCTCCCCTGTGAGCGAAACCGATCAAGACCGGTTCACGACCCACCTGATGGTCTTTCAGTCCATGACTTCCCCGCACCAGGGTTCCATCGAGAGGGATCACGTCCATGGTGGTTCTGATGCCGGCCTTGGTCATCGCCAGCTTGCCGGCGGCGCGGAGGCGACTGCTCAGAAAGAGCTCCCTCGGGTCGTAGCCGGGTTTGTTGTGAATGTCGACGGTTCGGGCGTAGTCCGGTGCGACCTCGTCGTTCAGCCACCAGTCGTAGCTGAACCATCGATCGGCGCACGCGGTGGCGATCAGATCACCGGCCCTGTGATGGTTCAATTCGGAGTCTTCCCGGTTCACGATGGAATCAACGCCATCGACTCCACGCAGGAGTTTCGCGACCTCGTCGCGACGCGTCAGGTCGCGGACGTAGACGTGTGCGATCTGGTGATCCGCGATCGCGAGTGCCTCGCATTCGGTTGGAATCAGCATCTCGGTACCGAGTTCCTCCCGTATCGCGATCAGGCCTGATTCACGCAGCGTCTTGTTCAACGGAACATCTGAGATCACGGGAACGATTCCATATTCACTCACCAGAAGGACATCGACGCCCTCGCTCTCGAGCGCGTCGACGAGTCGTCCGACCTCTGCATCGACCTCTCGAAGAAGTCCTGGAACGTCGTCGTGTCCGGGCCCGAGTTTCTGAAGCCCGTAGTCGAGGTGGGGGAGGTAGACCAGTTGCAGGGTGGGGTGCGATGTCTTTGCGACATGAATGGCGGCGTCCACGATCCATCTGGTCGATTCGATGTCCGCACCCGGTCCCCAGAACTTGAAGAGCGGGAAGGGTCCGTGGGCTTCGGTCAGTTCGTCGCGCAGGCCCGAAGGTCTCGTCTGGCAGTCGGGCACCTTCCGGCCGTTGGCACGGTAGATCGGACGAGGGGTGACGTAGACGTCGACGTCCGAATTCATCGCGTACCACCAGCACACGTTCGCGCAAGTGAATTTCGAATCGATCCTGCGGGCCTTCTGCCAGACGGCTTCCGCCTCGACGAACTTCTGGCTCTGCTTCCAGAATTTCACTTCGCCCTCGGTACGGTCGTACCATCCGTTGCCGACGATGCCGTGTTCCGCGACGGAAACACCCGTGAGCATGCTGGTCTGGACCGTGGTCGTCACGGCGGGGAACGGCACGGAAAGCCGGGTGACTCCGCCTTTTCGTTCTGCAAAGGCACGAATCTTCGGTGTGTGTGTTCCGATCAGATCCGCGCTCAGACCGACGATGTTGAGAAGAGCGACACGCTTCATGCACTAAGCCTACCCGAGCTCAGGTTCCACTGACCCGGCGATGACCCCAGACGGTGACGAAGAAGCAGGTCAGGCAGATCCCCGTGACCAGAAACGAGCTCGTGAAACTGAAGATGAACAACGCTTCGATCAGTGGAATCCCCGCAATCCACATCTGGATCGGGGTTCGAAGCTGATGAGGGTTTCGAAGATAGTGAAACACCGCGCAGATCTGCCATCCGAGGACGCCAATGCCCAGAGCCATCACGCCGCCGATGAAGAACCATATTTCGGTTGGAGAGTTCTGTCCCATGGCCACCACGTAGTACACGCTCATGCTGAATCGATACGACGACAGTGAGAACAGGTAGAGAATCGGGAGCAACGTCCCCGCCAGGCACAGGTTCCTGAGCCAGGTCCGCATGGGTGGGGTGGTGGTCTTCTCGAGCGTTTCTGAATCGAGTGCGTGTCCGCATTCGCTGCAGTTGCGTTGATCCGTGTCGACCACGAGATATCCGCAGGCGTCACAGTAGTGGGATCCCTCGCCGTCGGGCGCGACCTCTCCGCGAGCGATCCTGCTGAACGCGGACACATAGAGGAACATCGCGAGGATGAAGGGAAACGGAGAGAACAGGATGATCTCGGGCCACGAAAGATAGACGGCGAGCAGGTTCGTCTGCGCTCCGTTGCTCTCGGGGAGGTAGATGAAATCATGGACCGTCAGAATGCAGACCAGGTACACCATCGCTCGACACCCGCCCATTCCAAGCACCCACCAGCTGGAGCGGGCATGAAACCGGTCATAGGCCAGTATGAGCGCGATCAGCACGACTGCCGCGATCATCCCCGTCGGCAACCTTTCACTCCACCGTGAAACATCAAGTCCGTCGAGCATGAAGATCATCAAGGCGCCAAGGATCATGAGAAACGTGCCCGCCTGCATCGCGATCCGCGCGTCGATCCTTCCGGAGGGAATGGGTCTGTCCGGTCTTTCCACGGCATCGATGTCCCGATCGAAGAGATCGTTGAAGATGAAACCGGCGACGTAGAAAAAACAGATTGCAACAACGGGCACGACGAGATGGGCGACACTGAGGCTGGCCAGATTCGACCAACCAATGAAGAAGGCGGTGCCCACCAACGCACTGGAAAGCACCGTCGGAAGATTTGAAAATCGAGTCAGCTCCAACCAGTCTCGGGTTCGATGATCCATGGTCACACCCGCTCTCGTGTTTGAATCAACGTCTGCAACCACTCGATCTCTCTCGCGATTCCTTCGGACAGCTCCAGCGAGACCAGGCTCTTTGGAAGCACGTCCCAGGCGTAGGTTTCCACCTCGAGGGGCGGGATGTCGTCACCCAGCGCATCCAGACACTCTCCGATGGCACTCTGCGTCGTCGAGATCGCTCCGAGTCGATCGGCGAAGATCGGCACGTGAAAATGAACTCTCCAGACGCCCGTCTTCTCCCGACTGTTCAATGCGAGATCGAGATCCTCGAGGAGTTCATGCTCTCCCTGATCATCGCGGTGCACCGTCTGGTGCAGATATCTCGCTTCGATGAAACGTGTCAGTGCTTCCGTCTTCTCCTTGGAGTGCGAAGAGAAGTCGATCTCCGGGCAGGACGAGACCTGGATCTTGCCGATCGCGATCCCGTTCGATCGGTAGGTGTCGACCGCGTGTCGCTGTGATTCGAACATGACCGCACTGTGGCAGATGTCGTGGCAGACCCGAAGATGTCTTCGACAGGATTCAGGAAGTCGGTCGAAGAGTGCGACCACGTCCTCCGCCCTGTCGAGATAGCAACCGGGTTCCGGTTCGAGATCGACGTGCACGCAGCGGCCGGTTTCATCTTCGAGTGCCTGCAGCCATGCCGCCATCGTCGTCAATCGTTCGATCGGGCCCGCGTCGAGGTCGATCGACTTCCCCCAGCCGACGGGAACCGTCGAGATCGAGATCGATTTCAGGGAGTCGGGTGCGAGATCCACGACGATCCTGGCAAGGGACCTGCTGTATTCGAGACGAGAGTCATCGCTCCAGTCCGGCCGGTAGACATCGTGTTTGACCACGTCCGCATGAAAGTTCCTCTGCGGAAAGCCGTTCATGGTGAAGACGAAGAGGCCCAGTCGCATCCAGATGATCGCGCAGCCGAAGCGAGCGTACATCCGCCGTGGTCTGCAAGCTGATTCCAGCGCCGACTCAGGGAAGCCAGAGTCCGATTCCCAGTGTCGAGCTCGACCCAGCTGCTTCGCGAACCTGAGACCGCGTGCAGTTCTCGAGGTTCGCGACCGTCTCCTCCAGCGTCGTGCCCGCGTGGACGTTCGTGCAGTAACCGCTGAGTGGTCGTTCGTCGGACATCGCTCAGTCGTTCGAGGTTCTGAACTTGCCGCTCTGGGAGAGGAAGGTGAACGGATTGTCGTAGGACACCGTTCGGATCATCTTCTCCAGATGTCCTCGGGCACGAAGTTCCTGCTGGCATTTGGGAACCGCCAGCGGATCACTCGGACCCCAGTCACCGGCACTGTTGATCCAGATTCGTTCCTGTCCGTACACCTCGAAGATGTCCGCCGCTCGCTGGGGGGTGCACTTGGTATCCGGGTACAGGGTCATGCCCGCCCAGAAGCCTCGGTCCAGCACCAGTTCGACGGTGTGCTCCTCGACGTGGTCGACCAGCACCCGGTCCGGATCGCACGCCGGCGTTCTCGAGGCGTCGAGGATCAGATTCGCGTCCCTTCAGCTTGTCTTCCAGGTGGGGGGTGTGGATCAGGATCATCTGGTCGTGAGTCTTCGCGAGCTCGACATGTTCCTCGAAGATCTTCAGCTCGTTGCGCTGATTCTTGTTCAGACCGATCTCGCCGATCCCAAGCACGCTCTCGCCCTTGAGGAAATCCGGAATGATCGAGAGCACTTCTCGGGCGAGACCCAGGTCCTCGGCTTCCTTCGGATTGATGCAGAGCCAGGTGTGGTGGGCGATGCCGTACTGCGCGGCTCGCTTGGGTTCGGTATCCGTGAGCACCGAGAAGTAGTCGTGGAAACCCTGTGCGACTCGAACGGTCGTAGCCCGCCCAGAACGCCGGCTCGGTGATCGCCACACAGCCCGCGAGGGCCATGCGTTCGATAGTCGTCGGTGGTCCGACTCACCATGTGGACGTGGGGATCGATGTACATGGCGGTCCCTACTCGGTCAGCTTGAATCCTGCGGGTTGAAAGCGCCCAAGGCACCCTTCATCGGAGCGCTCGTCGATCGGTTCGTCGCGACTGGGATCGCTGAATGATCTCCTGAACCCTGCGTGCGCGATCCGGGCGCCTCGAGATCCCGAGTTCCCGCGATCGCCTTCCGCATCATGCCTCGGATGCCTGAAAGTCGTCCCGGTCTCCGCCGGCCCGGTCCACACGATCCAGAAACGCCGCGAGGTCGATCAGCTTCGCCCGGTGTTCCAGGAAGTAGCGTCCGATCACCTTCGTCGGGATCAAGCGGGCATGGGTGTTCTTCGCGTGACATCGTGATCAGTGTACCAGCCCCGACCATCAGGTCCGACTGGAAAGTTCACCGATGGCCCGCATCATCTTCTCCGTGTCGATCTCGTTCACCTCGATGGACGATCCGGGTTCGGTCACAAGCGTGATCGTGAGCTTTCCGCCCAGATGTTCTCGGAATTCCTGCAGTCCCTCGAGGAGGGTTTCTGCATCGCGCATCGCGGGGTGATGGATCGGAAGGCCCAGGTCTTCGAGAAGTGCGATCGTTCTGGCGACCGACTCCTTCGATTCCACGCCGATCATGCCTGCGTAGACCGAGTCGAGTGCGATTCCGATCGAGACCGCGTCTCCATGCCGAAGTTCGAAGTTCGTCATCTGTTCCAGCTTGTGCGCCGCCCAGTGTCCGTAATCGAGAGGTCTCGCCTCATCGAGTTCGAACGGATCTCCACCACGCGTGATGTGCTCGAGGTGCAGTCGGGCGGACTCGGTGATGTATCGCATCGCGATGGAAAGATCCCGCTCACGAATCCGCGTGACGTCCTGTTCCATTCCCTCGAAGAGCTCGGCATCTCTCAGCAGCGCGATCTTGACGACTTCGCTGAATCCCGTGGCCCACTCGGATTGATCGAGCGTCTTGAGGAGCTCCGTGTCGCAGACCACCGCATTCGGAGGCGT
>CASICI010000018.1 GCA_949373145.1 uncultured Phycisphaerales bacterium
GAATGAACCCTGGATCTGATCGGAGGTGTTTCCGCAGATGGTCACGGTCGAGATCCGAATCATCTCGGTGTTCGAGGTCACGAAAATACCACCACCACGAGGTGCAGAATTGGCGATGAACTCGCACGCGCTCACGGTGGAATCACTTCCGAAACCGCTGTACAGTCCGCCGCCGGACAGCGATGCTGCGTTTCCCTCGAAGATGCAGTTCGAAAGCTGGGGGCTGCTGAAGTCGAGATAGATTCCGCCTCCGTGTTGAGCCGCCGTGTTGTCGAGAAATCTGCAGTTTGAAATCACGGGATCTGAAACCGCGAGATAGACACCGCCCCCGTAGTATTGAGTAGCGCGGTTGTCACGGAACGTGCAGTTGATGATCGATGGATGACTCTTGAAGCAATACAAGCCACCCCCGAAATTTCCTGACCCGTTTCGAACCACCAGATTTTCGAGAATGGTGTCCGCACCCTCCTTGTTTCTGCACAGCAGAACCCCATGGTCGTTCGCGCCATCCAACACCGTCAGCGGCCGGCCAGTGGCATCCACGGCCCCACGAAGATGCACGGCCTTTCCAGCGGTATCGATCTGACCACCTTGAAAATAGGTGCCCGCAGCGATCTCGATCACATCGCCGTCACCAGCCGAGTCGATCGCGAGTTGGATGTCGCTGTACGCACACCCACCGTCGAGGCACACGGTGATGGTCTCGGCCGAGGCAGAGCCAAGGGTGAAGAGAAGGATGATGAATGCAACGATGTGTCTGGTCATTTGCGACTTGATCATGAACAACGCTTCGAACCGGATCAGTTGCTCCAGTTGTTGAGCAGGATGGTCAGATCCGCACCACCCACGAAACCGTCTTGCGTGATGTCCTCGATGCATCCGGAACACGAACCCCAGTTCGAAAGCAACAAGGTGAGGTCCTCTCCGTTCACGACGCCGTCGAGCGTGAAGTCACCCGGGATGCCGCCGGGTGCGAGCATTCCCATGATCGACACGTCGTCGAGGTTCCAGCCACAGTACGTGACCGAACCATCCGTGGTGCCCATCGTCCATCTCAGCTGCACGATCGATTCACCATCGGCGTACTCCGAGATGTCGATCTCGATGTCCTGCCATGACGTGTCGGAAAAGCTCGCGACATCGTGATCGTAGACGGTGTTCCAGGCGAACCCGGCATTCGTGCTGACGGCGATGGAGACGTGATCGTAGGTCGAGCTCTCGACTCCAAGCCATCGCTTGAATTGAAGGGTGGTCCCCGTCGAACCGGAGCAATCGAAGATCGGGGTGGTTGCGTGGATCTGGGAAAGATTGTTCCCGTACTGACCGTTGAGGTTGTAGCCCACGACGTTCGTTCCGGTCGCACCCGATGACGGGTCGCCACCCAGTCCGGCGGGCTGACCCCAGCCCCAGTCACCCTCGAGGACCCAGTTCGGATCCTGATCCATGGTCCATTCCACGAGCATCTGGGGCCCGGCGCTGACGATCACATCGACCGTACCCGGATTCGAGACGCCACCTTCAGGTGGTGTGCCACCGTCATCCGCCGAATAGATGAAGGATGTCTGGTATTCGCCGGAACCAGGCGTGAAGCGAACCTTCGCATCTGCAGGATTGCTGAGTGCGTAGGGCACGGCACTGATCGTACTTCCGTTACCGAGATCGGTCAGCGTGCCGGAAGGAAGCGACTCGATCGTGATCGAGAGTGTTCCGGGGACTCCGTCATCGCTGGCCAGAAGCTGGATCTCGACCGGTGTACCCGGATTGGTGCTGGCCTGAATGTCCTGCACGCTTGGAGGACTCGGCAGACATCCCGACTGGCTGGCGGAGAGATCATTCGGTTCGAATTCGGCATCAAGCCCAGCACCGGATGAGAGTCCCACGAGCGAATCGGTGGAGTCGATCCCCAGCCAGGTGACCACGATGTCGCCTTGTGCTTCGAGAATGATCTGGAAATCATTGCTGTTGGAGGTGTTGTATTCGGGGACCCCGCTCCAGGTGATGGCGATGCGATCACCGCTCACAAGACTGCTGACGGTGCCGCCCGCGGTGGGGTTGAGGTCATCGAAAAGTGGTGCGATGCGGGGAATGCTGAAATGATCGTTGAGCGATTCGTTGTAGGCGGTGTCGCCCGTCCCGAAGGTCAGGTAGCCATTGCTTCCCACGTACACCCCGTCGTATTCGGTCCCGTAGAACTCGAAGGTGAATGGAAGGCTCACCAGAGCCGAAGCGTCGTCGCCAAGTGCGATCGAGGTTCCCCCGGAAGGATTGATGGGAAAGGCGTCAGCCTGTTCGGAGCATGGCGTGTAGACGTCGGATCCTCCGGTCAGAACGAATCGGACCGAAGTTGATTGAAGATCGAAATCACCCGTGAACTGCTCGGTGTAGAAGTCGGGTGCTTCGGGAAGCGTGAAGGTGATGCACTTCGCACCGTCCGCGTACTCGATGGCATTGCCGGCTTCGTCGGTGAGGAGCAGTCGACAGAAGTAGGTCTGCGTGTCCTCGAGTCCGGAGATCTCGATCTCCTGATCGACGCTGAACGAATTCGAGACCTCGATCTCGGTGAGCGCGCCACAGCCGAGGCCCCAGGGAATCGAGATCCTGACGGGCTCGTCACTGACGACCCGGATCGTGGCGGAGCTTGCCGACAGCGTCAGATCGACCTGGATCGGAACGTTGATCGTGCCATCCACGCGGGCGCTGCCGACCACGTCCACGTTCTCGTTCTCATCGGCGTCCAGTTCGTCGAGATACGCCACGTAGACGAAGGTGCCTTCGGGGGCGTGAAGCGCCTGAAGACCCCCGGTCGGTTCGGTCGAGCTCAACGCGACCGACCCGGTGAAGATGCCGTCATCGGTGGCTTCGGTTTCCAGAGTCATCGAGAATCCGGTCGGATCAAGATCGCTGTACACCAGAACATCGAGGCTCTCGGTGGCGTCGTCGTCGAGATTCAGATCACAATCACGGACCCGCACCGTCACGAGGGTGTCGGGTTGCACCGCGGCACTTCCGAAACCGGCGACTCCGGTCGAACAGGCCGCACCGATGGTGTAGAGGAGTGGCCGATAGTTCAGGAGACTGCACCGCATTCGATTGACCTGTTCCACCGTGAAGGTGTTCATGCAGAGGTCGTCGGAATAGTCCATGTAATTCTCGATCGGATCGACCGAACCACAACTCGAAGTTCCGGTGGAGCAGCCGAAGTGCGGTCCGCTTTCGGAATTCGTGTCACAGATCAGATCGCTTTGCGAGTAGCAGCTTCCGCTGTCGCACCCACCCTGAAACGTGTGGAAGAGACCAAGATAGTGACCGACCTCATGGGTGAGGGTGCGGCCCTGATCGAAGGGAGGTCCATAGGCACCATCACGTCCGTAGGCTTCCCAGAGCACGACCACCCGGTCTTCCGGTTGACCAGCGGTGCCATCCGCGGGAAATCCAGCGACGTATCCCAGATATCCACCCGCGGTGTTGGTGTAGATGTTCATGTACCGCTCGGTGTCCCAGCCGAGATCGACGTAGTAGGTGCCGCTGTCGTTGTAGTAGGTCGTGTTGTCGGTGTACGTCACGCCGTTGGTCGGATTGCCGTCGGGATCGGTGTCTGCGAGATAGAACTCGATCCGTGCTTCGTTGCCTGGTTCGCCATTGCTGCCGAGGATCGCATTCATGTCCTCGTTGAGGATGTCGATTCCACTCTGCACCATGTCGAAGTCGAGGTTCCCGAGCGTACCGCTGTCGTTGCGCAGCACATGCACCACCACCGGAATCCGGTAGTCGGAGATGGAAGGTAGATACGCATCGCTGATCGTCGTGGAGCTCATCGTGCAGTCGGAGGGATCAAGTCCCGCCAGCTGACCACCGATTCCTGCATCAGCATCAGGAAGCGGCGTGCCACATCGTGATGCGGTTCCGAGGACGCCTGCATCATGAAAGTGTCGCCACGTCTTGTAGGTCTTGCCCTGATATTCAATCGCACCGTTCTCGTGCTGCCACGGATGTGCGAGCTGCTGCCCGTAGGTAAGTGTCGTGGAACCAAGCACGATGGTGGTCAGAGCAAGCAGGCAGGACTTCATCGGTGATCTCCTCTGGTGGCATGTTGATCGGGAACGACGGAATCCAATGTACCGAGCCGTGCGTCATTCATCGGGAGAAATCCCCGGGAGGGGATCAAAATGAAGCCTGAGAAGCGTTCCTGAACCGTTGAGAGCGCAAAAACGAACGGCTATGAGAACCCGACAAGAACCACGAACGTCTGAAAACAAACTCGGTTGATGGAGTAGGACAGCGCATGTGGGTATTGAGTCAGCATGTCGGGCCCATTAGAGTGTGGGGATGACTCGACTCCTCGCCACACTGTGCGCCCTGTTCCTTTTGAATGCCGGCCCAAGCATGGCTGACGTACTCGCGGTCCCCGCCGATCATCCGACGATCGAAGCGGCGATCGAGGCCGCTCAGGACGGCGATGAGATTCTGGTGGCACCGGGTGTCTGGTATGAGAATCTTTTCGTGAGAAAACAGATCACGATCACGGGATCAGGGCAGGGCGTCACCATCATCGATGGGTCCCAGCCGGCGATGTTCTCCTTCGGAAGCTGCGTGGTGATCTCAGGGGGGTTTTCGAAATCGAACGAACCGGTTCGTCTTCAATCACTCACTCTGCGAAACGGCTTCGGTGCGGAGATCTTCGGTGTCGTTCGCGGTGGCGGCATCTACAGCGAGTTTGCACAAGTCGAACTCAATCAGTTGACGATCGAGGATTGCAACGTCCTGCCGCAGAACGAAACCGACTCCATGGGTTGGGGAGGCGCCATCTGCAACTACGGTGGCGAGTACGTGATCAACGACTCGACTCTCCGAAACAACCGCAGCTTCTCCCACGGTGGTGCGATCTTCGTGTACGGGTCACTGGTGCTCAACAACACCCTCATCACGAACAACATCGCGGACCTTGAAGGTGGTGCGATCTTCGCGAACTCGCCCGGCACGGAGCTCGAATGCCTCGGCAGCTCGATCTGCGACAATCAGTCGCTGTTCGGAGGCGCCCTCTCTCTGGAACGGATCGGGAGTCTTCGTCTCGAGCGTTGCCGCCTGAACGGCAACATCGCACGAGATGGTGCGGCACTCCACATGGATGAGACCCTGTCCGTGATCACAGGAAGTTCCTTTGAACACAACGAGGCAGAGACTGAGGCGACGGTGATCCGAATCTTCGACCAGCCGGGGGTTCCAGGCGTTCTCTTGATGGAGGTCTCAGAAAGCCTGTTCTGTGGAGCAAATCAGGGTGACTGGCGGGAGTTCATTCTCGAGCCCAGCCCCAATGATTTTTTCGAGACGTGCGGAATCGCAGGCGACCTGAACCTGGACGGCACGGTCTCAGGAGAGGACCTCACCACCCTTCTCTCTCAGTGGGGCGCAAGCGGATCGGAAGCGAGTGCCGACTTGAACTGCGACGGCGTGGTCTCGGGAACCGACCTTTCGGTGTTGCTGGCCAACTGGACCTCGTTCTGAACGACCCCACCCTTCGCCAGGGGACTCATGTTCGAGACCGACTTCGTCTGCGACGACCAGGGTTCCGGATACGATACGGAATTCGTCGCGACGGGCGTCCTTGGCTTCGACGTGACGGATGCCTCTGGCCTGTAGGTAGAAGGAATGGCGATCGAAAGCACGGATTTCGACGTGTCCTTCCGAGGGATTCTCAGCTGTGGAGCGACGTATTCGCTGACCAGTGCCATCATGTCCGACGCAGGCGTGAACATCGGTCAGGTCGGCGATGGAGACGATGTCGACATCTTCACGACAATCACGTTTCGATTCTGAATCAGTCGTCACGAGAAAAAGTACACGAAAAAAGAACCGCCCCGACGAAATTCGTCGGGGCGGATTCGTGTGTATCAGGTGTGCTTCGGCCACTCAGGAACAGAGACCCCAGCGAGCGAGCACGACTGCAAGGTCCAATGGGCCCACGATGCCGTCCTCGTCGAGGTCGGTGCCGGGATCATTCGAGCCATCCGTATTCCAGGCTGCGAGAATCCTCGACAGGTCGACCGCATCGACGACTCCATCACCGGAGAGGTCGGCAGGACAGGAAACGGAGACCACCGGGGGTATCGTGAAGGCGGCCTGCTGCTGCTCCGTTCCGGGACCCTGATTCCACGCCACTTCGAGTGTCGTGCCCTCGATGGAGAAGTCGCCGTAATAGGAGAATCGGCCGACGAAGACGCCACGCCCGAATCCTGATGGTTCACCATTGGGGCCGGCGAGTGCGACCGGACCGACCTGCCCGGCGAGCGTCTCGGGCGTGTTGTTCCACCACCCCCCGCTGTTTGGCTGGGGATAGATGAAGAAGGTGTCGAATGGATTCGCGAAGTCATCGTCAAGGCGCTGGCCCGCGCCAACGCCGGGCGCTTGTTCGGGCCGAAGCACGTTCTGCTCGACTCCGCCGATGGTGACGAAGGAGTCGGAACGACGCACGCTCTCGAGGTCGAAGATGCCACCGGGGTTCTTGGGAAGCCACCACGTGTTCGTCGGGAACGCGGGCTCGGAGGCGCTCTGGAAGTAGATCACCTGGGCGTCGGGGGCCAAGCTGAAGTTGAAGACGCCAAGCACGGTGTCGGCGTCATCGTCGGAGCTGACGTAGACGTCGATCACGGTGGTGGTTTGCACGGACTGCCCCTGATCAGTGGAGCTGTCGGTGTAGCGGGTGGTGTACACGCCGGTGACGTCGGCAGAGGCGCTGGCGACGAGGAAGAGGAGGGCGCTGCTGGAGAGGAGGTGATCGTATTTCATGGATGTCCTTCTGAAGTCGAAAGTGAGGTGTGCCAACGTAGTTTTTATATGTCGGCTCGTACGATGAGTCGTGATGGAATTCGTACGTGACGGTGGATTCAGGAGCATGTCACCTGATTCAATGACATGACCAGGTCACGAAGAAACCATGACGATGCAACCAGGGTTCGAGACAGACGAGGGTTCTCGCACGTCTGATTTTCGAAAGCGAAAGGACATGAAACATGGCAGAATGAGGCCATGAAGAATACGACGAAGATTCTGGATTATTCGGATGACGGGGTGCTGGATCTCATGCGGGACAGGGCTGCCTTCAAGACATGGGAATTCATACGATCCATGGGCAGAACCACGACCATCGAGGAGATCCGTTCGGGTACGGGACTGACGCCGAAGGCTCTACACGAGCACATCGACCACCTCCTCCAGCACGATTTGATCAAGATGGTCAGAGCACGCAAACCCAGAAAATCCATCGGGTATCGCTCAGCGGTGGATCAACTGGTCATCTCATTCGATGAGAATGATGAATCGGTCACCCAGGAACTCATCGCGTTCTCGGAGGAGACTCGCGAGAAATACGATGCGAGTGTCAGGCAACATGCCAATCAGGACTTCAACCCCGAGTTCGGATTTCGATTCCAGCTGAGGGAGACGGTCCATTTCACAGAGGATGAATTCGCGGAACTGAAGAGGCGAATGCTCTCGGTCGTGTCGTTTCTGACCATGCCAAGACACCGGAAAACGCACACCAATGATGATGCCGATCGCTCGGAGATCCAGAAAAGATACTGCAATCAGGCGATCAAGATCGAGCTGGTGCCGCTGATGGGAGATCTTCTTCCCAACGCATCGATGATCATGAGCCCCCGATCGCAACTCTGGCAATGGGACAACGAGAAGATCCACTCGGGAGGAATGAGCACGCTCTCACCCCGAGAGCGAGAAGTCGTGATGGGCCTGGCGGACGGATTGTCCCGCGCACAGATCGCCGATCGAATGGAGGTCTCCGTGAATACCGTGTCAACCCTCACCCAGCGGGCCTACAAGAAGATCGGTGTCACAAGCCAGGCACAGTTGGCGGCCCGGATCTCAGGTCATGCTCGCGAGAAGTTGGACGAGTCATGAACGCACCGGAGACCTGCATCCTGCGATACGGACGGCCACGAAATCGATCGAGGATTCGTGTCACCAGATTCGATGCCGTGATCACGTCAGGAAGAGACCACCAGGATGCACTCACGGTTCAAGACGGACGAAGGTCCTCCCAATCCTCATTCCCGGAAGCAAATGGACATGACACGATGTCCGGGAAGTCGAATCGCGATCGAAATGAAACGGCTAAGGTGCCACCTTCGACACCTCCTCTCGAGCTCATCCATGCACCGAATTTCTGACCGCGAAAATGCATTGGTCGTGCCCGCCGGACTGTGGCTTCAACTGAGGTCGCGCAACCCGATCCTCGCCTGGACGGCGTTCTTTCATGCCGCATTGTTCCTGATCGCCCTGGGACTCTTCATGGTGGACACGCGCGAGGTGATGGGAATCAATCCCTGGATCAAGCCCATGAAGTTCATGGCCTCCATCAGCATCTACCTGGTGACAATCGCCTGGCTGATGGGACACATCGAGCGTCCACGCTGGGCGGTCCAGCTCATCGCGTGGGGGATTGCCTCGTGCATGATCGCCGAGACGGCAGTGATCTTCATGCAGGCGGGACGTGGAGTCAGATCACACTTCAACGTCTTGACATCGTTTGACGCAAGCTTGTTCAGCATCATGGGAATCGGAGTCATCATCGACTCCTTGCTCATGATCCTGATGCTTCTGCTGTTTTTCAGACGACATGAGACGATCGCGCCCCCCTACCTCTGGGGCATACGGATTGGGATCATCATGTTTCTCATCGGCGGAATCGTGGGTGGCTGGATGAGCTCGCATGGTGGGCACACGGTCGGCTCGCAAGACGGCGGCCCGGGCCTTCCCTTTGTCAACTGGAGCATGACCGGTGGTGATCTGCGCATCGCGCACGCATTCGGCCTCCACGGACTGCAGGTCATGCCGATCCTGGGATACCTGCTTTCGAAACGTCGGGCACCCAGAGATGGCCCATTGGCTTCCGCCGTGATCCTGACGACGTTCGGCGTGCTGTACGCAACGGTGATCCTCGTCACATTGCTTCAGGCCATGGCCGGGATCTCGATCACGTCCGTTTGGACATGAGAAACCACTCGTTGAAAAAGGGGGATCCTGAGAAGACCTCGCGTCCTGACGATCGACGAGCGAACCCATCAACCACCTTTGGCCTGGAGCTGTCGGATGATGCCGGCCCACGCACCACCGACGATCTCCGGGTCCACCGTGAATTCAAGCAGGTTCGCGATGTATTGAACGATGCCGCGCATCTGTTGATTCCAGCCGCCTCGGATCGTGTTCAACGCCGTCTGTCCATTGTTGTTTCGGATGCTCCGATCAGCCCCCCTGCTCAGAAGCAACGTGACGGTGCTCGACCGGCCCAGGAAGGCGGCGGCATGAAGGGGTGTTCCACCATCGGCGTTTCTTCGGTTGATGTCCGCATCGTGATCGAGAAGCATCCTGATCGCGTCATCCCGGCCCAGAATGCTCGCCCAGGAAAGAGGAGAGATTCCCTTCTCGCCAAGTCGGTTCGGATCAGCCCCATCACCAAGTGCCTTTTCGAGAGCGGCAAGATCACCATCCTTGGCGGCGCGCCATAGGATCGTTCCAGACGGCTTCGGCAACTGCATCGAAGAGACCCCGCCATGTTCCGCAAGAAGACCCACGACTTTCGAACGGTTTGATTCGATGGTGTCCATGTCGATGGTGAAACCCAGCCAACCCGACCAGAACTCGGCGATGCCCCGCATCTCCTCGTTCATTGGTTCGGACGTGACATCCATGGGCGTGGAACCATCATTGTTTCTCACGTTCGGATCGGCACCGGACGTCAGAAGAAGCTCGACGGCTTCGCAGCGACCGAAGAATCCGGCACCATGCAATGGCACACCACCATCATTGGAGGTGGCGTCGACATCGGCACCCTGTTCGATCAGATAACGCATCGCTTCGATCCGACCCGCGAGCGCTGCAAGGCCCAGGGCGCTGCCTCCACCATCATCCCGTGCGTTGATGTCGGCACCCTCGGCAAGATGGACCTTGATCGCGTCAAGGTCACCAAGTTTGGCCGCAACGAAAAGACTCTCATCGGAGGTCTGCTTCCCACCGATGATCGGTGGCGGCTCCGGCGCGTCGTTCCAGATCGGCATGTCGGTGCCGGAAACCTCGGGTTCGACCATGGCGCGTCGCTCCTTCACGAACGCACGAATGCGGTCCGGATCGAATGACGTCTGCTGCACGGTGCAGAGATGCGGTCTGGCCATCGCCTCGACACGATCGATCTCCCGGAGGACCGCTTCCTCATTCCAGAGATCCTCGAGCAGAAACCGCATCGTCTCCGCGTAACGAGCGCGAGCCGAAGGCATTTGATAGAGACGGTGCGCCAGGCGGCCGACGGTACGCACGGATCGGGGCGACGCTGGATCCTCACCCAGCTTGCTGTAGGTTTCGAACATCGCATCCGCACCCCAGGGAATGAAGTGCAGCGTGCCGGTCTGTGGATTGTCGTAGACGAAGAAGTTGTTGCGGTTTCCGGAATAGCCGTCCCAGAAACTGAGTAATCCTTCCATCGCCCAGAATGTAAAGAACGCATCCTGATCGACGATCCGCCAGATCGCCTCCTGCGCGCTGGCGTCGTCCTCGATGTCCAGAGCCGTGATCAGCGCCGTGAGTCGTGCGAGGCCGGACTTTCTGGATCCCGACTTCCGTTCGAATCCCCCGGCCCAATCGTCGTAGAAGTCGACCACGGTTCCTTCATAGAGCGTCCCCTCCCGACTCCCGAAGGCTTCGATCAGAAACATGTCTCGTATGGAATCGATGTGGCTGTAGACACCGAGGTCGTCACCATTGACCGTGACATTCGCAAGCGCGGCACGAGGCGCTGGCACACCGGCTCTTCGGAAGAGTTCGTAGCCGATGAACTGACTCATCAACGTGGTGTCCTGCTTGTTGTTGTTCAACGTCAGGTTGACACGTCCATCGATGTTCCGACCCTTTCGATACTTGTCGAGTTTGATCTTGAGTGATGGGCGTCGCGTATCGAGTGAACCGAAAAATCCTTTTTTACGCAGACCGACGTTTTCATATCGCACGCCATTGATGGTGACATCGGCGGTCACGTAGCTGAATGGAGACTCGACGGTCTCGAACTGCCTCGAAGGACCGAGCGCTTCGGTGAAAGAACGCGACTGTTTTCGGATCTCATCCCAGTCATCCTGATCGAGGGCGATGTCGATCTGAAGAACTTCATGGCGGGGAAAGATGTCGTCGACTGTCAGTGAAACATCTTCGTCCTGTCCGGAGGCGGGCAGGCAGACGACCAGGAGAAGGATGAGTACCCGACACCTGCTCATGACAGGCGCCATGATCGCGGTGCGCATGGCGTTGGAACTCCACGTTCGTCGATTTCGTCTCACCTTCATGTCATTGGCTCCTGGCATTCGAAGTGAGCACCGCTCGAGGTGCAATTCATTGAAAAAAACAATACCACGATGGCATCCGAAGACCCAGTGATCACCCCTTCGGGACTCCTCGAAAACCGAAGACCTCCACGGACGGTGAAACTCGACGAACTCTCAATCCCTCAGGTCGTAGAGGTGGAAGATGAATGCCGACAGCCACTTGATCGACGGCACGCCGCGCCTAAACTATTGGCAATTGATTGCCGTTAACTGATCAACCATGACCTCGACACCCCAAGGCCCGCAGACACCATGAACTCACGACTCGACAATTTCAGAGCCACCCACGCCGGGAACTCCGGTGGGTCGGGTGCAGCGGAAGTGAACACCACCGGCGCGCGGGCGGACTCAGAAGGACCCAGGGAGCTCGCATCATGAGTCTGGAGTGGCTTGTCATCGGTGGCGGCATTCATGGGGTGCACATTGCCGCACGTCTGCTTGGTGATGCGAAGGTCTCTCCCGAGAGGTTGCGCATCGTCGATCCCGGCGAACGACTGCTTGATCGTTGGCGTGACTGCACCACCACCACCGGAATGAACCACCTGCGTTCGCCATCGGTTCACCATCTCGATCTTGAACACCAATCGCTCCAACGCTTCGCGGGAAAACGAAAGAGCAGAAGTCCGGGGCTGTTCGCCCTTCCCTTCGAACGACCTTCACTGTCACTTTTCAATGCGCACTGCGAACAAGTCGAGGAGACTTTCGGTCTTGCAGATCTCCACATCAGGGATCGAGCTGTGAACTGTTCGGTCGACTGCGGCGGGGTGAGGGTCGAGCTCTCCAGTGGACGTGAACTTGAAGCGCAGAACATCGTGCTGGCCCTTGGTGCGAGCGAACAGACAGAGTGGCCGGAGTGGGCACCTAGGAATGATGCCCGCGTGCAACATGTCTTCGAGCCTGGATTCGATGGCTGGCCCTCCTCGCCCGAGACCGTCGTCGTGGTCGGAGGTGGCATCTCGGCAGGCCAGATCTCGCTGCGCCTCGAGACGGAAGGACATGATGTCCATCTCGTCTCGCGCCACGCTCTCCGTCAACATCAGTTCGACAGCGACACCGGTTGGCTTGGGACGAGATACACGACGGAATTCATCAACGAACACGATCCGGAGCAGAGGCGTTCCGTGATCACGGATGCCCGGCACAAGGGGTCGGTCCCTCCCGAAATCGGTCGCTCGTTACGCAGGGCGATCGCACGCGATCGACTCCAGTGGCATGAAGGTGAAGTGAACGGACTCGACACCAACGAAGAATCTCTGTCCGTCAACATCGCACCTGACACCATGGTGTCTGCGGATCGGGTCCTCCTGGCGACGGGGTTCGAGTCGAAACGCCCCGGTGGCACGATGCTTGACGAACTGATCACTTCCGCGTCACTCCCCTGCGCGAGCTGTGGGTACCCGATCGTCGATCCGAATCTTCGATGGCACCCACGTGTCTTCGTCTCGGGCCCCCTGGCGGAACTCGAGCTGGGACCCGTCTCACGAAACATCGCGGGCGCCCGACGGGCCGGCGACAGAATCGTGAATGCCGTGCGTTCGAACCTCGCCGCGGGTGCGTGAGCAGGACGGTTCACGATGTGCCGCGATGTCATGACACTCGTACTGTTCGAAAGCACGATTCATTCTCACCTGTCGTCGTGCACTCGACTCCGGGGTGGCAAGAGGCGCAGCACCACACATTCACACTCGCCGGCCCTCGAGGATCAGACAGAGCCCGGACCGCCAGACGGGAAGCTCCATCTCACAGCGGAAGCCGACGAACTCGTCCGCCGTCCAGCCGTGGTGGGTGAACATGTGTTGTGACAGTGCCTGATGGCGAGCGTACGCCGCGGAGGCGGCACCCTCGGTTCCGGTTCCCAGGCGCGTGAACTCGACCGGATCGGCGAACCGTGTCATCCAGAGGTCTTCCGGTGGCGCCAGAAGAGACGTCCCCCAGAGGTGGCCGTCCGCAGACACCACATTGCGCTCTGCCATGGTGTGGTGGAGGTAGAGGTCGAAGGTGCAATGGCGCGTGGGGTAGTCGACATACAGCCAGATCGCCTTGTGGGGACCGGGATCGGTGATGCTCCATTGGGTGTGCTGCGTGGCGAAACAATCGAACGGTTCGCCGGTCGGAATGTGTTCCGGGTTGACCAGGTGCGCCAGATGCTGCTCCTTGATGACCCGGGTGTCGATCGAGGGCAAGGGTGTGGTGCAGAAGGATTCGATCAGCTGCTGCGGTTCTCGTGCGGCTTCGTCTCCGGTGACCTTTCGATAGTCGGAATACGCCATGTTGATCGGCAGTCGAATGGGCATCGCCGAACCACTGGCACGCATGCCGGCGTACCCACGCACCGCGATCTGTTCGAAGTTGAAGTGCTCGTGTTGATTGGGTCGAATCGCCATCATGCTGATCGTCACATCGGCCGACTGGCCGGTGACTGCGGACGAGGCCTCGAAGAGTCGACTTCGACGCTCACGCAGTCGCTGTGGATCGGTTCCGGCATCGTGCAGCAACAACGCCGACGCGAACGCCGTCTGACTGAGGTTGATTGAACGAAGAAACGCAGCGAACGCTTCGACCGCTGCCAGAGCATCAACCAACTCCGCCTGAGGTGTGCCGTGTCGAGCCAGCGCTTCGAGGAACTGACGCAGCCCGCTGACTCCAGGAAGATCGATGAGCACGGTCGGACCGGGCGCCCCCTCCACCGGCCGTTTCACGAGCTTCGTGATTCGCTGACACGTCATCCGGCCCACCCCGAGTTCGGTCGCCAACGTCGCGGCCCGTCTGCCTTGGACGTTCGGCAACTGCAGAACGCTGGTGAATGACTGATAAAGAAGATCAGCCACCTTGGCGGCGTTGAGAACCATCTGCTGTGTCAGGATCGTGGGCATAGTGAAGTAATCGGATTTTTCTTGGTTAAGAGGGTCTTAAATAGAGTAGGATGAGAGACTAAAATGCACTGAGTGCTTTTTCGGACAGGGACTCGGCTTCCCTGACCCGCCACAACAAGGGAGATTGATCGATGCTTTTACCTGTCCACGTGATTCTATGCTCTGCATTGATGATGAGTGCCACCGGCGAAACAGCGCCCACACGCCTTCAGCAGGACCACGCGTCATCCCCAGCCCCCGCACAACGACACGGCGGGGTGGTGCACTTCGGATCGATCCCCAACCAACCGGCACAGATGCCCGCGAGCTCGAGGCCTGATGAAGACGACGTTCGCCGAGCGATCGAGCGGCACGCCAGCACATTTGGAACCGTGCCTCACGTTCGTGACACCACCGATTCCGATGCGACCGAACGATCGGAGACGACCGGCGACCTCCCCCGCTTCGCCTTCTTTCCCTACGGCGGCCGACTCGGGTTGGACTTCCACATCAGTTTGTACTTCGACCACGATCCCGATGAAAACGAACTCAGCGCCTACAACTGTGGGAACTACTCGTTCGACAACATAAAATATACCGAAGCACTGGTCCCCGGCATCGATCACCAGCGGATCGGCATTCCAATCTTCAGTGTGCTGAATGGTGTCGTGCTGGAAGCCAGCGACGATCAGGATGATGAGAATGTCGAGCAAGTCAAAGGGGCGCTCACCAATTATGTCTTCATCGATCACGGTGACGGGCTCGAGGTGTCTTACTTCAGCCTGAAAAAAGACAGCGTGCTCGTCACCCCCGGGCAGGTGGTTCGAGCCGGCGAACAGATCGCCGAGGTCGCCGCGAGTGGGTACGTGAGCTGGCCGGTTCTCGGATTCTGGACCCAGCAGGACGGCGTGGCGTTCGACCCGTTCACCGGCGAGTGCAATCCGGGCGAGAGTTCCTGGGTGGATCAGCCGGAGATGCCGAACATCAACGACGTCACCTGCACCGATTTCGGCGTGACGGTCGAGAACCTCGACGCCTACTTCGCGTTTGACGAAAATTCGCGATACCAACCGCCCGCCGAGGGCTCCATTCCGATGGACAACGATGGCGTCTGGATGTGGATGCGCGGATTGAACCTGCCGGCCAACAGCATCTACAGCTACCAGTTCTTCGACCCGGCAGGCGACCTGCACCACGACACCGGATGGCAGTGGCTCAACTTCGGGCTGACCTCCTACGACAACTGGATCTGGTGGTTCTACTTCGACCTTCCGGGGCTGCAGGAGACTCCGGGGACCTGGCAGGTGAAGATGTTCATCAACGGTGAACAGCAGATCGACTTTCCGCTGGAGATCATCGCCGAGGGCGACCCCACACCCAACCGTGCACCGGAGCCGATCACCACGGCGATCGTGCCCTCGAACCCGACCTCGGATGACGTCCTCAGTTGCGAAGTGACCTCGGCGTTCCCACTCGACGATCTCGATTGGGATCTGGTTCGCTTCCGCTACCTCTGGTCGGTCGACGGCGTAATCGTGCGCGACACGGTCTCTGCCGGTCTTGCCGACTTCCTGCCATCGGTCAGTGGCTGCGGCAATCCGGTCGTCACCTGTGACGTCACGCCATCGGACGGCATGCTTGACGGCTCACCAAGCACCGCCGCCGTGGTGGTCACCGGATACGCATGCAACGCCGACCTCGACTGCGACGGCATCGTGGGCGGCCCCGATCTCGCGTTCGTGCTTGCGAACTGGAACAGTGACGACCCTACCGCGGACATCGATGGCAGTGGCACGGTCGACGCGGCCGATCTGGCACAGGTGCTTGGTACATGGGGGCTCTGCCAGTAGGCGAGGACCCAGGTACTCCTGTTCGAAATGAAGACGCTCCAAACGCAACGTGATGAAAGAAAGAAGTCTGATCAAGATGTCCCAAAGTCGAATGAAACCAAAGACCAGAAGCATGTGTTTGGTCGCCACGATGACTGCACTGGCAGCAGTCTCCGGCGCATCCGCTGAGACCCATGAGATCACGGTCACTGCGAATGCATTCGAGCCGTCCACCATCGTGGTGGCGCCCGGTGACACGATCGTCTGGACCCTCGAGTCCAGTCAGGCTCGCACCGTGGTCTCAGGTTCTGATTGCACGCCCGATGGCGTCTTCTTCGCGGGCGGGCTGCCAAACGGTGGCAAAGGCCCGCCGAACTTCACCTTCACCTGGGAGGTTCCCGAGTACGAATCGCTCGACATTGGGTACTTCTCGACCGCAGAGTGCGGCGAGGGCATGACCGGTCTGATCACGATCGATTCGGGTGGCCTCACCCACCGGGTTCCGGAAGACCACCAGACGATCGCCGACGCGATCGACGCCGCCGTTGACGGCGACACGATCGAGATCGCTGCGGGCACCTACCTGGAACACAGCCTTCAATTCTCGAAGAACATTGCAGTGCGGGGCGCAACCGACCCCGATGGGGCACCGGCCGTCACGATCGATGCGCAGCAACAAGGGCGCGTCTTCCTGCTCGAGGGCGGCGGGACATCACCTCCGGGCGCGCCGGGAGTGATGGTCCTCGAGAACCTCGTCATCACCGGTGGCAACGGCGGCATCAGGGCCCGGGGCTGCCGGCCGATCATTCGCAATTGCACCATCACGCAGAACACGTCCGCAATCGCTCCCGGCGGAGGGGTACTGGCAAGCAACAGCGCAAAGGGTGCACCCTGGAACCAGACCCATCCCGTGTTCATCGACTGCCTGATCTCCAGTAATTCAGCCCGCGACAATGCCGGCGTCTACATCTCCGACGATGGATTCGGCCAAGGGTGCTCGGCCACGCTTGGCAACTGCATCATCACCGACAACACGCCACGGCAAGGCGATATCGGGGGCATTCACAATGCAGGGATCGGATCGGTCACGTTGGTCGGCTCGATCGTCTGCGGGAACGAGGGCGAGCAGGTCATCGGGCCGGTCGAACTGACGGGTGACGCCTGCGCCACCCTCGTCTGTCGTGACGAGGACGAGGACGGCGTCCCGGATGGGTGTCTCTTCGATGCGGACGGCACCTTGAACGTACCAGCTGAATTCCCCACGATCACGTCCGCGTTGGGCAGCGCACTCGACGGCCAGACCATCCTGATCGCGGCCGGCACCTATGAAGTCCAAGACGACACGTTTGCGATCCAACTGGACGACAAATCGCTCACCATCAGCGGGGCGATCGATGAAGATGGTGCGCCGGCAGTGACGATCGAAGGTGGCGTGTTCCAAGGCGAGTACACCATCGGCATCGTTCTCTCCGGTGCGTCGGCAAGTGGCACCATCATTGAGAACATCCGCGTCACCAATGTCCAGGGTGCCCTGGTCATCATGGACTGCGAGGTGTTCGTGACCAACTGCATCTTCGATGGAAACTTCAACAATTCCGGTGGCGGGGCTTCCGTTGCCAACGGTCGCGCCACGCTGACCGATTGCATCTTTCGAAACAATCTGTCGTATACCGGTGGTGGCATCACCTTGATCGCGGACAATCCGAACAACGACGTGACCATGATCGGCTGCCTGATCGAGGACAACACCGGTTCGTTTGGGGGCACGGGGGGCGTCGGTGGGATCCACGTCCAGGCAGGCACCCTGACGATGATCGACTGCACCGTACGAAACAACATCGGCGGAGAAATCGGTGGCGTGATGGTCACCGCCGGCGCGGGATTGACGGTGTCAGACTCGACCATCTGTGCCAACACGCCGGAGAACGACATCTCGGGCGACTGGACGGATGACGGCGGAAACATCATCGAGAAGCAGTGCGCGGTCGCCTGTCCCGGCGACATCAACGGTGATGGCGTCGTCGACGGTACGGACCTCGCACAGCTGCTGGCGGTCTGGAACAGTGACGACCCCTCTGCCGACATCGATGAAAATGGCATTGTCAACGCGGCCGATCTGGCACAGGTCCTTGGGTACTGGGGAGCGTGCGCCGAGTCACCATGAAGGCCAACCCCTTTCAAGGCCATCGGGCCTCGATGGAAAAGAAGACGCTCGAGAAGCTTCTCGATGACGCCGTCGTCACAGAAGATGGCATGAAAGCCGTTAACGAGTCATGGCTTTCATTCGATGACCCATGACCCGACTGGGCTGTGTAGTATCGACAGCCACTCAAGCAATGGAGATCTTCAGATGCCCACCTACGACTATGTCTGTCCTGAAAACGGACGTGAACTCAGCGTGTTCCACACCATGAGCGAACGGATCGCCACCTGGGGCGAACTCTGCGACCTGGCCTCGACCGACCTCGGTGAAACGGCTCGGACAGCCTCGGTGGAAAGACGGATCGGCACGGGACACGTCCTGCCTCCGAGATCGAACAAGGATCTGGGACTCGGCGGCGGCGGATGCTGCTCCGGAACGGGATGCAATTGCTGAAGACTTCCATCTGACCGGCGAATGGGGACCGTGCCGGGGTGATGTTTCCTCAGACGCGACTGAACACACAGATCATTGCTTCAAGGACATCTCGAGGATGGACAATGAATGCGGCGGAAGATCGACTGAGCCGTTCTCGAAAGTCATTTCGATCCTTCTGGGGACCACTCGATCAGGATGCTCGATGTCGTTGTACGCGTCGGTTGAATCACCCGTGAGCATCGTGGCTTCGATAGCTCCCGTCAAGACGGCTCGACTCCCAGCTTGAGCGTGCAACGCACTCACTTCCGAGGGGTGGCGATTCATCATGGCCACCGCCCATCGTGGTACCCGAGTCATCGACCGTGGCGATCGCATCGACCAGTGCCACCGACGCACCGTCATGCGTGAGTCGGTCCGATTCGATGTGCGCCGTCGGCGACATTGGCCTGGAGCAGAGTGGCGTACATCGCCATGGTGTGAAAATGAGTGCGCCGCACGATCCCTTCCGGGTGGACGTACAGCGGCCCGGTCTGGTTCACGAGGCAGGCGATGTTCGCCATGGTGACCTCATCCGCATGACGAAGGCAGGCATTGAAGAATGAGGCACAGAACAGTGCATCCGCCATGGTGTAGAGCGAGGGCTCGAGGCTCTTGTCGCGCGCCTTGATCAAGGCGATGACTTCGGGATCCTGAGGATCGACCTTCCGGGGATGGTGACCGGAGAACCCGGGATGATGCCAGGAGCGCAGGTTCCATTCATCGAAGGCGATGGGAGCCGCTCGCGCATGCCGGCCTTGTCGATCGAGTCGACGACCGCACCGATGTGCGCCTCCGGCTTCTCGCAGAGCATCATGCAGGCGAGGTAGTCCGGGCGTCTGATGCTTCTGGTAGTTCGGAACCCAGTATTCGTGGACCGAGAGAAGATCGAGGTGCGCGCCCGCGGTCTCGAAGAGATACGGATCGATGTAGGCGCTCGGCCCGTGCGAGCCCGAGCAGGTCACCGAGATGCTCGGGTCGACCGCTTTCATCGCCACCGCCGTGTCGCGAACCTTGTCGATGTAGCCTTTTCCGACCTTTTCGTTGCCGACACTCCAGATCTCGACGTTGAACGGTTCGGGATGACCGTTCTTCGCGCGCAGCTCGGCGAGTGGACCGGTCGTGTCGTTGCAGTAGCCCACCCAGTCGGCCATCTCCTGAATGCTTGCGAGGCTGTTCTGACAGATGTAGGGTTCCGCCTCGAGCCGTCGGCAGAGTTCGATGAACTCGTGGGTCCCGAAGGTGTTCGGTTCCCGAACCCCCCACCGATCATCGTCATACGGCTGACGATTCTCGCCGACACCCTTCTTCCAGTGGTAGCTGTCGACGAAGCACCCTCCGGGCCAGCGGACGACGGGCACCTTCAATTCCCTGATCGCCTCGATGACATCCAGGCGGAACCCATCCTCGTCGGCGAGAGGCGAACCGGGCTCGAAGAAGCCACCGTAGATCTGCTTCCCAAGATGTTCGATGAAACCACCGAAGATCATCGGGTCATATTGAATCACAGGCGTGCCGGTCTGGATGACGACGCTCGCCTCGAGGGACGGGGAGGGTGACTCCTGAACGGATGGGTTGACACCGGACATGGAGACGGAGGCCAACAGAACTGATGAAAAAACACTTTGAGCCATGGGAATCCTCTGCTCCTTTTTCTGCGGGCGACATGGGGCCGAAGCTGAATGGCGCCACAGGTCGGACATCGTCAGCTTCAAAGGTAGCACCCATTGATTCCAACACGTCTTTGTTCGAAGGACTTCGACGCATTTTCCTTTCCGGCGCCCACGATCGTCCGGTTTAGACGACAATGAGAACACCATGGACCTACACACCGAAGATATCGAACGAGCGATCTACCTTGACTTCGAAAGCACGGGCAAGAAGCCGAACAAGGAGCACCCCCCGCCGGCTCTCGCCGGGGGTGGTGATCGAAGGCGTCTATGCTCCGACGCTTCTCGATCCTGATCTGGCGCATGCAGCTGACGCCAATGAATGGGGTCATGCCTCACTCCCCGACTACCTCCAGACGATTCACGATCAGGCGAAGAACGAGCAACGCACGATCGTCTTCTTTGATTCCCCGGAGTTTGCTGTCCTGAAGGATCATGGAGTCGACCTTCGTGAATCCGGGGTCGACCTGCGGACTCTGGCGGAGTCATCCGGTCTGTACACCACTGTCTGGACGACGTTCGAAGACAACGAACGACGATTCAAGGACCCTGAGACGGCGCAACCGACACGGGATGCACTGCGATCGAATGCGTTCGACCTGCTCACCGTCATTTCAGAGGAACTGGGCATGGACCGACCGCATCCCTATGGAGCGGGCAAGACCGGCGCACGACTCAGGTATGCGCTCAAACATGCACGAAACAAGAACGACTACGAGAGCTGGTCTCCCGGAGCCAAGCGGAGACTCCTGCAGGCGGTGGGCCACAACGAGCATGACTGCAAGGCGTTGAGGTTCGTCCTGGAACATCTTGCTGTCAATGCATGATGGTGTGAATGGCTTCGCTCTGAAGAAGCACACGCAGACTCGACATGTCGACGACTCCTGAAGCAAATGCAGCCATTCGTTCGAGTGCGCATTTCCCAGCGCCGAAACAGGCGCACACGGCATGACCTGTCTCCGGGAGTGCCACGGGCGCCAACACCTGGAGAGGCATCACTGAGTCGTGTCTGCCTCCAAACGATCCAGCTCGAGCACGAACGGCGGATGATCGAGCGAGACATGGGCGATGGAAACATGAAGGTCTTGCTGTTAGGATTTTTGCAACTGCGATTTCAAGACGGCAGTCGCTTCCACGAAAGCACCGCGCAGCACACGTGACTTCACCCAAGGGATCCGGGTACTGCTCATGGCACAACTGGCCGAGACCTTCATGGACATCGTGGGAGACGAAAACGTTCTCACCAAGAAGATGGATACGGCCTACTACCGATCAGGTTTCCGCTATGGATTTGGCGGTGCGGAAGCGGTCGTCTTTCCATCGACTCTTCTCGAACAATGGCGGGTACTGGAAGCGGCCGTTGCCGCGGGCTGCGCGATCTCAATCATGCGCACCAAGACCGGACTCACGGGCGGGTCGTCTCCGAGTGGGTTCGACTACGACCGCCCGGTGGTGATCATCAATGTCGGACGCGTGACGGGACTTCGCCTGTTGAGAAACGGCACACAAGCCCTCGCCTTTCCCGGGACGACGCTGTTCGAGCTCGGGCAGGAACTGAAGGCCGTCGACCGAGTGCCCCATTCGGTGCTGGGTTCGACCACGATCGGCGCGACCGTCATCGGAGGCGTCGCCAACAACGCCGGTGGCGCGTTGTGCAAACGTGGCTCGTCGTACACCGAATACGCGCTCTACGCGAGGGTCGACGAGCATGGCGTGCTCGAGCTGGTCGACCACCTCGGCATCGGAAATCTGGGAGAGACTCC
>CASICI010000019.1 GCA_949373145.1 uncultured Phycisphaerales bacterium
GGTGACGTATCGATCGTACCCGTCACTCTCCGGCCCGGTCTGAATCGCCTTGGCGGCGCGGGGCAGGATGAAGAGGAGCAGCACCACGCCAAGAAGCATGGTCATCATCTGCATCGAGACGTTCCCGATGATCCCGACGTCGAGAAGTTCCTTGTCAAGAACATGCCCGAGCGGGGTGTGCAACTCACCAGCTGATGCGAGCAGGTAATTCATCGAGGGACTCACTCCGGTGCGCGTGGCGCGTGGATCGGGACTTCAGACAAACGGCGAGACGTTCAACACCGTTGAAAACACGTCCGACCAATGGAAGCATCCGAGCGTGCTCGGAGCCTCGCGGTCACGAAATACCTTATTTTCAAAGGCTTTTCATGCTCAGCATCCGTGATCTGACGACGGATGTCGAGTGCGATCATGGGTGTCTCGAAGAAGAGAACGCCCAGGAACGCCGCCGCGATGCCGATGACGAAGAAATCCATCGGCGGACGAGCGGAGAAGTATAGCAGGACAGCCGCCGCAGGAGTCACTAACAACCGACCAACCCGTGACCATCAACCAAAGGGTGGGAAGGTCGCTGCCGAGATGATCCCGCCAGGGTGAAATGACTGCCAATCCCCCGCCACACAGCACCAGTGCGAGGATTCCGCCCATGCATGCCCCCTGGGACTGCTCAGAGGTCACGCCAGCAAGGGGCGCCAGGACCAACCAACCCAGCAGGGTCAGGGCAAAAAGGGGCCACCCCAGAGCCATAAAAGAGCTTTTGCCGGAAAAGTGAAGCGCTGGATGGAATTTGTCACGAATCTGCCTTTTCTGAGCCTGAACGGCGTTTTTGCTCGGTTGCTCGGTCCAGAGCCTGGTTCATTTTGAGGGCGCCTCGAAGGAAGGACACCGATCCCAGTCACGATTCCCACGATGAAACCCGTGGCAAGCCAGTAATCGGTCCTCGAAACCACGATCTGCCAGCCAGCCCAGAAGGCCGCCTGCGATGACATAGGAAACCGTTTCGCTCGCAAGGCCAGCCCATTCGCCAGCCGACCTGAACATTCTGATCCTCGCGGGAGGGACCGTCCATTGCGTGTCGGGATCATGAGACTCCTTTCAGAAGGGGACTGGTATCTGGAGTGATCGTAAAAGCATCCGCCGAATAAAAAGGAGAACTCAGGCAGCGGCTCCGTTAGACTTCCTATGCTACGAACCGAATGAGCGCCCCCCCTACTTTGGAGCCACCATGGCAATCCGTGACGAGGACAATCGTTGATGTCACACCGAAACCCCTGTCGACCAAACGAAAGCCTTTTCGTGGCGAACGTCTTCAAGGGACTTGGCACGACGATGCGTCATGCGTTCGAGAACTTCGGTCGAGACGGCAAGAACAAGAAGACCATCCGGGTCGTGCAGTACCCGGAGGAGAAGCGAGACGACACGCCGGTCGAGGAAGGCGGTCAGTTCCGCGACTACTTCCGTGGCGTCCACCGCCTGAATCGTGACGAGGACGGACGAACCCGCTGCGTCGCCTGTTTCATGTGCGCCACCGCCTGTCCCGCGAACTGCATCCACATCGTGGCCGACGAATCACCCTGGGATGACCGTGAGAAGTACCCCAAGCAGTTCGACATCGATGAACTGCGCTGCATCTACTGCGGCATGTGTGAAGAAGCCTGTCCCTGCGATGCGATCGAACTGACGCCTCACTACGAGATCACCGGTCTCTCACGGCAGGAAATGATCTTCGACAAGCAGAAGCTTCTCGAGGTCTACGACAACACCATCGAAGACAAGCCCATGTGATCAGCGTGATCCGTGAATCAAGTCATTCAGATTCAGGATGACGGGTGAGGCTACTCACCCTTCCAGTAGCGCCTGGTAAACAGCACCAAGACGTGAAGAACTCAAGGCGCCCCAACAACATCATGCAGGAAAGCACCCATTTGGTGGCCGGCTTCATCCAGGAGTAGGTCTCCGACGCACCGGCACTCGCCACGCCCGGGCCGATGTTGAACAGGCACGAGAAGGATTCGCTGAGCGCCGTCGTGAGATCGAGCTCGGGTCCTTCGATGATCTGCACCAGCGCGGTGCTCAGGCGAGGAAGAGAGAAACTGACCAGCAGGATCGAAAGCACCTCGATCTTGATGCTTCGCGTCGATCTTGTTTCTGCCGATCTTGAGTGATCTGACCACCGAAGGGCGATGCTCCCGCTCGACCGTCGACTGAAGCACCTTCAGTCCGATGATCGCACGAACGACCTTCATGCCACCCGCCGTCGACCCCGCACAGCCACCGATGAACGCCAGCACCATGAGGATGCAGAGCGCCAGTTCGGGAAAGTAGTCGAAGTCCGCGGTGCAGTATCCGGTGGTCGTACCGAGTGAGATCACGGTGAAGGACGCCAGACGCAGGCTGTTGAGGAACGTCGGGGCCTGCGCTGCGATCTCCGGAGAACCCACCATTCGAATCGGTTCCTCCCGACCCATCAGCGTCGCGGTCACGATCAGGATGCAGATGACGATGAGGGCCGCGAACACCTTGAGCTCCGTGTCCTGGAGCAGGGCCCGCCACCCCTTTCGAATCGCGCGGAAATACAGACCGAAACTGATCGCGCTCAGGAACATGAAGACGCAGGCCGCATATTCGAGAAAGGAGGACTCGAAGGACGCGAAGCTGTGGTTGCGAGTCGAGAATCCGGCCGTGGAGACGGTCGTCATCGCCTGCGCGACCGCTTCGAAAGCGCCCATGCCCCCGAGCAGATACGTCAGGAAGGTCGCCACCGAAAGCACCAGATAGGTCAGCCACAGGATCCGGGCGGTCTGACGGATGTGCGGGCGGAGCCCCTCGGGAGTGGGGCCGGTCGATTCCGCACTGAAAAGCAGCTTCCCCCCCACTCCGAGCGAAGGCAGGACCGCGACGAAGAGCACCACGATGCCGACCCCGCCCAGCCACTGGGTCAGCGCCCGCCAGAGAAGCAACCCGCGAGGCATCGCCTCGATGTCGTCGATGATGGTCGCACCAGTCGTCGTCAAGCCGCTCATCGCTTCGAAGAAGCACGCCGTGAAGGAGTGCAAGGACGGTTCGATCAACTCGGGGTCGCCGATCAGACTCCAGATCCAATAGGGCGATGCCGCGAACAACGCACCGACGATCCACGAGGCGGACACCAGAAAGACCGCTTCGCGGCGATGCATGTAGCGCGGCGTGGATCGGGTCACGAAGATCGTGGTGAGGCTGACCAGAATGCCGACGAGCGAACAGGCACGATCAGGGCCTGAAACGCCCAGAGCTCGTCGGCGTCACCCTGCGACACCCAGAGCAGCGACAACAGCGAACACAGCCCCATGAGAGCGGAGAGCACCAGTACGAACTGACCGAGATTTCTGGCGACAAGACCAAGATTCAAGGGAGGAGTCCTCAGGTGGCGTCGAAGAGCTTGCGAAGTTCGGGTTCGGACTCGCTTCTGCCGAGCACCAGAACCACGTCGCCGGATTCGATGGAATCATCCGCGGTCGGTACCGCGGTCTCGTCACCCCTCTGGATCGCGACGATCGACCAGTTGGGGGTGAGCTTGATGGTTCGAAGACGTTCACCGATCACGGATGAGTTGTCTCCGGGTCGGACACGCCAGAGATCAAGGACCCCGCGCTCGAGAGAACTCAGCAGGCGCACGCTGGAATCGTCGAGCGCATCCTCGATTTCCGCGGAGGCGACCACGCGAGGGCTGAACGCACGATCCACACCGATGTCGTAGAGAAGGTCGAGATAATGCGAGCGCTGCACGATCGAGATCACCTGACGCACTCCGCGACTCTTGGCCAGCACCGCGCCGATGATGTTGTCCTCGTCGTCATCGAGAAGCGAGACGAAATCATCCACTTCGCCGATGCGTTCCTCCTGGAAGACCGCGGCGTCGGTCGGATCTCCGTTCAGAACGGTGACCCAGTCGAGCTTGGCTGCGAGTGCTTCCGCCTTGGCCTGATCCCTCTCGAAGAGACGGACCGAGAAGTTGCGGCCTTGAAGAAAGCGGCACACCCACTCGGCAAGCGTCGTGCCGCCGTTGATGACCACCTTCTGGCGAGTGAACGCCTTTCCCGCGAACAGCTTGTATGCCGTGTCGAAGACGTCCGCGTTGGCCACGAGAAAGATGATGTCCTTCTCCTCGATGCGCAGGGATCCGTCGGGAATGACGACCTCACGCCCACGACTGATCGCGGCGATTCGAACACCGGAAGGCAGCGGCAGATCCGCGAGCAGCTGCCCAACGGCCTTCGCGCCGGGTGCGGTGCGGAACTGCTGCATCTCGACCTGCCCCCCGGCGAAATTCTCGACTGCGAGCGCGGCGGGATTTCGAAGCGACTGGGCGATGGCTCCGGCTGTCAGGTATTCGGGGCAGATCAGACGGTCGATTCCGAGCGATCTTGAATAGTTGATGGATTCCTGTTCGAGGTAGGTGTAGTCATGAACACGCGCGATGGTCTTGCGCACGCCCAGACGCCGGGCGATCGATGCCGCCAGCAGGTTGACCTCGTCGTTGTCGGTGGCGGCCACGATCAGATCCGCATCGGCCGCGCCCGCCTCCATGAGGATGTCGGCATGGGCACAGTTTCCCGCAAGGGTCGAAAGGTCGAGCCGGTCCTCTATCTTGGCAAGACGAGAGGCATCCCGATCGATCATGGTGATCGAGTGACCCTTGCCGTCAAGGACCTCGGAAGCCTGGCTTCCGACTTCTCCTGCTCCACAGATGATGATGCGCATAAAGGGTCTTCCCGTCGTCCCGGACTGCCACATGGTACCCGGCAATCGCCCGAAGATGACGGAAGACCATGCCGGATCCTCGCGAGACCGATATCCTGTCCTCCATGGCCGATTCAATACACATTCTCGCCCCGGCGAAGATCAATCTCACCCTCTCGGTCGGACCGTCCGGTGAGGATCGAATGCACCCCATCTCGACATGGATGGTCACGGTCGACCTCGTGGATGAAGTCGAAATCATCCGCCGGGACGATCCTCCGATGTCGCTCTACGGAGTCACCTGGCATGAGGAGGCCCTGCACACGCCGGAAATCGACTGGCCGATGTCATCGGACCTCGCCGCCCGGGCGCATCAGGCACTGGAGGACCATGTGGGTCGAAAACTTCCGGTACGGCTCAAGGTGGAAAAACGCATCCCCCCGGGCAGTGGCCTGGGAGGCGGAAGTGCCGATGCGGCTGCGGTCCTGAGAGGGGTGAATGAACTTTTCGAGCTCGGTCTCGCCGAGGACGTTCTGGCGGAGATCGGGGCCGGACTCGGATCGGATGTCCCGTTCCAGGTCCACGGAGGAAGTGCCGTGGTCGAAGGATTCGGTGAGCGGATCGAACGCCATGTGACACTGCCTCGGATCGATGCGGTCCTGATTCTTCCCGAAGCACACTGTTCGACCGCGGAGGTCTACGCGTGGTTCGATGATCTTGAGGAGGAATTCGGTGAGACACCGATTCGAAGCGAAGACGTCAGACGAAGTGCGAAGACCCCCCTCACGCCTCAAACACCGTTCAATGATCTCGCGCAACCCGCCCTTCGCTCCAGTCCCACCCTCGAGGGCATCATGACTGCGGTGACGGCGCTGTCGGAGCGCCCCGTCCACATCACTGGAAGCGGCTCGGGACTCTTCGTCCTCTGTGACGAGGCCTTTCATGCGGAGGCACTCGCGAGTGCGATCACCGAACAGCTTCAGATCCCGGCGCTGGCGGTCAGATCGTGTGAGAACGAGAGCATGAAAAGAACATGATTCTGCGGGTTTTTTCGCGTTGAATCGACGATGAGATGACCTCGGGCGCCGAGGTCGGCTATCGTGCTTTTTCCTGCATTCGCATTCATTCCTCAAGATGAAGAGACCCAGACACATGACGACTTCAAGCACTTTCGTGACCGCAGACACCGATGCCACAAACTGGTCCAATCTCGAACCGCTGTACCGCTCGCTGATCGAGCGCGAACTCAAGTGCGAGGGCTGTCTTGAGAAGCTCCTTCTCGACCGCAGCGATCTGGACGCCCTTGTGAGTGAAGCAGGCGCGAATCTCTACATCAGCATGACGCGCCACACCGACGATGATGACGCGAACAAGGCCTATGAGACCTTCGTCCAGGAAGTGGCACCTGAGCACGCGAAGGCCTCCTTCGAACTCGACACCAGGATCGCCAGATCCCCGCATGCGGAAGCACTCGATCAGGAACGATACGGCGTGCTGCTGCGAGAGACCCGCACCAGCGTCGAACTGTTCCGTGAGGAGAACATCGCGATTCAGACCGAACTCGCGCTGCTTGATCAGAAATACAACCAGATCATCGGAGCGATGACCTGCGAATTCGACGGTGAAACAAGGACGCTTCCGCAGATGGCACGCTATCTCGAGGAGCAGGATCGAGACCTGAGGGAGCGCGCCTGGAGCGCCGTCTCCGAACGACGCCTGCAGGAGAAGGACGTCCTCGACGCTCTCTTCAACGAGATGATCGAGAAGCGGACCAAGGTCGCGCTCAATGCCGGCTTCAAGAACTTCCGGGACTATCAGCACGCCGCGATGCATCGATACGACTACACCCCCGAGCATTGCGCGACGTTCCACGAAGCGATCGAGCAGGTCGTGGTTCCACTCCGAAGAGCGCTGGACGCGGAACGGGCGAAGGAACTCGACGTCGAAGGCCTGCGTCCCTGGGACACCGGCGTCGACGTGAAGGGCCGTGCCCCGCTTCGTCCTTTCGACGGTGCGGATGATCTGGTCGAGAAGTCCAGCCGGGTCTTCCACCGGATGGACGCCCAGCTCGCTGGCTTCTTCGATCAACTTCGCGAGGGGGATTGCCTGGATCTGGAGACCAGACCGGGCAAGGCTCCGGGCGGATACCAGTACAACCGCGACTTCTCCCGCATGCCCTTCATCTTCATGAACGCCGCAGGTCTGCACCGAGACCTCGAGACGATGGTGCACGAGGCGGGACATGCCTTCCATTCATTCCTCGCGGACCACGATCCGCTGGTCGGGTACCGACATTCCCCGATCGAATTCGCGGAAGTCGCCTCGATGAGCATGGAACTCCTGGTGTACCCCTATCTCAGCGAGTTCTATGATTCGGAGGAAGCCGATCGCGCCCGACGAGAACACCTCGAAGCGATGTCCAGGACCTTGTCCTGGATCGCTCAGATCGACGCCTTCCAGCACTGGATCTACCTCAACCCCGGCCACAGCAACGAGGAACGTTCCGCCTATTGGATCGAACTCGATCATCGTTTCGGTGGCAACATCGACTGGAACGGCCTGGAGGACGCCAGAAGAAATCTCTGGCATCGCCAGTCGCACATCTTCGGGATCCCCTTCTATTACATCGAATATGGAATCGCTCAGCTCGGTGCTCTGCAGGTCTGGCTCAACAGCAAGCGAAACGGTGAAGCCACCGCGATCGAGGCTTACAAGAGCGCACTCGCCCTGGGTGGCAGCAAGCCTCTCCCTCAGCTGTTCGAGGCAGCCGCCTGCCGTTTCGACTTCGGCCCGGAGATCGTCGAGGAGCTCATGACGGCGGTTCGAGAGGAACTGGACACGCTGCCGGCCTGAGCACGGAACCCGGAATGATCGAACCAATAAAGTGAAATTGAACGATCCAGAAGAACCTGACAGGAGTACTCTGGATGGAACACTCGAGGAGCACCGATGAAAAAGACAACCGACAGACGAGAGTTCATCAAGACCGCTTCAGCGGTCACAGCAGCGGCATCGATCACACCATTCGCCATCGGCGCGCCCAAGGGTCGGAGAGCCCTTGAAGCCGTGACACTCGGCGTCGTTGGGACCGGAGGCCGAGGCACCGGAGCCTGCAACGACTCACTGACGATCAACGACAACGTCCGGCTGATCGCGATGGGCAACCTTCGCGCCGACAAGGCGAAGCAGAAGCGCGACCAGCTCGCGGAGGTTCACGGCGAGAAGGTCTCGGTCGAAGACGCCAACGTGTTTGGCGGACTCGATGCCTACGAAGCCGTCATCGATCATCCCGACGTCGATTGCGTGCTTCTCACCACCTCACCGGGGTTCAGGCCATGGCACATCGAGCGTGCCGTGAAGGCCGGCAAGCACGTCTTCGCCGAGAAACCAGTCTGTCTGGACGCGGAAGGCTGGCATGCCTGCCAGAGAGCGCACGATCTCGCGGTCAAGAACGGCACTGCCATCGTGACCGGCACCCAATACCGCCGTCAGGCCAACTACGTCGAGGCGATCGAGAAGATCAACGATGGCATGATCGGAGAACCGATGTCGGCCACGGCCCGGTATTGCTCCACGGGCATCTGGTACCGGGACCGGGAACCAGGCATGAGCGACGCCGAATATCAGCTGAGAAACTGGATGCACTTCACCTGGCTTTCAGGTGACCAGATCTGCGAACAGGCCGTCCACAACATCGACGTGATGAACTGGGTCTTCGGAAACCCTGAACGCTGCCTCGCCATGGGGGGACGATTCACGCGGCCCGATGACAGCGAGATGTGGGACAACATGTCCGTCGATTACTACTACCCGGGTGACAAGCTGGTCTCCTTCCGCTGCAGGCAGGTTCCCGGGACCAAGGCGGATGTCGACAACGTCATCCACGGCACCGACGGCACCGCCTACATCAAGGCGATCAATGGTGGCTCGAGAATCGTCGACCGAAAGGGCAACGAGATCTTCAGCTCACGCGGAAACATCGGCGCCGCCTACCGCCAGGAACACAAGGATCTGATCGATTCGATCGTCGCCGGCAAGCCGATCGTCGAGCTCAAGCAGACCGCGGACAGTTCGTTGACCGCTGCCATGGGACGGGAAAGCGCCTACTCAGGCATGCCCCTCACCTGGGAATTCATGACGGAAGACTCGACCCAGGACACCTTCAAGCACGGTCTCAAGATGACCGACGCCATTGAAAGTCGAGGCTTCGCCGTACCAGGAAGCTATGACCTGACCTGATGACCGCGAGCATTCCGAGTCACTTCAAACCATACAAAACGCCCCCTGCTTGGTCATCGGGGCGTTTTTATTGGTCATTTCAACGTACCCTCTTTGCCATGAATGAGATGGATGCCGCCGTTCAGGATCCCGTGGATTCAGGAGAAGAGACGGATCAAAAACATTCCCGTTATTTAGAAGTTGACTCTGGACGGCCATGGCGGGCGTGATAACTTCGAGTCGATGTCGATAACTTTTCGAACGCACTCCGATCTGGAGTGCCGACGAAGGGGCCTCATAAGAAAGGGCAAAGCAGACACACGAGATAACAAGAACACTTGTTTTTTTCTTTCGTCGTGACTCACAAGGTGTGTTTCATGACATTCCAACCGAATGGGACTTTCGGGAAAAGGTTGGAAGGACTTTCTTAGACATGACCAAGAATTTCATCATCGGGAGCACTACTGCTCTTCTCCTCTCCGGTGTGGCAGCAGCTGACTTCGTCAACTTCGACGGCATTGTTTCCACGAACAGCGAAGGAAACACCGTCGTCCAGATGTACGGTGTCTATGACAACAGCGATGCCGTGGCACTCAATGTCTTCAATACAGACATTGGTGCTCCAAACGGATTCATCCACAACGATGTCCAGGTCGCCGCAGGCGGTACCTGGAGCCCCAGCGCCTCAATCGACATTCCTGGCTTCTCAGATTCCAGCAATGACAGTTACGTGACCATTGGGTACGGCGTCGGTACGGAAGCCGCCTCCAACGGATCGGCTTTGGATCCAGGCTTTGGCACGGGAATCGGCGGCACCATTCCAGTGAACGCAGGCTGGTTCAATGGAAATCCAACCAACGAACAGACCGTCTCCGCCTTTGCCGGCGGCGTGAACGGCGTGAGCGGCTTCGCGGTCATGGTCGGTCAGTTCGTGTTCACCGGAGACATCTTCGTCTTCGAGGGAGAAATGGCTGCAAATGAAGGCGCTGGCACCAACGTCAACTTTGGATCAGGCTTCTTCGAGATCCCTGCTCCAGGCGCACTTGCACTCCTCGGACTGGCTGGACTCACAGCTCGCCGACGCCGCGATTGAATTGAACCCGTGCTCGTCGCAGACGACCGCGGGGCGGCTGGAAGGAAAGACATCGGGTCGGCGCGGATGCGTCGGCCCGATTTTTCTTTTTGCCAGCCAAACCGCCTCAATCAGCCACCGCCAGCAAATGATTTGAGTGATGGAGTCAAATTCGAAAGTTGCGTGAAGTGACTGGGAAAAAACATCTTGAAAGTACGAACAAGAGCATTGAACGATGATCAGTACGTGCTACATTGACATCGCTGACGGTTTGGGAAGACGCGTCGGCCGGTTCGGTGCCCAACACCGAACTCCGCCTGAGACGAGGCGAAAAGGGACAATTCGATGAGGGTTAAGGGCGTACGGAATGTGCGAACCCAGGATGGGTCTGTTCATTCCACCCCGAAGCGCTTGGCTGGTGCTTCGGAGCTTTTCGAGAGAGTTTCATACTCATCGACTCAGCATTCAGAAAGGACACGAGAAAAGACTCAACAACGCAGACCTTGAACCGCATCCGGCACACCCCTCAAAGAATCACTCCCCAAGTGATTTCGTACCGAACGCATCTCGAAGTCTGGAGAATCAAGCACGAAGTCACACCCCCTCACGTGACTCACCGCAGATTCGCACTCGAACAGTTCCTGTTCGACAGAGCCTCTTCTTTCGTCACCAAGCCATGCCCAAGAATCTGATTTCGGCAACAAAGACGTTGTCACGAACACCCCACATCATCTGGCCTCTGTTCACCCTCGCTGCGACGTCCGCAGTCAGCGCCGACACGGTCAATCTTGATCTTGACTCCTATGCATACGGATCATCACAGATGATCTCCCTGAACGGTTCCTACGAATGGAATGAAACCACCGGCTCGGAGACCTTCTACAACAACAAGGCCTTTCAACACCATTGGACCGACACCGATTCCGGTTCCATGATGATCACCTACTGCCTGCAGCTCTATCAGGGCGTGGACCTGGGTGGCAACTACGACTTCACCGTCACCGACATCGAAGACAGCCCGACCAGCCCGCCGTTTCCAGGTGCCATGGGTGCTCAAAGAGCGATCCTGCTTCGTGATCTCTATGCACGGTGGGCCGACCCGTTGACTGCGGGGCTTCCAATGGACGAGGACGAAATGAATGATGCCGCCACGGCATTCCAGATTCTGATCTGGGAGATCACCCACGAACGATTCTCCGCGGTAGATGCCACCGGCATGATCGCACAGATCGATCTGGGAATCGGCGCGCTGCAATGGAACAGCGACAGCACGGCGGTCAGTGACTTCGCCACCGCGATGATCGACTCGCTTGGCGTTGACGGCTTCCGTGATGCGGACATCATGGGATTGACCAACCCCGACGCCCAGGACCAGGTCTCGATGATTCCTGCACCTGGCGCCCTGTTTCTCGTTTCACTCTCAGCACTCGGCACTCCTGCAAGGAGACGAAGACGCTGACTCACGAACCACGGCCCGAAGTTCGGGCCATGGAGGTGCACATCAGACGTTGTCTGCCATTGGGGGCTGGCAACGAACCATGAGCACTTCATCCTGCATCACACGGTGTGATTCAGGACATTCCAACCCTTAGGGACCTATGGGAAAAGGTTGGAAGGTACTTTAGATATGACCAAGAATTTTATCCTCGGAAGCACAACTGCTCTTCTCCTCACCGGCGCCGCCTCAGCTGATTTCATCGGCTTCGACGGCACACTCACCACGAACGCTCAAGGCAACAACGTCGTCCAGATGTTCGCAGTCTTCGACAACGCTGATGCAGTCGCCCTGAACGTCTTCAACTCTGACATCGGCGCAAGCAGCGAATTCATTCACAACGACGTCCAGGTCGGCGCAGGCGGCACATGGGTTCCCAGTGCCTCCCTCGACATTCCCGGCTTCTCTGATTCCGGAAATGACAGCTACGTGACCATCGGCTACGGCGTTGGCGCAGCGGCTGCGACCAACGGCACGAATCTCGACCCAGGCTTCGGTGAAACCGGTGGCCTCGGCGGAACGATTCCCGTGGGCGCTGGTTGGTTCAACGGCAACCCCCCGAACGCGCAAGGTGCCTCAGCATTCGCTGGCGGCCTTGACGGTCTCAGCGGGTACGCTGTCATGGTCGGACAGTTCGTCTACTCAGGAGAGATCTTCTTCTCCTTCGACGCTGAGATGGGTGCCAACGCAGGCGCTGGTTCAGAAGTCGAGTTCGGCCAAGATTTGTTCACCATCCCCGCTCCCGGCGCACTCGCGCTCCTCGGACTGGGTGGCCTCGCCGCTCGTCGCCGACGCGGTTGATCGCACCCCGTTTTCGTTTGACGACGAATACGGGGCGGTTGGAAGGAAAACGATCGGGCCGGCCCTCTGGCCGGCCCGATTTTTTCATCGAAGACACACACACTCAAACGCACGCGCGTTCATTCACCGACTCATCGAGGAGTTCACGACATGACCATGAATCTCATGCTCACCAGCGCGACCGCGCTGCTCATCAGCGGCGCAGCCTCGGCTGATTTCATCGGCTTCGATGACTTCTCTTTCAAGAACTCACAGGGCAACAACGTTGTTCAAATGTTCGCTGTCTTCGACAACGCTGACGCCGTCGTACTGAACATCTTCAATGCAGACGTGTCCCTGCTCGAAGGTGAGTTCATCCACAACGACGTCCAGGTCGGTGCCGGCGGTACCTGGAGCCCCAACGCATCACTCGACATTCCCGGGTTCACTGATTCCGGCAACGACAGCTACGTGACCATCGGGTACGGCGTTGGCGCACAAGCTGCGACCAACGGTACGAATCTCGACCCGAGCTTCGGCACTGGTCTCGGCGGCACGATTCCCACGGGCGCTGGTTGGTTCAACGGCAACCCCCCGAACGAACAAGTCGCCTCGGAATTCGGTGGCGGCTCCAACGGTCGAAGCGGCTACGCGGTGATGCTTGGACAATTCGTCTGGAGTGATGGCTATTTCTTCTGCTTCGAAAGCGAGATCGGCTACAACCGCGGCGCTGGCACCGAAGTCGAATTCGGTTCTGACATCTGTTTCCCGACTCCGGGCACCCTCGCACTCCTCGGACTGGGTGGCTGCGCCACCCGCCGTCGACGCGGGTGAGCCTGCACACAACTTTATTCAACGACTCATTGGGGAGTTTACGACATGACCACGAATTTCATACTCGGAAGCGCGACCGCTCTGCTCTTGACCGGCACCGCATCAGCTGAATTCATCGGCTTCGATGGTACCCTCACCGAAAACAGCCAAGGCAACAACGTTGTCCAGGTATTCGCCGTCTTCGACAACGCAGACGCTGTCGCGCTGAACATCTTCAACGCTGACATCAGCGCAGGCGGCGAATTCATCCACAACGACGTCCAGATTGGCGCAGGCGGCACATGGACTCCCAGTGCCTCCCTCGACATTCCCGGCTTCTCTAATTCCAGCAATGACAGCTACGTGACCATCGGGTACGGCGTTGGCACAGCGGCTGCGACCAACGGCACGAATCTCGACCCAGGCTTCGGTGAAACCAATGGCCTCGGCGGCACGATTCCCGTGGGCGCTGGCTGGTTCAACGGCAACCCCCCGAACGAACAAGGCGTCTCGGAATTCGATGGTGCCCTTGCCGGTATCAGCGGCTACGCGGTCATGGTCGGTCAGTTTGTTTGGAGTGGCGAGCTTAAATTCTGCTTCGAGGCTGAAATGGGATCCAATGCAGGCGCTGGTTCAGAGGTTGATTTCGGTTCAGGCATTTTCGGCTCCTGTGTCCCAACCCCCGGCACCCTCGCACTCCTCGGACTGGGTGGCTTCACCACGCGACGTCGACGTGGATAAATCCCGGACCTGACTGCTCCAAGGATGAAGACAGAAGACCATGAGAGATGACCACTTCAGGCCGGTGCGAACGCACCGGCCTGTCTTTTGCGCCATGGATCAGAGCAGAACCACGCCGTGATCGAGGCCTACGAACTACCATCAGTGCATGGACCACGACGCAGACACGACGACTTCCCACGCGACCGACCACCACATGGATGCGGAGAGCTTCCGCAGACACGGGCACGAGGTGATCGACTGGATCGCGGACTATCTCTATGGCGGCGTGGATGACAAACCGATCATGAGCCGGGTCGAACCGGGCGAGATCGCCGGCATGCTGCCGGACGCCCCCCCTGCCGCGGGCGAATCCTTCGATTCGATCCTCTCGGACCTCGACCGCGTGGTCATGCCAGGGCTCACCCACTGGCAGAACCCGAACTGGCACGGCTACTTTCCTGCGAACACCTCGGGCCCTTCGATCCTCGCTGATCTGGTCTCGAGCGGTCTCGGCGTCCAGGGCATGCTCTGGTCGACGAGCCCCGCCTGCACCGAGATCGAGACCGTGGTGATGGACTGGATGGCGAAGGCGCTCGACCTGCCGGCGTGCTTCCACTCGAGCCCGGGACCGGGCTGCGGCGTGCTGCAGGACACCGCCTCGAGCGCGTCCTTCGTGACGCTTCTCGCCGCGCGGGAACGCGCCACCGACTGGCGCACCAACCGTGAAGGTCTCGGGGAAGTGAACCCGAAACTGGTCGCCTACACCTCGAATCAAGCGCACTCCTCGATCGCGAAGGCCGCAAAGATGGCCGGGATGGGCGAAGACAACCTGCGTCTGGTCGACGTCGACGACACCTACCGCATGGACCCGGTCGCCCTGCGCCGCATGGTCGAAGCGGATCTGGCGGCGGGGTTCGTCCCCTGTTACGTCTGCGCGACGATCGGCACCACGTCGTCGGTCGCGATGGATCCGATTCGTGAGATTTCAGAAGTCACCCGGGAACACGGCATCTGGTTGCACGTCGACGGTGCCTTCGCGGGCTCCGCCGCGGTCTGCCCTGAATTCCGCGACATCCACGACGGTCTCGAACACGCGGACAGCTACACCTTCAACCCGCACAAGTGGCTCTTCACGAACTTCGACTGCAACTGTCTCTGGGTGCGTGACCGGGAACCGTTGGTGCGAACCCTGACCGTCATGCCTGAATACCTGAAGAACGCGGCGACCTCATCCGGTCAGGTGATCGACTACCGCGACTGGCAGGTGCCACTGGGACGACGCTTTCGATCGTTGAAACTCTGGTTCGTGCTGCGTCACTACGGGCTGGAGGGACTTCAGTCGTTGATCAGACACCATGTCGCACTCGCGGAGTCGTTCGAGGCCATGGTGAACGACCACCCGCTTCTTGAACTGACGACGCCGCGGAATCTGACTCTGCTGTGCCTGCACCATGTCGATGGAGATGCCGCCACGGAAGCGATGCATCATGCCGCCAATGCCGGCGGTGAGGTGTACCTGAGTCACACCAAGCTCGCGACCGATGAGGGCCACCGGTACGTCGTTCGAATGTCGATCGGACAGTCGAGGGTCGAGGCGAGCCATGTCGACCATGCGTTCAAGGTGCTTTCCGAGGCGGCGGAAGCGGCTCGAAACACTCAGGGCTGAACGTCCGAGTGCGACTCGGGATCGGGTTCGACCCAGTCACCCTGTGACACCTCGAGGACGACGACCTCGGGCGGACAGTGGACCCGCAGCGGGAACCACGAGCCGACTCCGGTGGTGACGAAGAGTGCGCTTCCCTCGCGTTCATAGAACCCGGCACTCAGTCGATGGGCGACCGCGAGATTTCGATCCGGCCGGCCCTTGAGGGCGACCTGCCCACCGTGGGTGTGTCCGGCGAGGGTCAGCGGAATGCCCTGCCGAGTCGCTTCGATGAACCCCTTCGGGTTGTGGGACAGCAGCAGGTCGATCGGCCGGTCTTCTTCCGAGAGTTGTTCGCTGATCATCGAGATCCGGTCACTGCACTCGCCCAGGCGTTTGGTCCAGTCGACCCCGCCCACCCGAATGATACCGCCGTCAGGCAGCGCGATCGTCGCCACCTCATCCATCAAGACGGTGATTCCGTGCGCGCGGGCCGCTTCGATCACCGCGTCGGCGTCGTCGAGATGATCATGGTTTCCCAGCACCATCACGTGGCCGAGCGGCGCGGGCACGGAGGCAAGCAGTTCAAAGAAACGTTCGATGCCACGCCATTCGAGATCGACTGCATCACCGGTGAAGGCGATCAGGTCGAGGTTGCGGTCGCGCAGCGCATCGACGATCTCCGCCACGCGCTCGGGGGGCATCAGATCACCGAAATGGAGATCGCTGAGGTGGCCGATTCGCAGGGTGCCGAGCTCCGACCGCCAGCGCGGCAGATGAACCGCGAAGTGCCGCAGGGCGATCTCGTTCTTCAAGTGACGCTCGCGCAGTCGACCTCGCAAAAGAAAGTCGGGCCCCAGCGTGAAGAGCTTGTGGCGCAGTTTGGCGCGTTTGAATTTTCCGGTTGAGTCTGACTTCGACATGGTTCTCACGAGACTTCAGGAGGCCGACCAAGGCCTCAGAACTGGATGCTCAGACCTCCGAGAAGGCCCATCACGGAGCCGGTTCGTTCATACTCACCCGAGGTGGCTGCGGTTCCCTGTAATTGGAATCCGAAGACCAGTGCCGTATGTTCCGTGAACCAGGCGCGAAGATTGGCGTCGATTCCGGAGAGGTATCCCGATCCGCCGGCGATGACGGGACTGATCGTGGCGCCCGCGTCGATTTCAACCCGCTGCAACCAGGGGATGATCGTCTCGGTATCGACCGCGACTTCCACCATGAATCCGAACATGACCGCGGTCCAACCCGCGTTGACGTCGGTGTCGACGCCGCCTGAGATCGAACGGAAGGACTGCGAGACGTGGGTGTAGCGGATCCCGGCGGTGCCACTCAATCTGAAATCAAGCAGGTATCCGCCCTCGGCATTTCGGTTGGAGGCGTTCGTGCCCTGCTCGCTCCAGGGAAATGGTTCGTCGGCGAAAGGACGCCAGATCGCGAGATCGACCTCGGTGGCGATTGACCACTGTCCGTAGTGGCTCGACCAATCGGAACCGGAAGCAAGTTGAACGCCTGCGACTGTCGCACTCTGATCGAGAAGACCGTTTCCCGTGGTCTCGAAATCGGAACCGAGGATGCGGATCGTCCAGGCATCGAATCGAATGTCGAGGGCACCGCTGAAGCTGAGTTCCGAGTCATGGAGATCGGTCTCGGTCTCGACGTCCAGCTCGGTCCCGTCAGGACCGAAGGAGTAGGTTCCGATCAATCTGGGGAACCAGGCACTCGCGGTGAAATCGAGGTGCACCGCCTCGCTCTCCCGATCGAGAGGAGGAAGATCCTCCGATACGGGAGTGGAAAGAAGCAGTGAACCGACAACAAGGGTGAGTGACATCATGGAAGTAGGATCATACGCTTTCAGCGAGTGAGATCCGAATTTCGCGGATCAACGAGGCGGAGCAGCCATTCGATGAGCGAAGAACCCCCTTCAGATCCGCCGGCGCCCCTTCCGCCGAGCCCTCCACCACCTCCGGATCCCCGGGAGCGGCACCGCCCCGGAGATGCCGTCGGCCTGGGCCGCAAGGCATGGGCGGCACGGGCCGATCTCAGATGGCATTTCACCCGTGGCGGCGGGCCGGGGGGACAACACGTCAACAAGACCGCGACGCGGAGTGAAGTTCGGATTCATCTTGATGCGATCGGTGGCGTCCATCCCGATGCCATCGTCAGAATCAGGGAACAGGCCGGTCATGTGCTGATCGTGTCGACCGATGAACTGCGAATCGTCTCGGACATCCATCGTTCGCAACTACAGAATCGTGAAGCCTGCCTGGCACGACTGCGGTCTCTGGTCGAACGGTGCGAACCGAGACCGAAGGTGCGGCGCAAGACACGTCCGACCCGAGCGTCCAAGGAGCGACGACTCAAGACCAAGAAGCAGCAATCGGAAAAGAAACAGAACCGACGCTGGCGCGATCGGGACTGAGTGACACCGTGACGTGAGTCAGCGGAACCTGACGTCGCCCTTGCCCTTGACGATTCGTCCCATGCGGACGGGTTCCTCACCGAAGCGTTCCAACTTGCGCATCACCGCATCGGCGAAGGTGGGTCTGACGATGAGCACGTAGCCGATCCCCATGTTGAAGACACGCATCATCTCCTCGTCTGAGACACCCCCGTGCTTCTGCAGGAAATCGAAGAGGGTGGGAATCTCCCATGAACCGAGCTTCACTTCCGCGGCGACGCGATCGTGAAGCGCACGGTTCAGATTGCCGGGAAGCCCGCCTCCGGTGATGTGCGCCATGCCGGAAACCACTTTTTTCACGCGATAACTCGACAGAAGTTTCACGATCGGCTTGGCATAGATCCGGGTGGGCTCGAGAAGCACTTCGGCGAGCGTGCGCTCGTCATCAAGCTCGGGATGGACCGCATCGAGATCGAGTGACGCATGCTCGACGATCTTTCGAACGAGCGAGAAACCGTTTGAATGGACGCCGCTCGAGCGAAGTCCGATCAGGATGTCACCCGGTTCGACCCGGGCGGGGTCGACCGCGCGGGAGAGTTCGACCACACCGACCGCGAACCCTGCGACATCGAAGTCACCGGGTTCGTAGATGTCGGGCATTTCGGCGCACTCGCCACCGATCAGGGAACATCCGGCGATCTCGCAGCCACGCGCGACACCTTCGATGATCTTCGCGGTCTCGGGAGGATCGACGCGACTGAGACCGAGGTAGTCGAGAAAGAAGAGCGGCTCCGCACCCTGGACGATCAGGTCGTTGACGTTCATGGCGACACAATCGATGCCGACGGTGTCGAGAATGCCGCGGTCGGCGGCGAGCTTGACCTTGGTGCCGACACCGTCGGTGCAGGCGACCAGAACGGGATCGCGATAATTTCGTTTGAAGAGCGCCTCGTTGTAATCGAGACGGAACATGCCGGCAAAGGCCCCGTGCTGTCCCATCACCCGGGCGTTGTGGGTGCGACGAAGCGCCGGCTTGATGAGATCGACGACCGCATCTCCGGCTTCGATGTCGACTCCGGATCCGGCATAGGTCAGTCCGGACTTGGACCCGCGCCCGGAGACTTTTGTACGTTTCTTGCTCTTCTTGGCAGGCTTCATGGAAATAATTGTAGAGGCTTTGGCGAAAAGGGCGCGGACCGCGGGAAGTCGCTATCCTGAAGCTCTTATGTCAATACTCGTCGACAGTACAACGAAGGTGATCTGCCAAGGCATCACCGGTGCGAGCGGTGCCTTTCATACCAAGGGCTGCTTTGAATACGGAACCAGAATGGCCGGAGGGGTCACCCCCGGCAAAGGTGGGACCAAGGACCCGAACGGCCTGCCGATCTTCGACACCGTCGAAGCCGCGGTCCGGGAGACCGGGGCGGACGCCACCATGATCTTCGTGCCGCCACCCTTCGCGGGAGACGCCATTCTCGAGGCGGCCGCCTCCGGAATCGGCGTGATCTGTGCGATCACCGAGGGCATTCCCACCGCGGACATGGTCCGGGTCAGGGCCGCTCTCAAGAACTTCCCGAAGAGCGTGCTGATCGGACCGAACTGCCCCGGCATCATCACCCCCGGCCGACGTGTCGCGGGAGAAGGCTCCGCCTCGACGTTCCAGGGCGGATGCAAGATCGGAATCATGCCCGGCTACATCCACATGGCCGCGGAAGATGCCCCGACCGGCAAGGCCATCGGCGTCATCAGTCGCTCCGGAACCCTGACCTACGAAGCCGTGTGGCAGTGCTCGGAACGTGGCATCGGCCAGACCACCTGCATCGGAATCGGTGGCGACCCCGTCAAGGGACTGAACTTCATCGAACTGCTTTCGATGTTCAACGAAGATGAAGACACCGACGGTGTCATCATGATCGGCGAAATCGGTGGCTCGGACGAAGCGGAAGCCGCCGACTGGGTTCGTGACAACATGAAGAAGCCCGTCGCCGGGTTCATCGCAGGACGCACCGCCCCACCCGGAAAACGCATGGGCCACGCCGGTGCGATCATCGGTGGAGAGGACGATACCGCGGATGCCAAGATCGCCCGCCTCGAAGCCGCGGGAATCAACGTCGCGCAGAGTCCCGCCGACCTCGGTGCCAAGATGGCCGAAGCCCTGGGACTCTCAGCCGCAGTCGCCTGATCGGAGGCCACGATGCCGATGATCTCCCGAAGACGGATCATCTTCGCGACCGTTCTGTCGTGCTGCTGCCTTGGCGCGGCTGACGAGGCCTGCTCTCAATCTGACCCGACTGCTTCCGAACGCCAAGAGACGCTCAAGCTTGCGGTGATCGGAGCCAGCGCGTCCGCAGGCTTTGGAATCGTGGTCGAGGTCGAGAAGGCGTCGCCGCCGGAGACCGATGAGACCGTCACGTCGGACGCCCCCACCGCGCCCCGGACGGTCAAGCGGATGATCAAGCTGATCGACCTCATCGATGCGGCGGATCAGGAAGACCGCATCATCGAGTTCGACCTTTCCAGCCACATGTTCTTCACCAGACCGATGCAATACGGACGCACGTCGGTGGATCGGACGTTGTCCTGGAAGCCGGACGTCGTCTTCGCGGTTGATTTCCTCTTCTGGTACGTCTTCGGAATTCAACCTGAAGAGACACGACTGGAGACTCTCGAACAAGGTCTTGCGCAACTCGAACGACTGGCCGCGGCCGGGGTCTCCCTGGTGGTGGGCACGCTTCCCGATCTCGAGGGAGTCGAGAGTTCCATGATCACGGAAGTCCAGATCCCGAGAACCGAGACGGTGACTGAAGCCAATCGCCGGATCGAACGGTGGGCGAAGAAGCATTCCAACGTGGTGGTGGCACCCATCTTCGAACTGAATCGCAGCCTGAGCGAGGGCGGGCCCATCAGGATCGGTCCGCACCTCTGGCACCCGGAGAGAGACGGAATCGAATTGATCGCCCCCGACAAGCTGCACCCGACCTACGACGGCCTGATCTGCATCGCCCAGGCGATCGAGGTGGCGTTGAGGACTTTGGACACCGACGAGTCGACGTTTCCATCGCTTGAATTGGACCAGGCGATGCTGAGAGCGCGCATGCGAATACGCCCCCGGGCCGAAGTCGCACCCTGACTCAACGCGGGTTCTTCTCGAGCAATGCCTTGAGCTGATTCATGTCCGTCGGACCGGGACGACGGTTCATCGCGGAGACGATCGCGGCACGCTCGCTCCCGGCACCTCGAATTCTGACGATCGAGGGCATGAGTGCCTCGAGATCCTGTGCCATCAGGTTGCTTCGCAGATTTCGCTCGAAGAGTGAAAGGTCGGCGGCGGAACGGAGATTGGCACACCGCCCTCCATGAAGCGTCCACAACATTTCACGACCTTCACCGTCCGGCTCGCCGGCACGCAGAAAGGCGGCACGAAAGCCGGTGCGGTCGCTCGTCTGAAAGAACGCCGGAAGAATCGCATTCGCATGCTCGGGGGTCGCGTCGTCTTCGAGCGTCTTCCAGAGTCCGAGTGCCAGGTCATCCTGACTCAGCAGGTGAAGATCTCCGAGCATCTCGGGAGTCACGTCCTCCTCGGCTCGCAGACGCCTGACCAGATCCGTGCGCACATCGAGATCGATCTCCGCGACGTCGATCATGTCATCGAGTTCCATCAGCCGTCGCTTTGAAGGTTGTTCGACCAGCATCAGGGGATCACCGATGGTGACCACGCGCCATGGTTTCGAGAACTCGCTTTCGAAGAGTCGTGCCGCGACGATGAATGGAACATACAGACTCAGCTGCCGGATCATGTGCGAACTCGGGCGAAAGGCTCCGAGCATGGGCTCATTGCAACTTCCGACGTAGGCATACACACCACGATCGAGCCAACGACCTCCGATCGTGGTGGGTGTCTCGGGTGCGAACAATGAGAAGGAGTGGATGAGGTACAAGGCGAGTGGATGGTTCAAGACGGGTATGTCCGCGGCCCGAAGCCTCGTTCCGGCGGTCATGTCCATGAATCCGGAACGACCGCTCGAGTTGATGAAGAGGACGTCTGCAGGCACGCCTGTCGACATCAACGGAAGCCAGTTCATGCGGGAGGCCTGTGCGCCCTCGGCAAGGAGCCTGGTCTCGTAGGAGAGTGGCTCGAGAACCTCTTCGGCATTCGCAAGAGCGTAGGCCGTGCCTCCTCTCTTGCGGTCGTACCCGTCGACGAGACCGACCGAATCTCGTTCGATGAACAAAGCGCACATCGCCATGTAGATCGAACGGATCTGAGAACCGAAGATCCATCCGCACACCGCATAGCGGGAACCGTCCTGGTGGCGACAGAGCAGATCGGTGAGTGCGACGGGAGGTGTGTCACGATCCATCTTGAGACCGGAGATCCTGGGACGCAGCTCGGGGGGGAGAGACATGTTCACCCGGACGGGCAGGGAGCGACACAGCGTCAGGGCATCGAGATCATCACCCAGTGTCTTCCAGCTCCACCCGGAGGATTCGAAGAATCCGATGACGCTTTCTTTCAGACTCCAAAATCCGGGAGCATCAAGCGATCCGTTCGGTTGACCGAAGTCGCCGGGAAGGTCGACGAGCAGTTGTCCGCGCAACATCGCGAGTGCGAGCGCGGCTGGCCACGCGGGATCGGTGAAGTCGGTTGCGACGATCCCCGGTGGTGTCCAGTCGATATCACGATAGATTCTGGCGATGGTGCTCGAATCGTCGGTCGCGGAAACCGGTCTCCAGAACGAACTTTGAATCCGAAGAGCAAGTGCCTTTCGGTCCTCGGATGATTCGGGCACCGAAGCGGCGACCGAGGCTCTTCGCACCAGCTGGCGAGGCGCGAACCGCCGGACGAAGATCGGTGTGAAACGATCGTCCTCGATGAGGACCGGCCAGGTGCCGCGGGCGCCCCACTGCTGGATCTCATCCAGCCAGGTCGCGAGGTCGGGGACCAGAACGACGCGATCGAGACGGGGAAGCTGGGAGGTGAGCCCACCGACACGCGCGCCGAGTCTGATCTGCCAGGCGACCTCCGGCACCTTCTGGGTCCCTGACGAAACCTGAGCGTCCTGTGACGCTTGAGTCTTCGGCTGAGCGCCGAGAACACTCGTCAATAGACACACGATCAGCAAGCTGACCGGAAGCATGAAGATGGTTGAGCGCGCACTGTTCATTCGAGCATCATAAACCAGCGGGGTGAAAACGCCTCTTCAGGATTCCGGATGGACTCGACGCATCATCCGAACGAGAAGAAGACCCAGTGGAACGGTCAGAATCAACCCGCCGACGAACCAGATCAGTGACGTGCGGATCTGCTCGAAGGAGGCGTTGCTCGCAGTCACGGCACCGTCAAGGCCGGTCCCCTCCAGAGTCTCTGCAATCATCATGAGCATCAAGGGGCCCGCGATGATTCCCAGGATGAGATTCGCGGTTCCCATTGCGAAGCCCTGCATGCGTTCGGTGACGAGATCCCGCACGTACGCAAGGTCGAGTGCGAACCCCGCGGTGAAGAAACCGAGTCCGAAGAGCAGAAAGAGAACCGCACCCTCGGGAAGGCGGGCGAGAACGAGAAGCGATGAGAAGAGCGCGCACCCCAGGGAGGCGACGATCAGGATGGGGCCACGCCAACGAATACGGGTGGCGATCAGACCCAGGATCGGGGCACCGATGGCACCGGAAAGAAACAGCAGGGAGAGAACGCGATTGGCCTCCTCGAATGAGACATCAAGGCGGGCACGAAGAAATGGACCACCCCAGAGACCGCCGAATGCGCCGACGATCGTGAAGAACAACCCGCCATGCACTGCCGCGATCCAGAGCCGTGGCTGCGACAGCGTGGCCGAGACCGAATCAGCGGCACCACTCCAGGCGTTCGAGTGCTCGGAATCGGAGGTGGCCATGGAACGCTCGGGACGATCTCTAATGAACGTCCAGCAGAGAATGCCGAGAATCATCGCAGCGATGCAAAGCAACGAACTGGAACCGAACCGACCGAAACGGAGGTCGAGCGGAGGAAGGATCAGCGCCACCAGAAGACCGCCGATGAGCGTGAAGGATTCGGTGAGACCGAGCATGAGTGCGAATCGCCTGGCTGGAAACCATCGGACCGCGACGAGCGCGGCCGCCGCGAAAGCCGGTGCGCCACAGACCCCCAGAAAGACGCGCGCACTCGTGGCGGACGTGAAGGATTCGGAGAGTCCGAACCACAGCATCCCCAGAAACGTGACCGCCATCGAGAGCGTCAACACCAGTCGTGGTCCGTGACGATCAAGCAACCAGCCGATCGGCATCTGACAGATCAGATAGGTCACGAAATACCCCGAGGTCAGAACTCCGAGCGCCTCGGCATCAAGACTGAAATCAGCCTCGAGCGAAGGAATCATCGCGGAGGGTTGAATCTGGATCGCGAACTGCAGAAGAAGGCAGCAGGACGCGACGAACCAGGCGGACCAACTTCTGACGACGGTGTTCATGAGGCCGGAAGGTATCCCAACGCCAGTTCGGTGTAGGCGGCGACTTCAGAGGCCTCCCAGGCGGCATCATGACCGAGCTCCGACGCGAGAATCGAGGCCACACGAGGCGCCGCTTCGATCGATGCCCGTGCATCCAGAAGCAGAGCGCGTGTCCGGCGCGCCAGGACATCCTCGACGCAACAGGCCATCTCGCAACGCGCGGCCCAGAGAATTTCGGCGCCACGATACGGAAGACGCTCGTGAATCATCTCGGCCAGCGAGGAATCTTCGGCCACGAGACCTTCGATCGCCACCGCGTCGGATCCGTACTGACGCATCACATGACCCGATGGCATCGCGGGGTCCTCGCGCTCGAGATATCCGTGCAGATGCAGCTCTTCGGTGACGCAGGGACGGTCTTCCAGTTCACCGACCAGCATGGCCTGAGCCATGGTGTCCTCGGCCATCTGCCTGAAGGTCGTCCACTTGCCGCCCATGATCGAGACCAGACCGGCTTCGCTGATCACGACTTCATGCGAACGTGAGATCGCCTTGCTCTTCTCCCCGGTGCCACCCTTGTGGACGAGCGGTCGCTGACCGGCGTAGACCGAGAGGATGTCGGCATGGGTCGGTTCTCGTTGCAGATAGCGAGCTGCATTGCGAAGAATGAATTCGATCTCCTCCGGAAGCGCACGCGGTTCGAGTTCGGGATGATCCATCTCGGTATCGGTGGTTCCCACGATCACACGATCGTGCCAGGGAATGACGAACAACACCCGACCGTCATCCGTGTGGGGGACCATGATCGCGGTGTCACCGGGTCCGAAGGAATGATCGAGAACGAGATGGACGCCCTGTGCGGGTTCGATCATCGGTATGGCTGCGTCATCATCCATCTTTCGAACCGAGTCGGAGAAGATACCGGTGGCGTTCACCACGACGCGTGCGGAGATCGAGCGACGTTCCCCGGTTTCGGAGTCCTCCAGCTCGACACCTCGGACGTGACCGTCATCCTTCGAGAGACCGACGACCTTCATCCGATTGACGACGACCGCGCCATGGTCCGCGGCGGTTCGGGCCAGAGCGATCGCCATGCGGGCGTCATCGAACTGACCGTCGTGGTACATCACACCACCTTCGAGCCCGTCGAGGTGGACGTTCGGAATGGCCTCGATCGTGGCATCGCGACCGAGCTGACGGCTGCGGGCGAGATTGAGCTTGCCGGCAAGGGCGTCGTAGAGTTTCAGACCGATGCCGTAGAAAGGACCTTCCCACCACTTGTATCGTGGCACGATGAAGGGCAGATCGCCGACCATGTGCGGTGCGTTCTGGTAGAGACGACCACGCTCACGCAGAGCTTCGGTCACGAGCGAGAAGTTCAACTGTTCGAGATAGCGGACACCACCGTGAACCAGCTTGGTGCTTCGGCTCGAAGTCGCCTTGGCGAAGTCATGCGCTTCGACCAGCAGGGTTCGATAGCCGCGCGACGAGGCATCGACGGCGACGCCGAGTCCGGAGGCACCTCCACCGACGACGATGACGTCGAATGTTTCGTCCAACCGAGAGATCATTTCTTCGCGCTTCATGAGTGTTCCTCGTCATCGATCCAGTCGAGAGAACGCTCGACCGCCTTGTGCCATTGTTTCATGTTTCGTTCACGTTCTTCGCTGGACATCCCGGGGTGGAAATCGCGATCAACCTCACGATGTGATTCGAGATCCGCCAGTGACTCGAACGCTCCGGTGGCGAGACCAGCCATGTAGGCGGCTCCCAGTGCGGTTGATTCGAGAACCTTCGGACGTTCGACCGGGACATCGAGAATGTCCGCCTGCATCTGCATGAGGAGATCGCTGGCCGCCGCGCCACCGTCCACTCGGAGCTTCGTCAAGGGGACACCCGAATCGTTGGTCATCGCGTTCAACAAGTCGGCCGCCTGATACGCAAGCGACTCGAGAGTCGCACGAGCGATGTGCCCGCGATTGGTGCCTCGGGTGATTCCCTGGATCGAACCACGTGCTTCCGGGTTCCAGTAGGGCGCACCCATGCCCGCGAACGCGGGGACGAGTTTCACTCCACCGGTATCCGGGACGCTCGCGGCGAGTTCATTGATTTCCGGCGCGCTTGCGATGATCTGAAGACCATCACGCAACCATTGGATGGCGGCACCCGCGATGAAGACGGAGCCTTCGAGTGCGTAGACCATCGGCTGACCCTCCAGCTGCCAGGCCACGGTGGTCAGCAACTGATGCTCGCTGGTCACCGCATTCTCGCCGGTGTTCATCAGCATGAAACAACCGGTCCCGTACGTGGACTTGGCCATGCCATGCTCGACGCAGAGCTGACCGAAGAGCGCGGCCTGCTGATCTCCGATGATTCCGGAAATTGGAATGGAGACGTCCATCACGGTCGAATCGGTCTGACCGACCACGCCGCTGGTGGGAACCACTTCGGGGAGGATGCTTCGAGGAATGTCGAAGATCTCGAGCAACTCATCATCCCAGGCAGCGGTGTGGATGTTGAAGAGCATCGTTCGACAGGCGTTGGTGACATCGGTGGCATGAACACGGCCGGCGGTCAGCTTCCAGACCAACCAGGCATCGATGGTTCCGGCGGCGAGTTCGCCACGGGCGGCACGGTCACGTGCTCCGGGAATGTTGTCGAGAAGCCATTTGAGCTTGCTTCCTGAGAAATACGGATCGATCACAAGTCCCGTTCGCTCACGGATCATGGAAGCGTGGGGTCCGGCCTGAAGTGCGTTGCAGAACTCCGTGGTGCGACGATCCTGCCACACGATCGCGTTGTGCAGGGGCTCGCTCGTCGCGCGATCCCAGAGGACGATGGTCTCGCGTTGGTTGGTGATTCCGATCGAATCGACGTCGTCCGAAGTGATGCCAGCCGCTTCAAGCGCACCGATCATCGTCTCATGTTGCTTGGTCCAGATCTCGTCGGCATCATGTTCGACCAGACCTGGTTTCGGGAAGAACTGCTCGAATTCGAGCTGAGAGACTCCGCGGATGGCTCCCTCGAGATCGAAGACCACGGTCCGCAGGGAACTGGTGCCTTCGTCGAGAGCGAGAATGAAACGTTCGGACATGAAGAATGCTCCTGATGTGATTGAGCACACGATAACGTAAGTGAGTGAGGAACAGATGGTCGACGCGGTCAGTCGTCCGCGGATTCATCGAGAGTGACGAGCGCAGGAAAGCGTTTGCGTTGCGTGGCATCGAGGTACAGACTGAGTCGACGCAGCGCTCGCATGTCGACCTCGCGTCGTTCGAATTCAAGGCGTGAGAACGTCTGCTCGAGAACGCGCCAGGCCTCGAAGGAATCCTCGTCTGAGAGGGCTCCGAAACTCCGAAGCATTTGATTCACGGAAGCCATTTCGTCACTGATCGCGTTCCAATCGGCACGATGATCCTCGTATACCTGCGTGAGTGCGACCGTCTGATCGCCGGTGAGGGTCTCGATCTGGAGCGCACGGTCGAGCATGACACCGGCATCTTCCCCGGTTCGATAGACCATCGGATTGGACGCACGCTTCCAGATGTCGTCGAACAGAATCCGGTTCTCAGCCGTCAGTGCCGAACGAATCGAATCTCTGAATGCCGATTCGGAATCGAACCAGTCCTGCATCGCGGCACCATGCGCGGTCGCCATGCGAGCGGAGAGTTCTCGAAAGGCGAGACCGTAATCGGCGGACATCGCATCGGATTCGACCATTTTTCGTGACATCTCATCGTTCAATCGATGACTCTCGAACTCGACTTCCATCCGAATGTCACGTGCACGGCGACCGACCTCGAGCATCGCAAGGGACTCCGCTTTCAAGACATCTCCAATACGGGCGGCTTCCACCGGAGACAGTTCGATCTTCTCGAGCTCGTCCATGATGTTCGGTCTGGAAAAGGCGACTTCCCGAGGGCGGAAGAGTGCATCCGTGCCACGCAGGAGGACCTCGATCGAACGTGCACAGGCGCGACGTTCGATGAACTGGTTCTGATCCGCGACACACGTTGAAAGGAGGCTTTCAAAGAAGGCGGTATCGAGGCTCTCAAGTTCGGCGACCGCGACCGAAGCGAGTCGATAGGACTCACGGAGTTGAGTCATGTCCATGGTGATCGACTGCGGTCGCGCCGGATCGTATTGCGGAACATTCGCCTGGGCCTGACCACAGGAGTCGCTGATCGGCTTCACGGCGGTCCGCCATGACTGAAGATAGTCGTCATAGATGGTGTCGATGATCACCTGCTGCCAGGTCTCGGGAGCGAGTCCGGTCACCATGGTTCCAAAGGCACGACGGGAGTACGGACGACAGATGAAATGCCCTGCTCCGCCACGTCCCGCGGAGATCCGTTCGACGACCGAAAGGTCCTCGCTTGAACGCACGTCCGAGTCGTCACGATCTCTCAATCCACCGCTGCGAGAGATGATTCGAAGATCGGTCCGTTCGGAATGCTCTGCGATCTGATCGATCCGCTGGCGAAAACGCCCGGCGAGATCCGACCTCACGTCACCGAAGGAAGCGAGACGTTCATCGTCAGGTGCATCATCATCCTCGATGAGTTCGAGCATCTTGCGCACGTGACGATCATCGACGGCGGCATATTCGATGAAGAGGGCAAGCAGCGCCTCACGAGTCGTGGCATCGAGTTCGTCGACCGAGAGCATTCGCTCGATCGTGCTCACGAAGCGAAGCGGATCCGCGGACACCCGCCCCTTCGAAAGAAGCTGGATGTGCGCCGTCTTGATCCGTCGATGATCGATCGGAAAGGTGATGTCCCGCAAGGAACGAATCAGGCGTTCATTCAACCGCGAGACCACGGCGGAAGAGGCGGTCGTCTTGGCCCGGGCGGTGCGCAAGGCCTCTTGGAACGCCCGCCTGTCGTTTGAATCGGAGTCGGAGAGATCGATCCGATCGATCCCTCCGCGGTTGAGCTCGTCGGACAGCGTGACGATCATCTGATCCTGTGCCTTTCTCCAGACCTCGAGCGCGGAGACGAGATCGCGCTCGTAGGCGGCCAGGGTGAAGGACACCAGCGCGCGCTGGTCGGGTGGAAGGTCTGCCTCCCATCGTTCGACCAGAGACCAGAGAGGGACCGCACGATTCGCCACGGAGGTGCCGTAGGAGACGGTCAGTCGCTCGAGAGCCCGCAGGGTGCGGACGCGGGCAAGTGAGGCACGTTTCGGCTCGGCGAGTATCTGCTCGATTTCCGAGAACAGGACCGCATCGGAGGATTCGATCAGGCGTCGCAGCCCGTTGAGTTTGCGAACGAACGCCCGGATCGTCTGACCATCGGGCACTCCGGACATCGAGTTCTCGACGAACGCTCGATATCTCGCGAGCTCCCCTTCCTGAAGGATCTTGAACGTCTCGAGATAGGCTTCATGCGCGTTCTCGATCTCGATCCACTCGACGACCGACGGAGCGACCCTGCCCCGAAGCGCTCTCGTGAGCCATGGACTTCCAATGGGATCGGCGAGGAGCTCACCGGACACCTGTCCGCGAGCCGATGCCACGGGAAGACTCATGAGAGCCAGCAGCATGGCGATCATGAGACGTCGAGAAAGATGTACCGCCCGAGCGAAGATCAAAAGCAGGATCCGAGTCCCATGGCTCTGCGCCACATGCTGACCTGACCGAGATGCATCATGGTGTGGGAGCAGCACATGAAGGTGATGGCGTCTCCGATGCGCGGCATCATGTTGCTGAAGCCTTCGACGGGGTTGGCCTGTGCGAAGACTTCGGGGTCGATCGTTGGAAGGACTTCGAGGACCGCATCATGCGCCGCGAAGAACGACGGGACGATGACGTTCATGTCGGAATACAGTCCATCCTGCTCGATGCAGGTCGCCGAAGGCGTGTACGGCTCGGGGTCGAATGGAAGTTCGATCGTCGCATCATCACGCCCGAGGAGTTCCAGCATGAAATTCGCGGTGACCGCCAGATGGCCGTACACGAAGGCTGGATGGTTGAAATTGGGCATGGGAAGCTTGGCGAAATCCTCTTCCTTCACATCCTTGAGGAGTGAGCGGGCGTAATTCATGGTGAAGGAGAGGGAATGAACCAGGTATTCGGTGTGATGGGAATTGGTGGCAGTGGTCACTGAGGAACCTTTCTTGAATCGTCGGATCTTCGTCCATCGAGATCGGTGTGGTGGACGTGGGAATATGAATGAGAAACGAATGACAAGCGAGATTAATGCCCGACATATCGATCATAGAGAGCACGTGCTCGATCAGGGTCGGTGGTCCCGGCGAGAATCGCCCTGCCGTCGTCGAAGACGGTCAATTCGACCTCGTCACCAGACTCCCCGAGCACGGAGTCAAGCACCCCTCGAAGGCGCCCTGAATCGATCTCGAAGCGGCCATGAGTCTGCAGTCGATCGCACAGTCCGTGAAGATCGAATCGGCCGGCTTTCGATGCCGGGACGATCTGCACCGCACCACGACCGCAGAGGACCGTGGCGGATCCGGCAGGTGCGTCGAGGTGATCGAATCGACCGAGCCCGCAGCAGGGACAGGCGGAGTCTCGCGAGGCCCGGACATCGACGCGAGTCTGACGTTCGTTCCAGAAATCCCAGGAGACGAGTGTGGTGTCGACCGCTGCAGAGGCGCCGACCAGAATCTTGAGTGCCTGAAGAACCTGATGACTCGCGACGATGGCGACGGCCGGAGCCAGCACGCCCGAAGTGTCGCAGGTCGGCGTGGTCCCGGGTGCGGGAGGATCGGGAAACAGGCAACGAAGGCAAGGCGTGGTTCCGGGAAGAACGACGAGGGAGGTGCCTTCGGTTCCAATCACGCCACCGTGCACCCAGGGGACGCCGCTTTGAACACAGGCGTCGTTGAGGAGATAGCGACTTGGAAAATTGTCGAGGCCATCGATGACGAGGTCCACGCCACGCAGAAGCTCAAGCGCGTTCTCGGAATCGAAATGCTCGACCACGGCATGGACCGTCACGCCGGGATCGATCGCTCGCACACGAGCTGCCGCGGCATCAGCCTTCGGCCTCGCGCACTCGACGTCGGCCATGGTGAACAGCGTCTGCCTCTGAAGGTTGGTCGCTTCGACGATGTCGCGATCGACGAGCGTCAGAGTGCCGACACCGGCTCGAGCGAGTTGATCGATGGCGAAGGAGCCGAGGGCCCCGCACCCGACGACCATGACATGCGCCTTCTGAATCGCCGCCTGCCCGGAAGCTCCGATTTCGGGCAGAAGGATCTGACGATGATGTCGTGGTATCTGAGCCATGGGTGAGAGACGATTCTAGCGCATGCACTCTGACGGTAAAAAAAACCGCCGTCCCCGGGCGGGGACGGCGGTACTCGCGTCGGAGCGGACTCCGATGTCATCGTTGTGTTTCAGATCACCACGCGAAGTGAGCGAATGCCTTGTTGGCCTCGGCCATTCGGTGGGTGTTGGTTCGGGTCTGCACGGCCTTGCCTTCACCACGAGCCGCATCCATCAGCTCCTTGGCAAGACGGACGTGCATGGGCTTGCCCTTGTCTTCGCGGACCGCGGCAATGAGCCAACGGAACGTGAGTGACTGCTGTCGCCGGCGATTCACCTGAATGGGAACCTGATAGTTGGCGCCACCGACTCGCTTGGAACGAACCTCGACGGAGGGACGAACGCGATCACAGGCAAGGTTGAAGACTTCGAGGCCCGTGGTGGCACCTTCGAGAGGTTCCTTCGCCAGGCGGACTTCGATTTCATCGAAGGCTCGGTAGACGATACGAGTCGTGGTGGCCTTGTTGCCGCCCTTCATCAATGAGTTGATGAAGCGTGAGAGGACCTTGTCCCCGAACTTGGGATCCGGCTCGAGTTGCTGCTCGGCCTTGGTGATTCTGCCTGCCATGGTGGCGCTCCTTGCTGGGCTCGTCTGCCCCGGACCGATCGGCCGAGGCTTCGTTCATCACGGGTGGGAGGTTAAACATTCCCGAGGTGCAGGCCCGTGATTACTTGCCTGAATGAATTGAAATGAGAAAACGGTTTATTTCTTGCTGCGCTTGACGCCGTACTTCGAACGGCCCTGGTTGCGACCCTCGACCCCGAGGGTGTCGAGCGAACCACGGACGATGTGGTAGCGAACGCCGGGAAGGTCACGGACACGGCCGCCACGAACCAGAACGATCGAGTGTTCCTGAAGGTTGTGACCTTCACCACCGATGTAGGCACTGACTTCACGTCCGTTCGAAAGACGGACTCGGGCGACCTTTCGGAGCGCGGAGTTCGGCTTCTTGGGAGTCTGAGTCTTCACCTGAAGACACACGCCTCGACGCTGAGGACATGAGTCAAGGTCGCGAGACTTGCTCTTGCTTTTCGCCTGACGTCGGGGCTTGCGGATGAGCTGATTGATCGTTGGCATGGAGACTCCGAAGAAAAAGTGGGCCGGACGGCCAGAACGGTTGGATCGAGAAGGGTAGGCACTTCCGGGCCGTCATGCAAGCCCGGAGGAGATCAAGATCCTCCTGAAATCATCTCATTTCGAATTCTGCCGACGAGTTGGTCGCAGCGCTCATTCTCAGGATGGCCTGCATGACCCTTGGTCCATTCGAACCGGACTTGGTGAAAGTTGGCCAATCGATCGAGAATTCTCCAAAGATCGACGTTCAGAACGGGTTTTTTTCGTGAATTCTTCCAATCACGGCGTTTCCAGCCGGGCATCCACTCGGTCAGACCCTTGATCACATATTCACTGTCCGAGACCACCGTGACGGCACAGGGATCCTCCAGATGGAGCAAACCCCTGATCACAGCCGTCAGTTCCATCCTATTATTGGTCGTTGCGGGGACACCACCGGCTGATTCGGTCTCGACAGCCTCTCCGTTCACCTCGGCATCCGATCGGAGGATGAACGCCCAGCCACCAGGACCGGGGTTCGGGCTCGAGCCCCCGTCGGTGTAGAGCCAGAAAACGGGTCGAGTCGCCGAGTTTTCAGGCGAAATCTTCGTTTCAAGAGGATCAGCGGTGATTTCGAGGTGCGCAGCACCCTCCACTGCAGTGAGAATGGCCTCTCGATCGATGCCATTGGTGTGTGATTCTTCCTCGAAAAGCATGCTCGTGATCCTTGAGACTGGGCGGGTGATACCTTGACACTCTGAACGGGTACGCGTAACTTCCACGATTCTACGGGAGGGTCGCTCCCGCCACATCGAATGTGGCACGGCCCGAACCGAACCATCCACCCAGACATCAATCGGACCTCTTTGTGAACGAGGCTCCGAATTGAAAAGCAGACAGCGAGAAACAGCACCATGGCAGTTCCCGCATTTAGACAATCTCCCGGTCGAACCAGAAGACGTCGTGCACACCACGCTCTGAAGAAGACCACGATCGTGACCTGCCCCAATTGTGGTGGCTGGAAGCGCCCCCACACTTCGTGCAACAGCTGCGGATATGTCAGACCTGGCCTTCAGGTCAAGGCCACCAGGCCGGAAGTCTGATCAATGCGCCTAGGCGTCGATGTCATGGGTGGCGACAATGCCCCCGGAGAAATCCTCACAGGTTGCCTCGAAGCGGTCGAAATGATCGATGAGGGTGACGTGGTTGTGCTTGCAGGTCAGGCGGAAGTGATTCGACCAGCCGTGGAAAGTGCTGGTCTCACATCATCCAACAAGATCGAAATTCTCGACACTCGGGAAGTCATCGCCATGGATGACTCCCCGGTGGAAGCCGTGCGCGGAAAACGCGACAGCTCGATCGTCCGACTGGCGGAGCTTGCCTCCCAGAAGACCGATGAAAGCCAACGAATCGACGCCTGGATCTCAGCCGGCAACACCGGTGCCTGCGTCACGGCAGCCTCGATGTTCATGCGCCGCCTGCCTGGTGTCCACAGACCGGGCATCGTCGTGCCGATCCCGACCTTCGCGGGCCGAATCGTGATCGTCGACGTCGGGGCCAACATCGAACCAAAGCCCCACCACCTCGCCCAGTACGGCGTGATGGGTGCGATCTACGCGGAACACATCCTCGGCATCGAATCTCCCAGAGTCGCCCTGATGAACGTCGGTGGCGAGGAACAGAAGGGCACTTCGGACATGAAGGAAGCCCGGGACATGCTGAGATCCACCCCCTCGATCAACTTCACCGGATACATCGAAGGCCGTGGCGTCTTCGATGGTGATACCGATGTGGTGGTGACGGACGGTGTGGTCGGAAACGTCATGTTGAAGCTGGCCGAAGGACTTTCGGGCAACATCACCAAGGCGCTTGTCCATGAAGTCGTCTCGACGGACCCCGAGCTCGCCGGACGCATCCAGTCCGTGGTCAAGGGTCTCTACGCCAAATACGACTGGCATGAGCATGGCGGAGCCCCCCTGATGGGTGCGAACGGCTATTGCTTCATCAGTCATGGCTCGAGCAAGGCAAGAACCATCAAGAACGCTATCCTGCGCGCACGATCGTTTGTTGAAATCGACATCAACAAGAAGCTTGTCGAACGATTAAAAGCGCAGGAAGAGGTCACTACATGACCGGAGCCCCAATGGGCCTTGGCGGAACAAGACTGATCGGTACGGGCTCGGCGACTCCGGATGGCATTCTCACGAATGCCGATCTGGAAAAGATCCTCGACACCTCCGATGAGTGGATACAGCAGCGAACAGGCATCAAACAGCGACGGGTGGTCGACCAGACCAAAGGCGAAAGCACCGTCAGCATCTGCTGTGACGCGCTTGAAGATGCGATCAAGAACACCGGCGTCGACCCCGACGACATCGACCTGATCATCTGCGCCACCTGCACCCAGCAGATGTCATGCCCTTCGGTGGCGTGCCGAGCCGCCGAAAGAATCGGCGCCACCAGAGCCGCCGCGTTCGACCTGGCCGCTGCGTGCAGTGGTTTCGTCTACGCGCTGAACACGGCCGATTCCCTGATCAGACTCGGACGCTACAAGACCATCGCAGTGATCGGCGGAGACGCCATGTCGACCGTGATGGACTACAACGACCGAAGCGTTTCGATTCTCTTCGGAGATGCCGCGGGGGCCGCCATCCTGACCCAGGATGAGAATCCCGAACGCGGTTCGATCAAGCAGATCATGGGCGCCGACGGCCGTGGCTGGGAATGTCTGTATCTCCCCCGCAAGGCGATCGACGTTCCGGAATGCGACAAGGACAACCCGATCGAACTTGGCATGCTGCGAATGAACGGCCGAGAGGTCTTCAAGTTCGCGGTCAAGAAGTTCCAGCACGTGATCGAGCAGACACTCTCGGAAGCGGGCATCGGCATCGATGATGTCGCACAGCTGATCTGCCATCAATCGAACCTCAGAATCATCGAATCCGCAAGAGAGAAGCTCGGTATCGAGAAGGACCGGGTGTACGTCAACATCGATCGGGTCGGCAACAGTTCCGCCGGTTCCATCGGGTTGTGCCTCGATGAACTCAATCAGGCCGGTCGCATCAAGGAAGGCGACCTCATTCTGCTTGCCGCCTTCGGCGGAGGAATGACCTGGGCGAGTTCGCTGTGGCGCGTCTGATCCAAAGGATCTGAAGGACCACCAATCATGAGTGAAACCCCCACCGTACTTCTGTGCCCAGGACAGGGCGCTCAATCCGTCGGCATGGGAAAGGGCTGGTTTGATTCCCACCCTCTTTCCGCACAGACTCTGGCCGCAGCCGACGAAACCGTAGAACTTGAGATCGGCGGAAGCCCGGCGACTGAGCGAACTCTGCTTCGCCGGGCCGGAAGACATCCTCAATCGAACCGATGTCAGCCAGCCAGCACTGTATGCCTGCGGCGTGGCGAGCTATCAAGGGCCTGCTCGAGGAACGAGGCACCATCAACCTGATCGGAGCCGCCGGTCTTTCACTTGGTGAATGGACCGCACTGCATCTTGCCGGAACCTTCGGGTTCATCGAAGGCCTTCGCCTCGTGGCCCTTCGAGGACGCTTGATGCAGGAAGCCGCGGAAAGTTCGGCCGGTTCGATGGTCGCACTCATCGGCGCGGACGAATCCCAGGCCGACGAGGTCTGTGCCGAAGCCGCGGGCAACGAGGTCCTCGTGCCCGCCAACTACAACGCACCCGGTCAGATCGTCATCTCGGGCTCGAAGAATGCCTGTTTGAGAGCGGTGGGCGTGGCTGAAAAGATGAGCCTCAGGGCCAAGGAACTCGCCGTCGCAGGTGCTTTCCACAGCCCTTTGATGGAGCCAGCCGCCGAAGGATTGGAAAAAGCGCTTGAAGACGTGACCTTCGAATCCCCCTCCACACTCGTCTGGAGCAATGTGACGGGGCTTCCACACGAAAATGATCCGGCTTCGATCAAAAAGAAGCTGGTTGAACAATTGACCTGTCCGGTACGATGGGCCCAGTGCTGCAGCTCGATGACCGAGCGATTCCAGAACACGGACGACACATCCGTTCAGTGGGATGAACTGGCACCGGGAAGCGTTCTGCGAGGGCTTTTCAGAAGAATCGATCGAACGGTGAAGGTCACCAACCATGACACACCCAAAAAACCAAGCGAGAGCAAGACACATGACTAAGAAAAGTACGCGTGGTGTTCATCTGACCATCAGCAGTGCGGTGCTCGCACTCGCACCCCTTCTGCTGGTCGGCGGATGTGGCGAGGAAGAAAAACCCGCCATGGTGAAGAAGGCGGCCCCCGTGGTCGACAACACACCCAAGGTCGCTCCAGTGACCCCGGTCAGCGAACTGATGAAGCAGTACGGAATCGATCAACGCATCGTTCTGAGAGAAAACGACGCACCGGGCACGGATGCGGAACGAATCGCCATCCTGAAGTTCTTCCACTCGATGATCACCGCGGACGGACCGCAGTTCGCGTCGATGCTTTCCTCGCAGGATCGCATGGAATTCGCGGAGCTCGAGGAAACGAACATCTTCGAAGAAGCCGTGATGGACATCGACCAGGTCAATCTTCAGGGAGGTTCCTCACCGGACTATCAGCCTGCGGTGGTCGCGATCATGGCCATGCAGTCGACCAACGACTATCCCGCACAGCTGTGGACCTATCAGGTCGACAAGAACGGTGGCGTCGCGACGTTCACCAGCGCGCCCACGCCATTGTCGGTCATGGACAAACTCGGCACGAACGGCCAGGTCGACACCTGGTACAGATTGCTTGATGAAGAGCTCGCGCTTGCCATCGCACTCGATGAAACGCTCGAGATCCCCCAGGTCGACGCACGTCAGGAAGTCGACACCCCCGCTGGCGGCTCCCCGGATGCACCACCATCCCGCGGTCCGGCAGGCCCCATCACGGTGCCCGACCGAAAGCCCGCTTCACCTCCCAAGTTCGTTCCGGGATCCAGCTGAACACGCTGATGTCATCATGAAAGCTTCCAAAGCGCCACCTGCTCATTTCAGGTGGCGCTTTTTCAAACCAAGAATCAATCGAAGGTTTCAGAGAGCCCGGCGATGAAGGGGGGAGCGCCGACTGTGTGGTTTGTGATCTGAGCGTTCACGACTCGGTCGGGCCCATGATCGATGACGTGGTCGAAAGGCGTGACCGTCAATGTGGTCGTACCAGGATTCATCAAGACGGACATGACCAGAGTTCTCGGTGAGGCGTTCATGGAGAAGGTCGCCTGCAGAGTTCCCATCCGAAGGCCTGGGGAGACGCAGGACATCGCGAACGTGGGCTCATGGCTGAGCTCCGACGAATCAGGCCACGTCACCGGGCATGTTCTGATGGTTGATGACGGTCGACATCTCGTGCGGCTGGTCGATGAGGTGCAGATGTTCGAAGGTCGGTCGTCGGTTCCGCAGGCGGACCGTCGCAGCCCACATCTCGAGACCCCGAAAGCCCCCCTCCCGGTGGGTGAACGAAAAACGATTTCACTTCCCAAGTTCGTTCCAGGATCCGATTGAAACCGCCGGCGCGGGTAAAAACGAGTAGAATTCGCGCCACCAGCACACTGTGCGGTGACGTTTCACATCACACCAATCGACCAATGAATTCAGAGAGCAGCATCATGAGCGATGACACACAACGGGTAGCCGTGGTCACCGGAGCAAGCAGAGGCATCGGCAAGGCCATCGCCGAACGATTGGCCGCGGACGGCCGACACGTGGTCTGCGTTGCACGAAGCGAAGGCCCTCTGGCGGAGCTGGTCGAGGCGATCCGCTCGTCGGGTGGAAGCGCCGAATACGTGACCTGCGACCTGAGCGATGGAAACTCGGTCGGGACCATGATCGATGACGTGGTGGAACGCTGCGGACGCCTTGATGTCCTGGTGAACAACGCGGGAATCACCAAGGATGGCCTGGTCATGCGCATGTCCGATGAGGATTTCGACGACGTGCTGAACGTCAACCTCCGTTCGGCATTCATCGCATCAAGGCACGTGGCGAGACCCATGATGCGCGCGCGTTTCGGAAGAATCATCAACATCGGTTCGGTGTCAGGCCTGATGGGCAATCCAGGCCAGACCAACTATGCCGCCTCCAAGGCCGCGATGGTCGGCATGAGCAAATCAATGGCGAAGGAACTCGGAGCGAAAGGCGTGACCGTCAACGTGGTCGCTCCGGGGTTCATCAAAACGGACATGACCGAGATTCTCGGCGAGGAATTGATGAAGGAAGTCGCCCCCAGAATTCCGGTTCGGCGGCTCGGAGAGCCGGAAGAGATCGCGAATGCGGTGTCCTGGTTGAGTTCCGATGAATCAGGCTATGTCACCGGACAAGTTCTGGTGGTCGATGGCGGACTTGCGATGTAACTGCATCTGCTTGACAGTCAAGCACTTGCATTTTTAAATGACGGATATGCCCGGGGTTCTGAGACGAAGTTCCGAGCGATGAACATTCCCAAGAACTTTCAGAGATCGCGCTGCACCGTTATAGTGCGACCCTCAAAAAAAACGCACATTCTGCGAGGAGAATTTGAACGTGAACGAAGCTGAAATCGAAACCAAAGTCATCGAAATTGTTGCTGAGCAGATGGGTGTCGACAAGGGTGAAATCACCCGAGAGACCAGCTTCACCAACGACTTGAACGCAGACAGCCTGGACACCGTTGAACTGGTGATGGAATTCGAAGACGAATTCGACACCACCATCCCGGACGATCAGGCGGAGAAGATCAGCACGGTCGGTCATGCGATCGCGTTCATCAAGGAACACATGGACGGCTGATCGGACACTCGTCTGATCACCGACCGTTTCGCACGAAGCTCTTCGGCTCAGGGTGACTTTCACCCTGAGCGAAGAGTACGATCAAGATTTCTCAATATCGATTGGATCCACGTTGGCTGCCAACCAGACCATTCAGCTGCGACGAGTCGTCATCACAGGACTTGGAGCGGTCACGAATCTCGGACATGATGTCGAAAGCACCTGGGATGGAATCGTCACAGGACGTTCCGGGATAGGGCCGCTGACGGCTTTCGAGCAGGATGAGACCTGGACCGTCAACATCGCCGGTGAAGTCCGGGACTTCGACCCCACCAAACGCATCGAAGCAGGTGAGGTCAAGAAAATGGATCGCGCAAGCGTCCTTGCGGTGTATGCCGGTATCGAAGCGGCTGAAGACTCCGGATATGACTTCCTGAACGACGGCGATCCCTACATGCATGGGGTGGCACTCGGTTCGGGCATCGGCGGCGTCATCACCATGGAGGAGCAGTTCGCGAAGCTCATGACGACCGGCCCGCGAAAGGTCAGCCCTTTCACGGTCCCCAAGCTGATGGTGAACGCGTCCGCAGGGAATCTTTCGATCCGATTGAACCTCAGGGGAGCCAACACGGCGGTCGCCACGGCATGCGCTTCCGGAGCTCACTCGATCGGAGCAGCGTTTCATCTGATTCAACGAGGCGACGCCACGGTCATGGTTGCAGGCGGAACCGAAGCTCCCATCACGAAGCTTCCACTGAGTGCATTCGCCAAGATGCGAGCACTCTCCACGAGAAATGACGATCCGCAGGCCGCTTCAAGACCATTTGATCGAGGTCGTGACGGGTTCCTGCTGTCCGAAGGTGCGGGAATCGTGGTGCTCGAAGACCTCGAACACGCTCAGGCACGTGGCGCGAAGATCTACGCGGAGATCGTCGGATTCGGATCCAGTGGCGACGCAGGCCACATCGCGGCTCCTGACGAGAACGGTACCGGGGCCTACCACGCCATGCTTCACGCCCTGAAGGGCGCAGGCATGGCTCCTGAGGACATCGAATACGTCAACGCCCACGGAACCTCGACCCCCCTCGGCGACAGCGCCGAAGTCGCGGCTGTGAAGCAACTCTTCGGGGACCACGCCTACAAGATGATGGTGTCCTCCACGAAGTCGATGACGGGTCACACCCTTGGCGCAGCTGGAGGCCTGGAGACGATCTTCGTCACCAAGGCGCTTCAGGACGGCATCGTCCCCCCCACGATGAACTTGGATGATCCCGATGACGGTATGGACCTGGACTTTGTCGCCAACGAAGCCCGCAGGACCCCCATCAAGGCGGCACTGAACAATTCCTTCGGATTCGGCGGCCACAATGTCAGCCTGGTGTTGAAGACCTTCGAAGGATGACCTTCACTGCGCAGCCCAAGTTCAGGCCACGCCCCTTCAAATGAATGAATGAATCCGACTTTTCGGCGATTCTCCCTGCAGGCGAGCTCAACCTCGAGGGTTCATGCTGCCGATAACACTGGTATGACGCTGGAGAACACCCCTATTCTCGATCTCGAAGTTCCATTGATCGTTCAGATCGCCGCCCGGACCATGCCGGTCAAGGATGTCGTGGCCCTCGAACCGGGTGCGATCATCGAATTCCCCCGATCCGCCGATGAAGACCTCGAAATCCTCATCAACAACAAGGCCGTCGGTCAGGGAATCGCGGTCAAGGTCGGAGAGAATTTCGGGATCAGGATCAACAAGATCGGTGATCTCTCCAAGTTCCTCGGCTGACGGCATCAAGGCTCACTCGGTGTTGGCAGGACTTCGTCCGGTCAAGGGCCAGACCGGATAGCGACGCCCGCTCAGAACGACACCAAGAACGGTTCCACGCACCACGAAGTGGTAGGTGAGCAGCAGTGGAATGGTCACCAGGATCATCATCACGAACATCTTGACGGTGCCGTCGATGTCCCAGTATCGAAAGCATGCCGGGATGAAGATCGTCAGTGGAAGATGCATCAGATAGATCCAGTAGGACGCATCGACGAGGTAGCGCACCGTCCGGTTCTCCTTGCGGAACATTCGTTCGCACACCCCCGTCAACCCGAAGACCAGCAACCAGACCGAAAGCACCTGAACGATCTGGTTCACGACGAAGAGAATCGACAGGGTGCCATCGTCAAGCGCGACTGATTCGGGTTCGTGCAGGGCCTGATACCAGATGAACGAGAGAATCATGGCGAAGGCCAGCAGGATCAGTCCGCTCAAGAGCCGTGACCAAGCGAAGCGCTCGAGTGCTCCGACGATTTCACGATGGTGGTAGCACACCCAGCCGACACCGAAGTAGACGGCATACGCTCCGAGAACATTCCATAACGGAGCCCAGTCCATCTGCAGGTCGAACCCGACGTCTTCCATGGTGAACATGAGGGGAAGGGAGATGACCATGAGAATCGGAAGGCGAAACCATCGAAGAGCTCCCAGTGAAATGGAATGGACGCATCCGCTGAGGAACGAGAGCAATGGCCGCGCACATTTTCGCAGGACCAGGGTGGAGACCGCGAAGAAGGCGTAGTAGTAGACGAGGTAGTAGAGAAACCAGAGGTGCATGGGTCCGGCTTCCACGAAATCAACGCTCCAGGTCATCCTACGGAAGGCACCGAGGATCGAATGGTCTCCTGCCGGCTGCGTTGCATGGATGTAGGCGAAAGCAAGCGCCCACACGAGCAACGGAAAGAGCACGAACCAGCCGATGACGAGCGGAATGACGATTCGATCGAATCGATGCCCCGCGAAGATCGCAGGCCCCTTGCGGGTGAAGAGCATCGCCCCGAAGAAACCCGCCATCACGAAGAAGATCGGCATGCGGAAGATGTGAATGGAGAGTGCGAAGAACCCCGCCACAGGCGATGTCTCCGGATCCTGATAGGGCCAGAGTTCTTCGTGCTGCTGAAAGGACATGGCGGTGTGCAGAACGACACCAAGAAGCATCATCACGGCACGGATGAAGTCCAGACCGTGATACCTGGGATGAACACGACTGGCTTCAGATGATTCTGAAGACGCTGGGGGAGTGATGCTCATTCAAACACTATAAATTAATTGCCGGATTGAAACTTGATTCAGAGCAGTTCCGAGGCGATTTTCGCAAGCTCGCTTCGTTCGGTGCAGGAAAGAGACACGTGGCCGGCGATTCGGTGACCACGAAGGCGATCGATCACATGAGTGAGTCCGTTGCTCGCGGAATCCAGATAAGGGGAATCGATCTGCTCGATGTCACCGCAGAGGATGATCTTGGTGCCTTCCCCGACTCGTGAGACGATGGTTCTGACTTCATGCGGCGACAGGTTCTGTGCTTCGTCGACGATCATGAACTGGTGAGGGATGGAACGGCCGCGAATGTAGGTGATCGGTTCCAGGACGATCTGTCCCGTGGACATCAGACGATCGAGACGCTGCTCCGGCGTACGGCTGTCGGCATCATTGAGGTGGCTTCCCCGGGTGGACAGCAGATAGGCGATGTTGTCGAAGATGGGTTGCATCCACATCGCCATCTTCTCGTCCTTGTCACCCGGAAGAAAACCGATGTCACGGCCGAGCGGCATGATGGGTCGTGCGGTGAGCAGTTTGTCGAAATGCTCTTCCTTGATCACCTTCTGAAGGCCGGCGGCGAGAGCGAGCAGGGTCTTTCCTGTGCCTGCCGGACCGATCAGCGTGATGATCTTGATGTCGTCGTCGAGCAGCAGATCGAGCGCCATGGTCTGCTGCACGTTGCGTGCGATGATGCCGTAGACGGGTTTCCTCGGACCAGTCACGGGGATCACATGTCCGGTGTCGGCCAGAACCCGAGCGAGTCCGGCGTGCGCCTCATCATCTCTGTCCCGCAACACGATGAATTCATTTGGAAAGACGTCGAGCCTGTCCAGATCGGAACCCGACGAGTTGCGAAGGGACAATCCCTCGAGCTTGGCCAGACTGAGTTGTCGCTCTTCGTAGAGTTCCTCGATCATCGCAGCATCGACGTCGACCTCGATGTAGCCGCCGTACAACCAGTCCATGTCGACTCTGCCGGCCTCGAAATCCTCACAGGGGATTTCGAGTGCATCACACTTGACCCTGGCATTGATGTCCTTCGAGATGAAGAACGTGGACTCCCCCGCGGCGTGCAGCGCATGCGCGACGCCCAGAATCCGATTGTCCGCGATGTCCAGATCCAACGAGATGTTCAGGGACCGATCACAGCGATCGATCCGAACGACACCGCCGGACTCGTTCCAGCACACGCCTTCGAAGAGACGACCTTTTTCACGAAGCCCATCGAGTGAACGAATGGCCTGGCGGGCATTTCGACCGGTCTCATCGTTGTTCTTCTTGAAGCGATCGATCTCCTCGATCACGGTCAGTGGGATCACCACCACATGCTCCTCGAATTGAAACAATGCGGTCGGGTCGTGAAGGAGGACGTTCGTGTCGAGAACGAAGTGCTTCAATCCCTTTCGAGTGGAACTTGATGTTTCGGGCGCATCGACGATCTTGCTGATGGATGACACGTGGTGTTCCTTGTCTGTCGAGTGACGCGGAGTTTGGAGCAGATGAGGCGGGCGTTCGGAGTCGTGAAGAGGATGGAATGTCTCCGTAACCATACGCAACGAGTGCGATCATCAGGTGAAGAATCAAGTCCGTCGGCAGGAGATTCACACACCGAGCGCCCGGAGGCGCCGCAGGGGCCATGGCGGGAGAGCCCGTGGCCCGTCCGAATGGCCGGACATCGCAGAGACGCCACCAGAGAAGCTTGATCTGAGTTCCGGAGCGGGGGTCACGGATGCGGACGATGGCTTGGATCCACGGACGATGTAAGATCAACCGTCGTCGATGTCCCCAAGTGCAGGAGCTTTGAAATCATGCCCACGACCGCGGAACGAATGCGCGAAGCTCTTCAGAAGATCGCACCACTCCACCATGCGGAGGAATGGGACAACGTCGGAGAACTGATCCGAGGTGCACGGGATCAAGTGAACCGGGTGCTGCTCACCATCGACCTGACCGAACCGGTTCTGGAAGAGGCGATCGAGCAGAAGGTCGACATGGTGGTGGCGTACCACCCCCCCATCTTCAAGCCTCTGCAGAAACTCGGCTCGGAACAGCCTTCGGAAAGAATCATTCTGGGTGCGACCAGAGCCGGACTGCACGTCTATTCGCCTCACACGGCACTGGACGCGGCCATCGGTGGGGTGAACGACTGGCTGGCCGACTGCCTGGGCAGTGGTGACAGAAGAGCGCTCGTCCCGGTGAACGGCTCGGCGGGCTCGGAGCTGTGCAAGATCGTGACCTTCTGTCCCGAGGATTCCGTCGACAAGATCAGAGACGGACTCGCATCGGTCGGAGCGGGAACGATCGGTGAATACAAACGATGCTCGTTCGAACTTTCCGGCACCGGGACGTTTCATGGGAGCAGCTCGAGTTCACCCAAGGTCGGTACCTCCGGAAAGCTGGAACGGCTCACTGAAAGTCGGTTGGAGATGGTGTGCCCTCGGCTGAGCCTGCCTGCCGCAGTCAGAGCGCTCGCCAGTTTCCACCCGTATGAAGAACCACCGATCGAGATCTACGCTCTGGAACCACTTCCGATGCGTGAGACCGGAGCCGGCAGAAGAGTCGTCCTGGATCGAGCGATTTCGTTGCGGCGTGCGGTCGAACTGATCAAGACCAGAACCGATGTTGGGGAACTCAAGCTTGCCAAGGCTCGCACCAGAACCAGACAGCACAGAACGATCGGACTCTGCGCGGGTTCGGGCGGTTCACTGCTCGACGATGCGATCGCACAGGGGTGCACGCTCTTTCTCACCGGCGAGATGACGCACCACGATCTTCTCAAGGCGCAGGCGGCGGGATGCACCGTGCTTCTGGCGGGACACACCGACACGGAACGCGGGTTCCTACCGGTGCTGGCCAGGAGACTTGCTTCGGAGCTTGGCACGGAGACCGCGAGTTTCCTGATCAGTCGTCGAGATCGTCGGCCGCTTCGAACGGTCTGACGGACCCCGTCGATTCCGGACGCGACACACCGAACCAGAGTCGGTAGAAGAAACGGTTCACGTCGTCGAGGATCACGATGATCGCCGGCAGGACGATCAGAGTGAGCACGGTCGAGGACACCAGTCCGGCGGTGATCGAGATCGCCATGGGAATCAGGAACCTCGCCTGAAAGGACTGCTCGAGCATCAATGGTGAAAGCCCCAGAACCGTGGTGGCGGTGGTGAGCACGATCGGTCGAAGACGACGACGTCCGGCCTCGAGCAACGCCTCCATGAGAGACATGCCGTTCTTGCGGAACGTGTTGTAGAAATCGATCAGGATCAGTGAGTTGTTGACGACGATGCCGGCAAGGGCCACCACTCCGATCAAGCTGAGAAACGTCAGATCGAATCCGAGCAGAAGGTGACCCCAGATCACGCCGATGAAGCCGAATGGAATCGCAAGCATCACCGCGATGGGCTGGAAGTAACTGGCGAACAACCAGGCGAGGATCACGTAGATCATGAGAATGGCCGCTCCGAACGCGATGGGAAGCGTTGAGAACGCCTCGGCGACGTCGGCCTGGCGGCCGCCGGAACGGATCTGGATTTCGGGCCACCGATCCTCTATCTCATACAGAGGGCCGATCATCTCACGATAGAGCTCTTCCGGGCTGGTCGCGACGTCGGTGTCGGCGAAGACGTTGATGGCACGTTGACGATCGATGCGTTTGATCGTGGTGTAGCCTTCGGCCTCCTCCAGACGAGCGACTTCAGAGAGTGGCACCAGTGTTCCGGCCGGCGAGAGAATCCACATCTGCTCAAGATCCTGAAGGCGATTCCGGGAGTTCGCGTCAAGCTGGACCCGAACGTCGATGTCTTCCCTGTTTTCACTGAAGACATGTGCGTCAAGTCCGTAGAGAGCCGCCCTCAATTGGCGAGAGATGCCGACCACAGTGAATCCGAGTGCCGCGGCACCGGGACGAAGGTGGACGCGAATCTCCTTCTGCCCGAGGACATCGTCGTTGCTGACGCTGAGTATTCCATCGAAGCTTCCGACAAGTGCTTCCACCTCCCGGACGACCTCGATGATCGAGTCCCGATCGGCGCCGGCGATACGTATGGTGATGTCCTTGCCACCGGGACCGCCGTCAAGAGTCGAGAAGCTGACTTCATCCGCTTCGGAGACATCGCCCAGCTCGACTCGAATGGACTCGACGACCTCGCCGCTCGATCGCTCGCGCTGCTCGATCGGCTTGAGTTCCAGAAAGATCTGACCGGCGTTCGTCGAAGTCGACCCCATCGCTCCGGTCGCGATGTCGAAGGACGAACCGATCGTGGTCGAGATCGCGGCGAGTTCATCCTGCTTTCTTGCGATCGCTTCGATGCGTGAGATGAAGTCGGAGGTCTTCTCCAACGAGGTGCCGGTCGGCATGCGGACCTCGACCAGCATGTTCTCCGCATCCTGGACGGGAAGAAATTCGAACGGAACACGGCGCCCGGTCACAAGCCCGATCGAGATCACGAGCAACGCCAGTGCGGTGGCGGTCGTGATGTAGCGATAGTTCAAGGCACTGCGCGTGAAGGATGTGTATCGCTCGATGATCCATCCGAGAATGACGCGGTCGCGCCACTCGCTGAAGGCATCGAGTCGTCGCATGATCCGACCCGGCTCTTTCTTCTGGTGACGTTTGATGGCGTGCGCCATGTGACTGGGAAGAATCAGAACCGATTCGAGATAACTCGACGCCAGGGCGCACACCACCACCCAGGGAAGAGCACCCATCAAGTCGCCGATCTGACCCTGGATGAACAGCAATGGAATGAAGGCGACGATGGTGGTGGAAACCGTTCCGAGCACGGGCCAGACGACCTGATTGCCACCTCTGATCGCAGCGGCTTCTGGATCATCCCCACCTTCCGCCTCGGCCTGGATGTTCTCCGCCACCACGATGGCGTCATCGGTGAGCATTCCCAGAGTGACCAGCAGACCGAACATGGTGAGCAGATTGAGGGTGATTCCGAGGAAATACATCGCGACCAGCGTTCCCGCGACCGCGGTGATCAGACCGATCATCACCCACAGGGATGTCCTGATGTTCAGAACGAGAAAGAGCGCGAGGAAGACGAGGACGGCACCCTGCGTGGCGTTTCTCGTCAGAAGTTCGAGACGCCCCTGGATGAAACGTGAAAGATCGGTGCTGGTGGACAACGTTCCGGGAAGGACGTCGAGACTCGAGGCTCCGAGAACCCAGGCCGACCAGTTAGAGCGCTCCATGAGACGGTCCAGAGTCGACCCGTCGAAGGGGTCCTGATTGCGACCACGCACGTAGGACTTGACCATCGAGGAGATCTCGATGGCATCCTGACTGCCTTCGCGAAACACCGTGAGGTCTGCGGCGGGCTGACCGTTGAATCGCTGGACGATGTCGACGTCGATGTAACCCTCCAGCACGTCCGCGACATCACCGACCGTCAGAAGAGAACCGTCGGGATTGGCGCGAAGGACGATCGACTTGATCGAATCGGAGCGGACGTCCACGCCGACGGTGCGGACGTTGATGTTGCCCCGACCGGTCTTGAGCGTGCCGCTCGGAAGCTCGGACATCCACGCCGAGATGGCGTCTGAGACCATGGGCATCGACAGACCGTTCTCAAGCAGAGCCTGTGAATCGACGTCGACGGAGATCTCGTACTGCCGGACACCGGTCTCCATCAGAGAGCCCATACCGGGAAGAGATTCGAGATCCTCCTTGATTCGGCGAAGTCCCCGCTTGAGCTCCTCCTCATTGGCATCACCCCAGAGATTCAATTGAATCGCGGGCATGTTGGGGATCATCTCGGTGATCTGAAGGCGTTCGGCATCGGCCGGAAGATCCTGGACCCGGTCGAGCGTCCGCTCGATCTCGTCGAGGGTCTTCTGAACGTTCACACCGTCGTTGAATTCGGCGGAGATACGAGCGTATCCCTCACTGATGGTCGTTCTGATCCGCTTGATCTCGTCGATCGAATCGAGGGCATCCTCGACCTTGAAGACCATCGATTCCTCGATCTCCTCCGGTGTGGCACCGGGATAGACCATGGTGATGGAGGCGGCCTCGGAGTCGACCTCGGGAAAGAACTCACGACGCATCGTCAAAAGCGAATAGATCCCGATGATGATCGTGGCGGCCATCAGCAGGTTGACGGGAACCGGATTTCGAACACCGAATGAGGGAAGACTCACGAGGATGGCTCCTCGGCGGACACCAGATCGATCACGTCGGGATTGATCACGGAACCGACCGAAGGCGTCCTGGAAGCGTCAAGAAGAACACGAGCCCCCGCAGGAAGAGCGTTGTCGAGCGCAAGCGATCTCGAACGGCCTTCTTCGGACTCGATCGGAAACGCGATCAAGGCATCGACCGAACGCACGACGTTGTCATCGAGAACGAACCAGATTCGATTCTGCTTCACGGCCCCCTGAGGGACGATGATTCGTTTTTCAAGATCACGAGCGAGAACGGTGGTGACCACGAAGGTTCCCGGTGCGAGGAAATCGACGGAGTCGGCACTCACAAAGGCGATGCCCTGATCGAGCTCGACGAAAGCCGTCATCGTCCGGGAGAGCGGATCATCCACGGGGGATATTCGATTGATGGTGCCGTTCCAGGTCCTGGACTGCGCGCCACGCGCCGAGATGCGGACCTCGTTGCCTTCGAAGACAGATGGGCGCGCGCTCGAAGGCAGACGAAGTTCGACGTTGATTCGAGTGAGATCGACGACACGGGCGATTCGCTGACCGGGCACGACACGCTCACCGGGTTCGACTTCCACGGCCTCGAGGACACCGGTGATGGGACTGACCACCCTGCATCGCTCCACGTTGCGAGCGGCGATCTCACGGGCATCCTTCTGGGATGCCTGCTGGTTCTCCAGCAGACGCCGACGGATGGGGACGGCCTGCAGACGTTCGCGAATCGAGGTCAGAGAGGTCTCCGACTGGACGAGGCGTTGTCGCACCAGATCGACCTCGCGTGGATTCGCGGCACCGTCGTCTCTGGCCTTCTGAATGCGCGTCAGTTCATCAAGGACGATCGCCAGATCCTGTTCTCCGAGCTCGACCAGGCGTCGGGCGTTCGTCTCGTCGATGTCGAGCTGCTCCAGATTGGTGGAGAGCTCACTGAGGGTTCGTTCGGCGATTTCATATTGACGCTGGAAATCCTCGGCATCGAGGACCGCGATGAGTTCGCCCGCCACGACTCGGCGCCCGGTACGAACGCTCTCGGGCACATCGATGACGATCGAAGGCACCTCGGCGGGGATGTCGGCGGAATTCATGGCCTCTGCAAGGCCGTACCCGTTCCAGGTGCGCCCCAGCTCACGCGGGACGACTTCGACCACCTCGACGCGTCGGAGCTCTTCGGGACGCTCGGAAGTGCTTGGAATGGGACTGGTCATGGTCAGCCAGATCGCGATCACGGTCGCCCCACCGAGCAGGACCACGACGGTGGCCGAACGAAACAGCATGGAAGAAAGACTGCTCTTGGTGGTCATCGTGGTGAAGGATCCGAATCTTGAAAAATCGAGCGGTGAGACGAGCTGAACCATCAAGGTTTCCTCGTCATGCATGTGGAAGAAGTGTATCCGGCTCGAACCGATCGGTCCCTGCTTGCTACCCTGATCTCATGACAGGTCCGAAAAAGAATCAACTGAGTATTCAGGAAGTCGAAAAGGTCGCGAAACTCGCTCGACTGAAACTGAATGAAGACCAACTCGAGCTCTATGCAGGGCAGCTTTCCTCGATACTCGAACACATCGCGGAACTGGAAAAACTCGAGATCGAAGGCGTGGAGCCGATGGCCCACCCGATCCCATTGAACAATCGACTCGACGACGACGTCCCCGGTGATCCCATGCCGGTGGACGCATTGCTTCGCAATGCACCTGAAGTCGTCGATTCGTTCATCTCGGTGCCCAAGGTGCTCGGAGGTGAATCATGACCAGGAGAGATTTCAGAAGCTGCCGAGAGATTCGCGACGAGATTCGTACCGGAAAGACGAGCGCGGTATCGGTCATGCAGGACACGCTCGAACGGATTCGCACGTTTAATCCCGAGATCAATGCCTTCCGCGAGACCTTCGATGACGAGGCCATGGCGGAAGCCCGGAAGATCGATGAACGTCTCGCACGAGGAGAGGATCCGGGACCACTCACCGGAGTGCCCGTAGGAATCAAGGACAACATCGCGACGACCGAAGGGACCACCACCTGCGGGTCGAAGATGCTTGATGGGTACAGATCGCCCTACGAAGCCACCGTGGTGACACGACTTCGAGAAGCAGGCGCCATTCCCGTGGGACGGACCAACTGCGATGAGTTCGCGATGGGCTCCTCCACCGAGACCTGCGTGCACGGGCCCGTACGAAATCCGTGGAACACCGAACGCGTTCCGGGGGGTTCAAGCGGCGGAAGCTCGGCCGCCGTCGCCGCCGGTCTCGTACCGGCGACACTCGGCTCCGATACCGGTGGCTCCATTCGTCAGCCAGCCGCACTCTGCGGATGCGTGGGCCTCAAGCCAAGCTACGGTCGGGTGAGCCGATACGGCCTGGTGGCGTTCGGTTCCAGTCTCGATCAGATCGGCCCGCTCACCAGAACCGTCGAAGATGCCGCGATCATGCTCGACGTGATCGCCGGTGTCGACGACCATGACTCGACCTCCGCACCCGAACCCGCGGCAGTGGTCGAACTCGGTGGCGGCTTTCCCGAGGGCCTGCGAGTCGGAATTCCACGACAGTACCGCGAGCCGGGCGCCAACGAACCCGCGGTCGAAAGGGAAGTCGATCGAGCGATCGCACTGCTGCGAGAGGCGGGCGCGGAAATCGTGGACATCGATCTCCCGCTCACAGAGACGGGTATTTCCACCTACTACGTCATCGCACCGGCGGAAGCCTCGAGCAATCTCGCCAGGTACGACGGAATCAGATACGGCCATCGATCCACGGAACCGAGCGGTTCGGTCGACGAGCTGTATGCCCGCTCCCGAAGTGAAGGCTTCGGACCAGAGGTGCAGAGACGCGTCATGCTCGGAACCTACGTCCTGAGTTCGGGATATTACGACGCCTACTACCAGAGAGCGTTGAAAGTACGCAGGTTGATCAAGAACGAGTTCGACAGGGCATTCGAACAGTGCGACGTCCTGTTGGGCCCCACCGCTCCTTCGACCGCGTTCGAACTGGGCGCGAAGCCGGATCCGGTCGCGATGTATCTGTGCGACATCTACACCGTGAACAACAACATGGCGGGCATCTGCGGCATCTCGATCCCATCCGGAACCGACACCGAAGAGGATGGCCTTCCGATCGGTCTGCATCTTCAAGCCCAGGCATTCGACGAGAAGATGCTTCTGGAAGCCGCCGGTGCTCTGGAGACCCTGGTTGGATTCGAGTGTTCGTCGCTCGAAAAATGAGACTCGAGCAGCTCACTCGTTCTTCAAATCCGGCCATCCGGGTTTTCGTCCGAATTTTCGCATCGACACGTTGAATGCGGCAAGAAAATCTTCAGCGAGTCCGACCTTGTCCTCGAAAAGACCGGCGGTCACGGTGGCGGTGTAGATTTCGGGTGGTGAGACCCGATGAACATGGAGCATGACGGGCACCTCGCGAATGGAGATCAGCTCGATGGTCTTCATGGTGTTTTCGGAGTTGGCTTCCTCAGACAGCACGGCAAGTTCGAGGGTCGCACCAGCAGCAATCGCCGCGGCGTGCACGTCCTTCCAACGCACGCCATATCGAGCTGGATGGGCGAGATCGTCGGTCGGTCCGACGACGGACGCCTGCATGACCGAGATGACTTCACGTCGCTCGGATCGATCAAGAATCCGGGTGGCGAAGTCATCACCAGGACCGTAGGAGATGTTGCTCGACACGGGATTGAGCTTTTTTCCACACCCGCAGCCGAACATGACGGCGACGATCAGTGCGCTGGCGAGGAACATGAAACGGATCTGAGTCATCTCTGTGCACGCTCCTGATGCATCGGGCTGCCTTCTGGCCTCAAGGCCAAGGTCGTCTGGGCATACTACCCGACCCGGTTGCAGGGCAAGAAACCGGCAAAGATCGCTGGAAACGATGATTGACGTCCGATAAACCTTAAAGATCTGCCAGAATGATTGAACCTCTTCGAGAGATCGATCGTCTGAGAGTGAGGGATCTGACGATAAAGGGGGTACCCTTCTGTCGTGGATCGGACACGATCGCCAAGGGAAACAGAACTTTCGCCACGCCGACTGGGATGACGTGCATTCCTGATGAGTGTGAGCAGGAGCCTCCTGAATGAGCTCGAATTCAGCCCGCCCCGGAAAACCGGGCAAGGCATCTTCGACCCTGCGTCGGCAGGAACTGAGACGGCGCCTTCCGCGCACGTCAGGTGAATTCTGGGTCAAGCTCAGAAAACCGGAGGTCGTCTACGGACTGATCACCAGCACGGTCTTCGTGGTCATGCTCAGCAGCCTGATCGCCTGGGCACAGGCGGCACGTCGGCCCTATGTCGGGGAACTCATCCATCAACCGATTGTGAACCTCGTCGACTTCGAAGTCGAGGACAACCAGGCCACGGAGCGGGCTCGCACCGCCGCTCGACAGGCGGCGCCTCTCATCTTCGCACCGAAGCGTGCGTACCTCGACAGGATGCAGGCGGCGCTGGAAGGCCTTCCCGGCGCGGTCGCGGAAAGCAAGACCATCGAAGATGTGAACGAGGGTCTCGTCACGCAATTCGGTCTGACGCAGGACACACTTTCCATCGTGCAGGAATATGCACCTCAGGATGGTGACTCCGACACGAAGTGGAACAACTGGACGAAGACGTTCATCACCTACCTCTGGCGCAAGAATCCGATTCTCTCGAGCGAGGATTCCCAGGCGTTCAAGACGACGCTGAACAGAGCGACCCTGTCCGAACTCGCCCCCACCGACGACGGTGGAAGCAACGACTTCGATCCCATGCCACTCGATGACGAGGTCGAGCTGGGTGAAAGCGAAGAGAGCAGGGCCGACGTGAAGCACGAACTCGAGATGCTGGCACGCCGAGCCGGTTTCCCGAGGGATGTCACGACGATCGTGGCTCAGCGATTGATGGACTCGCTTCAGGCGACGGCCTACGTCGATCAGAAACTCACCTCGGCGGTAGCTGAAGCGGACGCTCGAAAAGTCGAACCGATGAAGGTCGAACATGCCCGGGGAGAAGTCCTCGCACTTCCGGGAGACGTCCTGACGGCCGAGCAGATCGTCAGAATCGCGGAGTCCGATCGTGCCTACGAGCTGACCTCGAACGCGATGATTCAGCGATATCTCGCGCTGTTCGGAATCTTCGGCGTGACCGCGGGCATCTGTGCCCTGCTGGCCGCCTACGCCGCGGTGTTCTACCCGCTCATCGCGAAGAACCCTCTCAGGCTCGCCACGATTCTGGGCGTCGTCCTGCTGGCGACGAGTTGCGCGATCGTGGTCGGCGTGAAACTTCCAAGCCTGACCGTGCTGGCATCGCTTTCGGCGAATCTGGTCGTGGTGATCATGTTCGCACTGACCTACGACAGACGGATCGCCCTGTTCGCGGCGATCATGCAGATCCTCATCGTCGCGATCGCACTGAGACTCGACGCCACGATGGTGGCCGCCGAACTCATCACCTGCGCGACGATGGCAAGCATGCTCGATGAAATCCGAAACCGCCGCGCGATGATTCGAGCTGCAACCATCACGGCTCTGGTGGGTGGTTCGATGTTCGCACTTCCGATGATCGTGGACCTGGCGGTGTCGGGAAATGCCTTCCGAATCGTGCTGATCAACATCGGATCCGCCGTCGCCTCCGCGTATCTGGTCGGATTCGTGATGCTGGGCGCGCTTCCAAGCATCGAACGCATCTTCAAACTGACGACCGGCCTGACGCTGAGCGAACTCAGGGATCCGAGACACCCACTTCTGCGCCAGATGCAGCAGAAGGCGCCCGGGACCTACAACCACTCGCTTCAGATCGCGAACATCGCGGAAGAGGCCGCGGAATCGATCGGAGCCGACGGGCTTCTGGTCTATGTCGGAGCCCTGTATCACGACATCGGAAAGATCGACAAACCCGAGTACTTCATCGAGAACCAGGCGGGCGGTCCCAACAAGCACGACAAGCTCAGCCCCGCCATGAGTCTCCTTGTCATCACCGGACACGTGAAGGACGGCATCGAACTCGCACGGGAATACAGTCTTCCACGGGTGGTCCTCCATTTCATCGAGAGCCACCATGGCACGACGCTGGTTGAATATTTCTTCCATGCCGCACGAAACAAGGCGGCCGAGGAAGGCCAGGAGAGCGCGGTGGAGGAATTCGAATTCCGATATCCGGGCCCCAAGCCCAGGACCAAGGAAGCTGCGATCCTGATGTTGTGCGACTGCGTGGAAAGCGCCGCCCGTGCCCTCGGTGAACCGAATCCGAGTCGCATCGAGACTCTGGTCAGAACGCTCGGTCGCAAGAGACTCGAAGACGGTCAGTTCGATGAATGTCCGCTGAGTTTTCGAGAACTCAAGACCATCGAGGATTCGATCATCAAGAGCCTCTGCGCGATCTATCACGGCCGCATCGCCTATCCCACGAAGCAGGCCGAAGAGGAAGAGAACGACTCGACGCCGGCAAGCAAGCCCGTCTCGGCATGATCATGACCGCTGGATCATGATTGGTCCGTGCTCTCTGAAACCGCGACGTCGATCATTCTGCGATGGGGATTCGAAAGTCCCAGTTCATCGAGTCGATCGGCGAGATGCCAGCGGGAGACAGGCGACCCGAGCGCCGTCAACAGGTCCGCTTCCGAAAACTCCGTCATCCGGGCCACGTCCGGCCGAGTCACATGAAAGATGATGTCGCGGTGCGTGGTGCGATGTTCGATACGCTGCAGATCGAGGGGCTCACGACGAAGCGCGAAGCGTGACGTGACGGTTCCGGACATCAGTTCCTTCTTGGATTCGAGAGATGGCGGCTGCCACATTCGAGCCCAGAGACCTTTTTCCGGTCGCTGCACGAGAAGCACTTCCGGTGCACTCACAGACGTCGTCCTGCGAATGCACACCAGAACATGGTGGTGCATGGTGGTGCGTGTGGCACGGACTCGAACCTCCGGGTACAAGGCGGTCTCTCCCGAGGCACGAGCGAGACACGCCTCTCGTACGGGGCAGTGTGCGCAATCGGGATCATGCTTTCGACAGACCGTCGCCCCCAGTTCCATGATCGCCTCGTTGACCACACCGGGCTCGGCCACGTTCAAAGCCACCGAGGAGGCGAGAGTCCAGCACCACGCATCGAAGTCGCGGTCGCCTGGTCTTCCTGATCGTGTGGCGAACCGTGCGAAGACCCGCGCAACGTTGCCGTCGACGATCGGAGCACGTTCACCGAAGACGATCGAGGCGATCGCCCCGGCGGTGTAGCGACCGACTCCGGGAAGCGTGAGGAGGGTTGCGGCATCCTGCGGCACCACCCCGTGATGCTGGTCGCGAATCACTTGAGCGGCAGCATGAAGAAGCCTCGCTCGACGGTAGTAGCCCAGGCCCTGCCAGAGAGCCAGCACATCCTCTTCCGAGCCATCCGCAAGGGCGAGAACATCCGGAAAACGGGTCATGAAGCGCTCAAAAGGCTCTTTCACGCGATCGACCTGAGTCTGCTGAAGCATCGCTTCGGACACCAAGGCCCGGTAACCATCCCTCTGACGCCGCCAAGGCAGGTCTCTTGCCGCCTGCTTGAACCAGAGAGTCAGTGCCTCGCCGAATGACCGGGCCTGACGAGGGTCCAGAAGTGATTCCTCGGAGGGGGAGATGATGTCTTCTTGGGCACTCATAATCTGAACAGGCATCCTAGATCAGGCCTTCGGTGGTTGCACCACTTCAGCGTGCGGGGTACCTTCCATAGCTCAAGAAGGGCGTTCTGAGTCGAGAAAGCTCGCTCTTCAACACAACGATACGGCGGACGATCCCGATGAGGAATCGACCGGACCAAAGACCACGGAACCCCCCCTGCCCCCCCGCAGTTGGCATCCATCCAGGAGCAGCCCCCATGTCGAAGATGTTTCTCACAATGGAAGAAGCCGCCGAAGAAATCGGCAAGTCCGTTGATGACGTCAAGAAGATGATCGAGGAAGGCAAGCTTCAGGAGTTCAAGCAGAACGACGAGGTCATGATCAAGTCAGACCAACTCGCGCTTGCCGCCGATGATGGCGAAGTCAACCTCGATGACTCGGTCATTGGTGATGCGATGTCTCTGGAGGATTCCTTCTCCGACATGATCGAACTTGATGATGATGCCAGCTCGAGCGGCAGCGCCATCGGTCTGGCCGATTCGAACGAAGCCACCGGAATCAGCGCATTCGACACCGCCCTGGCACAGGAACCACCGGCCGCCGCGGTGACGGGCGATGATGACTTCAACCTCGAAGACAATCTCGAGTCGGGAAGTCAGATGCTCGACCTCACACGAGAGTCGGACGATTCGATGGTCGGCGCGGAACTGATGACGCAGTCCTTCGAAGATGAAGAGATGCTGGACCTGCCTTCGAGCGCCAGCGGGATCTTCAACCGAATGGAAGAAGACGGCGGTGCACAGAGTGTCGCGGCCGCTCTCGGAAACAGTCCCATGTCGGTCCCCGTGGCCGTCGAGGAATATGATGGCGCAAGCAGCGGAATGGCCCTGGGCGGCATGATCACCGCGGCACTGGCGTTCATCGTCGTCGCGATCATGGCCACCGGTGGCACCGGAATCGCATCATGGTTCAACAGCACGATGGGCCTGGGAATTCCCCTGATCGTCCTGGTCGTGCTTCTGGGTGCGGGATTCGTGGTCGGTCGAGCGACCGACTGAGCATCCCTCGAACACGATGACACTTTCACTCTACGGACTTCGAGAATGGCTCGGCGCCACGGTCATATGCGCCGTTCTCTGCACGATTGCATTCGCGATCGGAGCATGGTGGATCACGCCCGTCATTTTCGTGGCATGGATCGCGCTGCTTCTGTTCTTCAGAGACCCTCTCTGGCGACGTCCCGAGAGCATGCTTGAGGAGGACCTGGTCTGCCCGGCAGACGGTCACATCTCGGCGGTCGAGCACCTCGACGACCACGAAGCCATCGGCGGCCCCGCAGTCGTGGTCAGGATCTTTCTCAGCGTTCTCGATGTCCACATCAATCGTGCACCATGCAGCGGCACGGTTCAGGAACTCCGCTACAGACCCGGTCACCATCTGGATGCCCGCTCCGAGGAATCCGCCAAGGTCAACGAATCCAATCTCATCATGATGACGCGCGAAGACGGCACCCCGATCGGAATCCGACAGGTGTCGGGTGCGATCGCACGTCGAATCGTCTGCCCGCTGCAGCCTGGCGATCGTCTGACGAGAGCGGCCCGTTTCGGGATGATCAAATTCGGTTCCACGACCGAGCTGATCGTGCCAGACCGCGGCCCGGAGCACACCATCGTGCACGTCGCGAAAGGCGATCGCGTGCGAGGCGCGATCAACACTCTGGTGACGCTTCGGGATGAATCCTGAAGCGGAACGTGTTCGGTGGTTGCGCCCAAGGGCGACCGTCGGACTCAGGCGGCCTTGCTGTCACCCGTGCCAAATCCCCAATCGGTGAAGTCCTCGG
>CASICI010000020.1 GCA_949373145.1 uncultured Phycisphaerales bacterium
GTGCTCGCTCACTGGGGCACGCTCGAATCCCGACGTGGATCTGAACCTCGATGGCATCGTGGGCGGTGCCGACATGACGGTGCTCCTCTCCCAATGGGACTGAACCAGGCCCTTGTCTTCGGGGTCGTCCGAGTCTGCTCGAACACCCAATCAGACGACACGTCGAATGACTTGAAGTCGGACCGAACTCAACAGACGAGTTTCCAAGGAGGCACCACACACGTGGCGCCTCCTTGGGTATCTCGTATACTCCGACGCCATGACATCACTCGCCGCGACAGCCGATTCAATCGCCTTCCCGATGATCCTGCTCTGGGCAGTCCTTATCGCGGCTGTGGGCGGCTTCGGAGTCGTCGCACCCTGGCTTGCGGCTCGGGGCGGCAGAGAAAATGCGATCGCCTACGGCAACAGCTTCGCCGGGGGCGTGCTGCTGGCAGCAGGGACTCATTCACCTGCTTCCCGATGCGAGTGACGGTTTCGCCAGCGCGTATCCCGAATGGGACTATCCCGCGGCGTTCGCCGTCGCGACCTTGGCCTTCATTCTGGTGCTCGGCCTCGAACGAGTGGTGCCCCGGGTCATGGCGGTCGGTCGTGAAGATGGTGACCTCGAGTCCAGCCGCACTCGTCGGCGCCCCGAACAATGGTGGATTCGCGCCCTACTTGCTTCTGTTGACACTCTCGATTCACAGCCTCATCGCCGGACTGACGTTGGGTATCTCGTCCGCTGCTGGTGCCGGCGTCCTTCTGATCGCGATCCTCGCGCACAAGGGTGCCGCGGGCTTCGCACTCGGGTCGACCTTTCGCGAAGCAGCCATTCCCCTGCGCACACGCATTCCCGCACTGCTGGTATTCGTGGGAAGCACACCTCTCGGGGTCATTCTGGGTGGTGCTGCGATCGACCTGCTCGGTACCGGAGATGGTGCTGCGGTGGCATGGTTCAAGGCAGTGGGTGCGGGGACATTTCTCTATGTCGCGACCCTCGACATCGTTCGTGAGGAGTTCTTCCCCGGAGGAACCAACCGCGGGCGTCGTCTGATCTGGGCGATTGTCGGCGCTGGAATCATGGCACTGGTCGCGATCTGGATGTGAGACCCAATGCCTCGCAGTGCCCCGCAGATGGGCCTCGGCGCACGCGATTCACCACCCTGCCCAGTTTGCGAAAAACATGATCCACGGAATGAACAAGGGTCATCACGACTGCGTAGGAATGCGGTCTTGAGGCGTTTTAGGAGCCAAAAAGGCGCCATTCAGCCTTTATCGACAATATAGTGTCATTAATAATTGACATCAGAATGTTGATACCTACACTAACTCGTTGGGAGCGGTCAGAGTGAAGAACGACATGAGAGCACGATCCGAAAAGCAAGGCATCATCCGTCCGGGGTTCACTCTGGTGGAGGTGGTGGTCGTCATCGGAATCATCGGCCTGCTTCTGTCGTTGACCTTCCCGGCGATCGGTACCATGCGCCTCGCCGGCATGAACTCGAAGGACCTCTCTCAGATCCGACAGATGGGCCTCGCACACCGGGTCTATCAGCAGGTGCATTCCGATGCCTTTGTCGATGTCGGTCTCCCCCACGGAGGCTACGGAGATCGGGCACGAAGCTTCACCGAGACTCTCGAAACCTACGCAGGTACCGAAATCATGAAGTCGCCTCTCGACAGGAGTTCCTACTGGGACACCGGCCTGCAGGAGGATGGCGCGGATGAGCCGGTCCGACGACGAACAAGCTACGGAATGAACAATTACCTTTCGCGAAACTACTCCCCGGTGGTGGCACTCGAAGGCGCTGGCGCGGGAGCGGATCGGATGACGAGAATCCAGCAACCGGACAAGGTGGTGTGCTTCCTGCACATGACGGAGACCGGCTCCTACGCGGTGAGTGATCACCCGCATGTCGAGAGCTGGTCCTTCGGTCCGGAACCCTGGCGCCTTGCCAGTGATCAGATGGCGATCTCGGCTGCCGAAGGTGAAAAGAACATCCATGACCTGGCCCAGTCGAATTATGGCTATCTCGATGCTCGACCGGCACGAGAACCTTCAGTCAGGTCTACGAAAATGCACGCTTCATTCATTCGACCCGGATGCGGGCATACCGCTTTCAGAATTCTGATCCAGGGCGATCAGATGCAGAGGAATCAACCCATGCCAGAACCAACCAGAATGACTGTGATGTGCGCACTTCTCTTCGCAGGGTCGACGATGGTGCTCTCGAACCCCGCCCTTGCACAGCACGCAGGGGACATCGGGCTGACTTCCTCCGATGGACAACTCGAGGTCTACGGGCCGCTGGGATCGAATGAAGACACCCAGGGCGTTTTTCTCGGCACGTTCGGAGACACGGGTTTCGCGGGATACACGCCGAATCCCGGTTTCGATGCCGCACCCGGAACCTTCAGCGGGGGAAGAATCGGTTTCGATGCCATGTCAGGATTGATGCGATGGGATCCGACCACGGCCTCGTGGCTGGAACCGGAGCAGGTCGGTGAACGACTGCGAATCACCTTCATCACGCTCGAGACCATCATCCAGGATCGACCCATCTCTGGTTTCGACCTCGCGGTGCAACCTGATGGTGGATGGCATCGACACATGAACTATGAACTTCTACCGGACCAGGCGGGTTCTCGACTTGCCGGAGTCTACCGATTCGATGTCGTCCTGTATTCGACTCAGGGACTTGAGGACAGCGAACCATTCACGCTTGTCTTCGACTACGAAGCCGATCAGGAAGACGTCGACGCAGCGATACAGTCGATGTACGACACGAACACATGCCCCGGAGACTTTGACGGAAACGGCTTTGTCGATGGTGCGGATCTCACCAGACTTCTTTCTGAGTGGGGTCTTTCAGACACCAGTGTGGATCTTTCCGGTGATGGAGTCATCTCCGGAGCGGATCTCACGATTCTGCTGGGCCGATGGGGCCTCTGTGGGATGTAATTTTTTATTCAACGCTCAAGACATGAAAAGGGTTATGTAAAGATGTTCACAGCTCAATCAAAAATGGCAACCGTCGGAATGCTTGCGACAGGCGTCCTTGTTTTCGGAACTCTTCAGACCGCAGGGGCGGATGAAGAGCACTACGACATCGGCGTGTGGAACGACAACGGCACACTGATGACTGGCGGTTTCGACCACGACACCGAAACACTTGCGGTCCAGAACCTCAGAGTGTTCGAAGCTGAATTCGGCGAAGATCCCACATTCCCCTTCTCCACTGATGAACCTGGAATCGGCGGCGTCGCCGCGGACATCGGTCTCGACGAAGGCAGCATCATCGAGATGAACGTGAGCGCAAGCCTCGGTATCTGGACCGGCAGCGAGTTCATCTACGCCCATTCAAACCAGATGACCATCGACTACGGTCCCACGTCGGTGGACACCCTGACCGGCGGAACACTCGATTTCCTCGTGACCGAGGATTTCGACCTGCACCCCATCTGGTCAGTGGACAGTCAGGCCGCCCCCGGTGCCTACCTCGTGGAGCTCTCTGCCGCCATGGCAGGATATGAGACCAGTCAGAACTTCTACGTGGTCTTCAACCTCGGACTTGACGAGGAAGCCTACGAGACTTCAGTCGACTGGGTGAACAGCAACCTCGTTCCTGCTCCAGGCGTGCTTGCACTTCTCGGAATGGGTGGCCTCGCCGTCCGTCGCCGACGCGGCTGAACAGTCGTCAAGCATTGATCGAACAGACACCCCGCGCATTCGCGCGGGGTGTTTTTTCATTCCTGCAACCGTACACACGAGCACCATCTCAAGACCCACAACACCGATGCAATCTGGCCGAAAGGGATGGATGCGGCAATCTGCAGAGATCACCTGATTCGATGACATGATTTCTTCAAGCAGAACATCATGACGTCCGAATCGAATGACGAGGTGGTCGAAAGATTCCTCGCGACAAGCCCGAGAGGCGAAGCGGACTGAAACATGCCAGAATGAGATCATGAAGAATTCAACCAAGATCCTGGATTACAGGGATGAGGGCGTGCAGGATCTCATGCGGGACAGCGCTGCGCTCAAGACCTGGGAATTCATGCGAGGCATGGGCAGAACCACGACCGTCGAGGAAATGAGTGCGGGCACGGGACTGAGAAAGACGACTCTTCATGAGCACGTCGACCATCTCCTCCAGCACGGGTTGATCAAGATGGTCAGGGCACGCAAGCCCAGAAATTCCGTCGGGTATCGCTCTCTCGTGGATCGACTGGTCATTTCATACGATGAACATGATGAATCGGTCACCCAGGAGCTCATTGCGTTCTCGGAAAGTACCAAGCATGAATTCGATGAGATCATCGAGGAATACGCTGATCAAGAGTTTCACCCCAAGGCCGGGTTTCGATTCAGACAGACTGAGGTGCTCCATCTCACACAAGACGAATTCGCGGAACTCAGACGGCGAATGCTCTCGGTGGTGTCCTTTCTCACCATGCCGAGACACGCGAAAACGAAGATCGACGAATCAGGCGATGGCACGGAGATCCGGACCAGATTCTGCAATCAGGCGATCAAGATCGAACTGACACCGCTGACGGGAGAGCTCCTTCCCAAGCCGTCACTCATCATGAGCCCCCGTTCACAACTTGATCAGTGGGACAACAAGAAGAACCACTCCGGAGGAATGAGCACGCTCACACCCCGAGAGCACCAGGTCGCGATGGCACTGGCGGACGGGTTCTCCCGCGCACAGATCGCCGCTCGAATGGAGATTTCCGTGAATACGGTTTCAACCCTGACCCAGCGAGCGTACAAGAAGATCGGTGTCACGAGTCAGGCCCAATTGGCGGCTCGAATCACAGGGCATGATCGTCCCGCACCGGGCGAGTCGTGATCCTGCAAGGGCACCTGGAGTCCGCGAATCGACTCAGAATATTCCAAGGTCTCTTCAGGAAGATTGATCCAAAGCGGGTGAAAGACCGTCACGGTCACACCGGCAGGGAAACAATGCTTCATGACGATCACCACATCAAGAACACTGCTCTGGTTCAGACGACAGCTGCGCACACATGACCAACCGTTGTTCGAGTGCATCGACCCCGGCCATGAACTGGTGACGGCTGTCTGGATTCTCGATCCGAGGGAGCACTTCGCCGAAATCGACGGCGTGGCACGAACGGGAGCACATCGAATGCGCTTCCTTCTCGAATCAGTGGCGGAATTGCGTGCATCGTTGCAGAGACTCGGGACCGATCTCCTCATCCGGATCGGAGAACCCGAAGATGTTCTTCCTGAATTGATGACCTCACTGGAGGCCGATCGACTCTGCTTCGTGCAGGAACCAGGCTCCGAAGAGCGCGCGACAGAGAGAAGGGTCATGGATCGAATCATCGGGCGTGTCACTCCCCTCGCACCCGACACACTGCTCGAGATCGATGATCCGGCATCGTTCGCCGATGACCTCCCGGAGGTCTTCAGCAAGTTTCGAAGACAGGCGGAAAAGAAGATGGAACACGCCCGCAGCCGCCCCACTCCCAATGGTCTTCGTGGAATCGCGCTGTCTCCTGAATTCGATCGAGGTGAGATCGACTGGAAGACACTCGGAATCGATGAATCGAGCACCGACCCACGAGCGGTGATGTCGTTCGTGGGAGGCGAACTCCGAGGACTCGAGCGCGCACACGACTGGATCCACGATGGCGATCATCTCAAGCGATACAAGGAGACCCGCAACGGACTTCTGGGTGAGGCGTATTCCTCGAAATTCTCACCATGGCTTGCGAACGGATGCCTCTCGTCACGTGTGGTCTCGGAAGAGACGCTCATCTATGAAGAGAAACGAGTGGCGAACGAGTCGACCTACTGGCTCAGATTCGAGCTGCTGTGGCGTGAGTTCTTTCGTCTGCATCTTCTGAAGCACGGGACGACACTGTTCCACAGAGCAGGCCCCGCCGGAATCGCCCTGACATACCGAAACGATCCGGATCATTTCGAATCATGGAAGTCGGGCACCACCGGGATCCCCTTCGTGGATGCGAACATGCGGGAACTGAGTGCCACCGGGTTCATGTCCAATCGAGGAAGACAGATCGTCGCAAGCTTTCTCAGCAAGAACCTCGACATCGACTGGCGCTGGGGCGCACGGTGGTTCGAGCACTGCCTGATCGACTACTGCCCCGCCGCGAACTGGGGGAACTGGGCCTATGCAGCCGGGGTCGGGGCGGACCCGCGAGGCTTTCGTGGGTTTGATGTCATGAAACAGGCACGCAACTACGACCCGAAGGGCGAATACGTCGCGCACTGGCTTCCCGAGGAACTCTCGAACCACCGTGGCATGGCACGACACATGCCTTGGAAGCACGGGGGACCGCAACCGATCGTGATGCCCGAAGAGTCTCTCGATCACGCGCGGACCCGTTGGGAACGCGCCGCCACTCGAAGAGACGAACAGCGGATGTTCTGAATCGGTCACGCGGGGAGACCGTCACCCACGAATTCGGAAACGGCACTTCGACCGGCTCGGAGGCAGTGCGACATCGACCGGTCCATGGATGTCTCGCGGTTCGACGGGGCGACCTTTCTGGAACATGAGGATGCGGCCACCGACTGCCAGGCGTCGGGCGGCCTGCCTCAGAAATTCGACTTCGTCCGTGTCGACCGCCAGATCGTGAAGCGGCAGTCCCTTCGAAGTCGTGGCTTCGAGCGCCGACATGATCCGTTCTTCACGAGCACGGTCCGCAGCCCCCACCTTCTGACGCCGGCACGACGCCGAGCAGTAGAGAACGTCGTCCCAGTCACGCTCCCATTTCTTGCGCCATGAAAATCGACGACCGCACCGTGCACAGGTCTTGTCGGGATGGTTGGAACTCATGATGAGGTGCCGAGGATCAGCCACCAGATGAGATCGAACAGCAACAGAAAACCACCCTGGCAGAGAATCGCGGCTCCGAAGCCGCGGGCCATGATGTCGCGGCGGGTGATCAGGATCACACCGGTCGTGAGGTACAGAAGATCCAGCCCCCCATTGATCGCGAGCAATCCCCTGAACTCCTCGACGTCGGACACCGGGTCCAGCATCGCCCAGACCACGATCACGAGATCGACCGCGATCCAGAACAGGTTCATGGTCCAGAATGCCGTCCACCACCGGCGACTGTCATCACCTCTGGTACAGCGAAGTCCGTAGAGAAAACCGATTCCCGAAAGAACCACCCAGGAGGCACACCAGCCGACGAGAAGAGGTAGAAAGTAGTGAGGCATCAAGGGTCTCCGGTCATCAACCAGCGAAAAATACGGGGCATGAAAGCGTAGTCACGGCCTCGACGCATTTCCCCCTCGTTCGAGCGCAGGTGCTGAATTGCAGGCTCTTTCTTTGGTGGAACGTTGGAAGAGATGCGAAAGGACGCCCTGATCGAAATCAGGACGTCCTGGGAGGCTGTGAAAGGACACGGCGCGAGAAATCGGTCGGGACATTCGTCAGTCGGTGCGTTCGATCGACTGAGCCGTCTCGCTCCAACTCATGGAATGACGGATGCCGTCGAGGGACATGTCCTTGAAACTCGTGGTGATGCTCTTGTCGGTGATGACCTGCGTGGCCTCGGTGCTCATCGTGAGACCACCGAATCGGCTCCCCTCGTGACTGGCGACGATGGTGACCGCGCCATTCTTCCGGGTGATCGAATCGACCCTGCCGTTGATCACGGTGCCGTGGGCGTCGAGATAGAGGGTCGCGATGTGATCATGAGCGGGATCCCAGTACCACACGAACAGGCTGTCGCTCGCCCAGTCCTTGCCCTCGGCCTTGAAGAATCGTTCGTACTTGAGAACGTGCTCGTCGGCGACCCACGAGACGACCTGACGAATCATGCTCCCATCGGGAAGCGTCTTCTCCCACGTGCCGGCCAGGCCACTGTCTGCGAGCATCGCCATGCAGGGGTTCGCCCGGGTGGCCTCGCTGTTCCAGGCCTTGCCGTCGCCACCCTTGACCTTGACGGAATTGGTTCTGGTGTTCATGCCGGTGTAGGTCATGACGTTGTCGTAGACGGTGGTCTTGCCCTGCGACATCTCGGTGTATTCCCAGGTCAGAGCCTGGTCGGACATCCCCATCAGGATGGAGGTCCCGTGATAAGGCTTGCCCATGTCGAATCCGGAGCTCGCCGAGATGACCGCGTTTCGTTTCGAATCCCAGGTCATCACGTTCGAACCCGTCGAGATCACACGACCGTCTTCAGTCTCCATGTGATGACTGTTGAAGAGCTGGTCGGAGGCCACGTCGTACCAGGTGTTGTGGGTCGTCGTGACCTTGAGACCGGCGGGAATGCCCACCCACATCGCCTCGGTGACACCCTCGTCCGCCCAGGTCCCGCAAGCCCCGTGATCCAGATTCCAGTTGACGAATGCCTGCATGGATCCGGGAGTCTCGGATGCGGTCTCGGTGCCGGCGATGGCGTGCATCGAGAACGCCAGAACCGAAGGGAGAAAAAGTACATTGAGTGCCGTGTTCATGTGAATCCTTCTCTGATCGAATTGTGACGAGGTGCAGGGCCGAAGGCGCTAACCTTCGACGTGAAACAACTTGTTGTAGATGAGCCAGGAGTCATCGACCTTGAGCATCGAGAATGAATCCAGAAAGATCATGCCGAGATAACGCTCGCGAAGTCGGACCACCGCGGTGTCACCGGCGATCTCGCAGGAGAGGATCTCCAACATCGGTTCCTCACCCGTGGATTCCGGAGAGGGATCCTGGGCTGCGACGAACCCGGCGAAGTCACCGACCGTCATCTGGTGAAGGCCGTCCGGGAGATACCCGGTCACCCGTGCATTCTCATGGAAGACGGCCCGAACTTCATCCGCATTCGAGGTTCGAAGGCTCTCGTAGTACCGCGTCACGCATGACGTGATTTCATTGGTGGAAGATGTCATTGTGCCTCCGTGTGGTGTCTTTCACGATACCACGCACGGGAGGCCCAGGGACGACCGCGCAACGGAAGCGAAATCGTCGTTTCAGGCACAAAGCGTATCGAACGCTGGGTTCGTAGGACATCATGTCAGGGGCGATAGGCCGGAAGACGAAGGCCCAGCAGATGATGTGGGCAGCGTCGTGATGATGAAAAAACCGATCGTCACCGTCACCAGAGCGTAGGGATCGATCGATCCGAATTGGACGTACGCCCAGATCGGGAGGACCACGAAGGTCGGAATCAACAAGGGAAACGAACACCAGTGCATTCGAAGGAGTCGACTCCACAAGGGCACGCTTTCGGGGTCGTCGTTCTTGACGGCGATCGGATCCGATGAGAGCCGGACCGAATGGCGATAGGCGTGGGTGCTCAGGAAGAAGAGTCCGATCGCGAACAGTGGTGACGCGAGTGCCGTCAGCATCAGAATGAGAGCCGACTCGAAGAGATCCAGAAGAGCGGCGCGGGGACGCGCACGAAACGTGAGCACGACGTGTGACAGAGCCAGCAGAACTCCGACGAACAGAAGCGTTCCGCTGATGATGGCGACCGTCTGAATCGAGGACGGTGAAGCAGGTCCCATGCCGGCGAGAAGTCCGAAGGGCTTCCAGGCGGACTGGGTGTGAAAGGCGAACGCCGGACCGAGAATCAGACAGCCGCGCCCGGCGATGAACAGCACTCGTCGGACGAGTGACTCCTGTCCGTGACCGGTGGCGAGGAGATCCGCGGTTCCGAAATGAATCGTGGTCAGCACCATGAACGCCACGACCGTGAACACGGGAACATAGACCAGCAGAATGGTGGACAGGGCCATGAGCGCGAGATAGGGAATGAAGGCGATGGTCTGACGGAGAATTCCGTTCAGACCGTCGAGACGATTCTGAATCGTCCAGTCCATCGCCCCATGCGGCATGCCGAAGACGAACAAGGACACCAGAAATGGGAGCCAGGACACGCTGGCAGTGACGGTCGGATCGATCAAGGCCAGAAACACCCCACCTGAGAGAAGGATCCAGGGGAAGGCGCGTTGGCGAAGAAATTCGCGACCGACGGCGGTCACCCGCAAGCTTCGGGAGCTTGCGGGTGACTTGGCCTCGGCGAATTCAGAGGGAAACGCGATTGTGTTTGAACGGCTCATGCGCAACACTCCAAACGTCCGTGGACGGAATCAGTCGGCGGCAGGCAGGGTGCCAGCTTCCTCGTGCTTGGACAGGATCGTGGCTGCGACGACGCATGCGACGCCGAAACCGACCTTGTTGATCACATCCGCGATGTTGTAGGCGATCTCGCGAGTGCTTTCGTTTCCACCGAGGGCCAGCAGGAAACCGATCGGGTAGATGATCCAACCGATGAGGATGAACCCCTTCATGACGCCCAGAGTGCTCTGGAAGTTGGCTGGCAGGTAGGCGGCTGCCTTGGTCACCTGGGTGTAGAGAATGCCGACCATCACGATCCAGCAGCCGCAGGAGATCACGTAGTTGGTCCACCAGGCACCGCTACCGGGGACGCTGGTTTCGGCGATCCATGCGAAGACGAGCATGGCGAGCGAGACGAGTCCGAGACTCCAGAAGAGCGGACGTCCCTTCTTGCCGAGGTTGAGAAGCAAGGGGAATTCCAACACCATCAGCGGAACCGTGATGATCCAGTCGATGTAGCGATACGCTGTGGGGAATGCCGCAAGCTTGCCAATGACGGTGTTTCCGTCGGCATCGGTCGAGATCGCCATTGCGAGGCTTTCGACGTAGATGTTGGCCATCCTGAAGTAATGAAAACAAGCCACGGCGCAGATGATGCCGGCGACGATGGCGACCTTCTTGTAGGTCTTGGTCAGGGAGCCTTGCATCATGAACAGATAGAGAGCGCCCGCACCCATTCCGACGATACCCAGCCAGAAGAGGTACATGGTGATGCCCTCGACGCTGAGGCCAGCGCTCAAGGCTTTCATGGTGCTGGACATCTCTGCTAGATGGCAGTGAAGAACATTTATTTCAATCTCCGTGAGTGAACGAGGATGACTGTGAGGTGTGAGATTCACTACGACTGACAGCAGAGTTGTAGGGACCCAAATCGTTCAAAACGGTCATTCCTTGCAAAAAGGAGTCAAAACAGCTCCTCGTTGCGACTGAAACGCCCATTTGAGGGGCCACATCTGAAGGCTGCTCAACGGCATTCTGGCCGGGAAACAATTCCATCTGGAGATACCGTTCCAGAGGCCCGGATATGCGGACGCGGAAAACTCACTCCTCGGGAGCACTTCGGACATCAGACGGGGAAGAGACCACCAGAACTCTTATGCAGGAAATCAGGTCCTCCGGTCAGCGCTTTCAGCGCGACTTCAGTCAGCGGTCAACTTCGAATTCAAGCACGCCCCCCCCGCGGACGGGTAGGCTCGGACTCATGACACTCGAACCTCTCACGCGGGACATCTCATGGCTTCATTCGAGACTTGATGAATCGACCACGGAGGTGGCACACCAGGACATCGAGTTGTTGCACCGCACGGCACGCGCCATGCTCGAAACCGGCACGCTCGATCCGGTTCTCTCCGATCTCTCCCTGGACCGGATCGATGCCATCCTGAAATTACTCACGATCCGGTTTCACTTGAGAAACAAAGCCGAGCAGCTTCACATCACGAGAGTCAACCGACAACGGGAGATGGATGCGACCGAGGAGATTCCACGACCGGAATCGCTTGCGGATGCGATCGCGACTCTTGCTTCGAGCGGCGCCCCCTTGGAACTGGTTCTTGAAACGCTCGCGGAACTCGACATTCAACCGACTCTGACCGCACATCCCACGGAATCCCGCCGACGAAGCGTGATCGCGAAGCAGGATCGAATCGCCGAACTTCTGGTGATACAGAACAGCGGTGATCTGGCGATCAGCGAAGGCAAAGCACTGGCAAGTGACGTACGTCAGACGCTGACACAATTGATGGCCACCGATGAGATCAGATCGAGACGACTCGATGTGATCGATGAGGTGCGCAACGGCATTCACTACCTCGGCGGCGCGATCTGGAGCGCGGTTCCGGGCCTCTATCGAGACCTGGTGGATGCCATCGAAGATCGCTATCAGGAACGTGTGGAGCTTCCGGTGATCCTTCGCTATCGATCGTGGATCGGTGGCGATCGAGACGGCAATCCGTTCGTCACCGCGGAGCGTTCCGCGATCGCCTTCGAAGAGATGCGTGAGGTCGCCCTGGAACGACACCATGAAACGCTCGATGAGCTCCACCATGAACTCAGTCTTTCGGATCGACGTGTCGAGGTGGACCCGGAACTGAGGCATTCGATCGAACTTGATGAGGCCGAATCCCCGCTCGACGAGATGTCGATCCGTCATCTGGAACACGAGCCGTTCCGGGTCAAACTGAGCCACATGCAGATGCGACTGGGCTCGGATGAATACGACGTGGACCGGTACATCGACGATCTCACGACCATTCAGGATGCACTTCGGTTCGCCGGCCTCGAGGAGACCGCGGATCGAGGAGGCATCGCGGACGCGCTCGTGACCGCACGCACCTTCGGGTTTCACCTCGCGGCACTCGACATTCGACAGCACAGTCGCGTGCATGAGTCGGCGGTCACTGAACTCTTCGCCCTTGCCGGTGTTTCCGAGGACTATCGAGAACTTGATGAAACCGAGAGACGAGCGCTGCTGGAAACCGAGCTCTCGACCGCCCGTCCGCTTCTCGCCCTCGGACAGGAACTCACGTTGGAGACCAGTGAACTGCTCGAAGGGCTGACCGTCTTCGCCGAAGCCATCGAACGCGACCCAGACTCGGTGGGCACCTACATCATCTCGATGGCACACGATGTGAGTGATCTGCTCGAGGTTCTGATCCTTCTGAGAGAAGTCGGGCTGTGGACGATCGTGGACGGGACGGTGCACAGTGCCATCGATGTCGCGCCGCTCTTCGAAACCGTGGACGATCTTGATCAGGCCGGAAGAATACTTGCCGAAATGCTCGAGAACCCGGCCTACAAGCCACAGCTCGAGGCGCGCGAGAACTTTCAGGAGATCATGCTGGGCTACTCCGATTCCAACAAGGATGGCGGGTACTGGGCGGCGAACTGGAAACTGCACGCCGCGCAACAGGACCTGGCGAAGATCGCCGGAGATGCCGACGTGTCATTTCGCTTCTTTCACGGTCGCGGAGGCACGGTCGCCCGTGGGGGTGGACGTGCCAACCGTGCCATTCTGGCGAGTCCACCCGAGACCAGAAACGGCCGAATTCGATTCACCGAACAGGGTGAGGTCATCTCCTTCAGATACGCGATGCCCGAGGTCGCCCATCGACACCTCGAGCAGATCGTCAATGCCATGCTTCTGGCGACGACGACTTCCGATGTCGGATCGGAGCCCGACGCACGGATGATGGCGTTGATGAACGGGATCGCGGACAAGTCCCGGACCGCCTACCGAGAACTCATCGACGACGAGGCGTTCTGGCCGCTTTTCATTGAACGTTCTCCCCGTGCTGCACATCGGAGATCTTCCGATCGCTTCCAGACCGGTCTCGCGTGCGGGCAGCGATGTCACCTTCGAGAACCTGCGTGCGATCCCCTGGGTCTTCGCCTGGACGCAGATGAGATACAACGCCCCCGGTTGGTACGGAACAGGTTCGGCTTTCAACGATCTCGTCCTGAACGATGAGACGACCCTCGAAATGTGCCGGGCCGCCTATGCCTCCGGTGGATTCTTTCAAGCCTTCATCGACAACGCACAGCAGGAGATGGCACGTGCTCGGCTCGAAGTCGCCGGTTGGTACATGAAGGAATCGGAGTCCGACCTGCACGAGAAACTCACGGCGGAATTCGATCGTGCCAGACAGGCGGTGCTTTCGATCACGGGGCAGGCTGAGTTGCTCGACAACAATCCCGTCATCCAGCAATCCATACGTGAACGCAACGAGGACACCGATGTGATCAATGCGCTTCAGGTGGAACTGCTCGAACGCTGGCGGCAGACACCGGACGAGGACGACGCACTCAAGACCGTGATTCTGCTGAGTGTGAACGCACTGGCAGCTGCCATGCAAAGTACGGGCTGACAATCACTTCGCAGGCATCCACCCTGCGGAGCGTGGCTGGTGATGGCTGATGCCGGATTGAAAAAAAGAAGAAAACCGACATCAGGGCGCGAAAATACCTGATCGGCGACGTTCTTATGTCGAAGACGCCTCACTTCGTCCGGGGGGAAGCGTTGCCACGTGAAACACGAATGAACACTCAAGACAAGGAATCAGACCATGCTCTCTCGCACCACAAAGGCGTTTCTCACAAGTTCGATGCTCTTCGCACTCTCAGCACCCGCTCTGGCCCAGGACACCTCTGGTGAAGACGCGAACAAGGGGATCGTGGCGTTCATGTTCGAGGGCGGTACCGCCTCTCATCTCGTCGATCAACTCGAAACGACATTCCCTGACTTTCCGGTCGTCCTGGATGAAAAAGCCGGCCATTTCATGCTTCCCCAATTCGAAGCGCGAGTGACCGATGCCGGGACCATCGTCGAACTCATCACTCAGATGCCGGGAGTGATCAAGGCACGCTTCACAAATGATGGAATCACGAAAAAGGGAAATCTTGATTTTCAGGTCGTCGGTCGAGAACTGGTCTACATCACGTTCGATGAAGAACGAGACCCCAGCTCGCCCCGTGCCATCATCAAGGTCGCCGTCCTTTCCATCCAGGAACTTCTCACCAGTGGCATGGAGCTCGAGGAGATCATGAGTACGATCGAAGCCGGAATCGAACTGCGAATGCCGGGCAAGCAGCCGACGATACGATTCCATCCGACCACCGGCATCATCTTCATCAAGAGTGACAAGGCGACACTGGACGTCGTCAGCATGACGATCGAGGCACTCAAGAAAAGTGCGACCTGGCGGATCTCCGATGAAGCACTCGCCGCGAGGGCCGCGGTGCTCAAGTTGAAGCAGATCGAGACCCTGGAGGAGTTGCAGGACCTCACCATCGAGCAACAGATGAAAAATTTGAAGGAAAGCCAGCAAAGACTCGAGGAACGACAGAAGCGGCGCTCTCAAAAAGATGATGACAGTGAAGGGTGATGCGGTAGCTTGAAAGTGCGATGCTTCTTTCAAACGGCCGAGAGCCGCCCTCAACCAGTGAACTGACTGCCGCGATTGCCTCGGGTTCCACCGAGGCATTCGCGTGCTTCTATGAGATCTGGTTCGACAAATGCCTTCGATCGACGATGCAGATGACGGGATTGGATGAATCGACAGCTTTGGACATCGTTCAGGACACCATGATGAAATGTGCCACGCAACTTCCCAGAATAGATGACACGCGACAGCTGCAGGCCTGGCTCGACAGAGTGCTCGTGAACGCAGCACGAGATCGGATTCGACAGACGTCACGACGACGTGCTCGTGAAGATCGGCCGGCTGAAGACAGGATGGAACGGTTGTCCATGGAAGAACTCGAAACGCTCGATCACCACCTCGGCAAGCTTGATGAACAACAACGATCAATACTGCATCTTCGCTTCACGCTTGGGTGGAGCCTGCGAAAAATCGGAGAAAGCCTCGGACTCGGAGGCTCCGGTTCGATCGACGGACGCATCAGACGAGCACTCGATGAGATCAGGGATGAATACATGAATGCGAAAAGCGAGGATCATCATGACGCAGGATGAACACCAGGAACTCTCATCAAGGGCCTCGGCACGCCGAGACAAGATGCTGCCTCTGCTTCAGGAAGCGATGCGCGAACGATCCCGACGCAAGCGTCGAAACAAGGCGACAGCCTTCTCCTTGCTGGCCTTGCTTCTCGTCGGCGTTCTCATGGAGAGGTTCTCGACGACCGAAGAACGATTCGAAGAGCTGGATCGGGTTGTCGACGCTCAAAGCACGGGAACGGAACATCTCGTCGAAAGACCAGCCATCCGATCCGAAACAGAATCACCTGCCACAGCCTCGCCGGACTTCAAGACGACCAAGTCCGAGTTGGCCATGAAAGGTGCCGACTTTCAGACCATCGAATCCGAAGAACTGTATGCACGTGCCATTCAAAGAGACCCCAACATGATCATCGAGTCCGGACCCATGCTTGCAGTGGAGATCGAGTTCCTGCCGGACCAGGTCGCGATCGAATACATCACGACCGAGGAACTGATGTCGGATCTCGCCGAAGAGGGATTCAGCAGCGCGGTGGCGTGCGGAGCAACATCCTGCACGCTCCACATCACTCCCAGGCAGCGAGAACACGCAGGAAACCCTGCCGCCGAGCTCTTGAGGAGACCGGGCAGGCACGTTCACGTCATGTGGTCACGGACTTCTTGATCGATGGAACCGTGGCCCTCGCGATGGATCGAATTCGATGGAAAACGCATCGAGGCTCGAAAAGGGCATGAACCCGTTCCTTCACGCATTTGACTCAGGTACCATGGCAAGCGGACGACACATGCACGCCTCGAAGAGCGCTGAGCGAAGGGGCCTGCCATGGCCGAACGACGAAACACGATCCAGCTTGATGCCGTTCGCAATGCGATTCAGGAGCGCAGGACGCCCACTGTCCATCGATGAGATACTCACTCGAAGCCTCCCGACAGGTGGAGACGATCGGACTTCGCACGGTCTATCGCATCGTGCGAAAGCTCGAGGATGACCAGAATGAGATCACGGCGGTCACACTCCCCTCCCATCCAGATCGCTACGAGCTCACTCCGAAGTCGCCGAACACGCACCACCATCACTTTCACTGTGCACCAACTGCGACCGACTCTACGACATGTCGCTGGGTGCCCGGGGCGGCTCAAGAAGTCTGCTGCCGGACGGCTTCGTGCTGCACCGAGCATGAACTCACCCTCAAGGGCCTCTGCAGCTGCCTGCGCCTGACCCTGGACTTGAATCCACCGTAAGAGCCACATGCACGAACATGAAAGCAGCGAGCGGACCGCTCGCGATGGTCCTTCAATTCCTGGTCTTGTTCGTGCCCATCACTTTCGCAACCTGTGACCTGCTCACGAAGATCCAGCCAGATACTCATCGGCGACCTGGTGATGATCTGCCATCTTCTGCGCGTCCATCTTGCGGGCCATCGCGCACATCATCGCCCACCGGGGATTCTTCCCGAGCTCCTCGACATGATTCGAGATCCAGCGCCAATAGAGACCATCCCAGATTGCAGTCCAATCGCCCTTGGCGTGGTTGCTCATCTTCTTGATGTAGGACGATCCCGAGAAGTAGGGCTTGGTCGTGATCAATCCACCATCGGCGTGTTGACTCATGGCATAGACGTTGGGAACCATCACCCAGTCGTAGCTGTCGACGAACATCTCCATGAACCACTTGTAGATCTCGTCGGGATCGAATTCACAGAGGAACATGAACCCACCCAGCACCATGAGGCGTTCGATGTGGTGGCAGTATCCGGTCTGAAGCACCCGCCCGATCACGTCGTCGACGGGATCGATCCCGGTCGTGCCGTCGTAGAAGCTCGACGGTATCGAACGGACATGACCCCAGTGATTCGTGGTGCGCATCTCGACCCCATGATCGACGTAGGTCGCTCGCATGAACTCGCGCCAGCCGATCAACTGGCGGATGAAACCCTCAAGCGCGTTCATCGGAACGTCTGCACGCTTCGCATGCTCGAGTGCGCACTCGAGAATCTGGCGAGGAGTCAGAAGGCCGGTGTTCAGCATGGGCGTGAGCACACTGTGCCAGAGCCAGTTCTCACCTTTGAGTATCGCATCTTCGTAATCACCGAACAGGGCGAACCGTTCCTCTAGGAAATCATTCAGCCACTTTGCCGCCGCATCATGTGATGTCGGGTAGATCAGTTCCTCGAGCATGCCGGGGTTTTCACCGTACTGCTCCCGGACATGTTCGACGGCTGCTTGATCGATCGCGTCAGCCCGGTGCGGACTCAGAGGCGGAATGGAAGCCTCGCAATTTCGCTGGGACCTTCTTGCGATTGTCCTCGTCGAAACTCCATCGCCCCCCCGTCGGCTCGTCATCCTCATCCATCAGGACATCGAGCCTTCGGCGCTGGAATTTGTAATAGTCGGCCATGTACCCAGCGTTTCTTGGAATCGCGATACGAACGATTCACTTCGTTCGTATTGAGAAACATCGGAGACTCGAGAACGTTGAGTTCGAGATCGAAACGCTCGCAGAAACGTCCAAGTCTGCGGCCGAGGAGGTAATCGTGCGTTTCGGAGACGCAGACGGTCGAACATCCGGACGTCTGCAATCGCTCGAGACACGCTTCGAGCACGCTGTGATCGGTCGCATGCTCCACATATTCGACGTCCGCCTCGTACTCACGCAGAGTTTCCGCGTACCGCTTCATGGTGGCGCGGTGGTGGGTACCAGATCTTCTGCTGATGAAAACCACCGAAAAGCTCAGGGTCTCCGAAGAACAGACGATCCTCGATCAAAATGATCTTCGACGGCGAACGGGTCGAAACCAGGATGATTCTGAAACAGTTGATTGGGAAAGATCAGAAGGGCTTCGGAATCTGACATCGAACGCTCTCGGCTATGGCTGGAAGGCCTCTGGTGGATCGGAATGAAAACGGTGGTTCAGGCAATGGTAGCCATGATCACGTCCCTGAATTCCAACGCATGCATGATGAATGATCGAAATCAGCTGAAAATTCCCGAGCGCGCAAGATGAAATCGAACCCGACCCGGACCCGGATATCCGCCTACCATCTCAAGTTCGAAAAACACCCCTGGAGCGTCTCTTGAAATCTGCACTGATATTCGGATCCAACACCGGCAACACCGGCTACGTCGCCGGACTCATCATGAAGGCGTTGCAACCAGAAATCACGTTGGAGATGGTGGATGTGAATTCCATCGGTGCCGACGACTTGTCGAAGATGGATTTCGTGCTCTGCGGCATCCCAACCTGGGACGTCGGGCAGCTTGAACAAGGATGGAATGAGATCTTCGAAGAACTCGACGAGATCTCCCGTGAACGGACTGACGGTCGCCATGTTCGGACTGGGGGATCAGTCCACCTACATCGAGACCTATCAGGATGCGATGGGAATTCTCTATCGCAAGATGGTCGAACGTGGAGCCAATGGCGGGATAGGATTCACCACGACCGACACCCACACGTACGAGGGAACTCTCGGAACGGTGGAAGGCATGTTCTGCGGACTCGCCCTCGACGAGGACAGCCAGCCGGAACTCACCGAAGAACGCATTGAAGAATGGGCTCTGTCCGTGAAACAGGCGTGGCCCTCGATCGTGGCATCAACAGTTCCCGCCAACGACTGACGTCGGTCAGACCAGACACGACGATGGTGAATTGTGGGCGTTTCCGGCCATGGGACGTCTGGTCCACGATTTTCCATTTCGACGATCTCGGTTCAGAGACAGCCAGAAGGACGACCTGTCACCGGATGGAAGGCCCTCAACAGCCTGCAAGAGGCTCTTGTAGAGTTGAAACCCGCAAAAAACCATTCTCGAATGCTAAAAACTCGATATCGAGGATTGCCTTGCCGTCCATTCACAGAGACAATGGAAACGGCTCAGATACCCACCCCCTTTGCAAAGCTCGTCGGAGCCCCACAGGCCTTTGCCAAGCCACTCCGATGCCAGAAGAAATGGAAATCAAACATGCAGATTTCAAGAAACGTCATGTCATGGGCAACCGCCACCTTGATGGGTGCCTTGGCCGCTTCGGCCTCGGGACAGCTCTCAAACGACGAACCCACCCCCGGCACTCGGATGGATGTCGATGCCGCGCGAAAACAATTCCTCCAGGCCAACCCGCAGAGCGATCTGTACCTGAGAGCTGGAATCGTCACCCGCGTCTACGGCAAGGCATTCTCGAACGGAGACAACCCGCTTGATTCCGCAACGAACTTCATCAGCGAACATGGGCAACATGTTCGGGATCGAAGCGAACGAGCTGCTTCCGATCGGACCCAACGCGGCAGGCATCCACGTGCTTCCCATGGGATTCGACGCGAACACCGGCACCAATAATTTTCAGCCTCGTGAGCTGGACCCAGGCTCTCGACGACATCCGGGTGTTCCACGGCAGTGTTCGCGTGCTGGTGCGCAATGAACCTGGCTTCCCGACCGTCCTAGTCTCCAACGAGATGGCGGACATGCGCGACTACCAGGGCCAGTTCGCAGGCTTGGGCGCCACGCCGGCCCAGCTCGACCCCCGCGTCTACACCCGGCATGCCCGCCAACCAGTTCACCATGGAACCGGTCGTCAGCGACGTCGAGCAGGTCATCTGGGCCGGTGAACCCGATGCCTGGATCGATCCGACCCCTGGCCGTCACCTTCGTCGCCACCGGCGGCACCCGATTGACCCCCGACGAATACAAGAAGTTCCGGTACGTGGTGGATGCCAGCAATGGACGAATCCTCTACCAGGAAAGCATGATTCTCGACCTGAATGTGTCCGGCACCGTGACCGGCGGATCACCCAGGGCGATGCCTCGGACGACTGTGACGTGGAAATCGCGGAAGCCTCTCCCCTACGCTCGTATCCAGCCGGCGGCAACACGACCTACACCGACGTGGACGGCACCTTCGAGCTCTTCGGCAGCGGAGCACAGACCGTGACTTCGAGCGTCTCCGGACTGTATTTCGTCGTCAACGACGAATTCGACAGCGCCGTCAGCACGGAGACCCAGACCCTTGACCCGGGCGCGCCGTACAACTTCGAACACAACAGCGCCAATGCCAGCGAGTACGACCGTGCGGAAGTGAACGCCTACGTCTGGGCCAACCTGACTCGTGACTGGGCGCTCTCCCACTTCCCCAGCATGCCGACGATCTCCACCCAGACCCGAGATTGCCGGTGAACATCAACCTCAGCGACAGCTGCAACGCCTTCTACGACTATACATCGATCAACTTCTTCTCCTCCGGCAGTGGCTGCCCGAACACCGCCTTCTCCGATGTCGTGGCCCACGAATACGGCCATCACATGATCGCGGGTCTGCGGTTCCGGCCAGGGCCAGTACGGTGAGGGCGGCTCCGACTGCAACGGCATCCTGCTCACCCGTGAGCCCACTCTGGGCAACGGTTTCCAGGGGAACTGCAACGCAGGCATCCGCAACGCCGACAACGACAAGCAATACCCGCAGACCGGCGCGATCCACGATTCAGGCCCAGCTGATGTCCGGCTGCGTGTGGGACGTGATCCTCAATCTCGGCGGACCCACCTCCGACGCGGCCATCGATCGCACCAGCTTCCTCTGGGTCAACTCGATCTGCCTCCACTCCGGTGACCAGATCACCCCGGAGATCACGATCGACTTTCTCACGATCGACGACAACGACGACAACATCTACAACGGCACGCCAAACTACTTCGAGATCAACGATGCGTTCAGCTCAGCACAACATGGACGGCCCCGAACTCGCCCTGATCGACATCGCCACGCCCGGCGGCACCCCCCGGTTCCGTCAGCCCGAGCGGTGGCTCCTTCGAGGTGACGATCGAAGACCTGTCCGGAACCTACGAAGAAGGCACTGGTGAACTCCGCTACCGCACCGGCAGCTTCAGCTACGGCAGCGCGGCCCTGACCTCGAACGGCGGCCGACAGCTTCACCGCTTCGCTCCCGGCAGCCGAGTGCGGCGCCACCTACGAGTTCTACATCTCTGCCGAAACCAGCAGCGGCCCTCCAGGTCACCCTGCCGAACAGCGCCCCCGGCGAGGTGTTCAGGCGCCCCTGTCGCCACCGGGCTTCGAAACCGTTCTCGACATCGACTTCGAATCCAATCCAAAACTGGGTCGTCAGTGGAGTCGTCGGAGACGCCGTCGGCGGATGGGCGATCGGCACCCCCTGTGGGCACCACCACGCGTGGCGCACCGGGTCAGGACTTCGACGGATCCGGTCAGTGTTATCTCACCGGCCCCGGCGGATGTGGTGAAAACACCGACGTCGATGGTGGATGCACCGTACTCACGACGGCCCCCTTCTCCGCCGTCGATTCAGAGGGCAATGGTGACGCCAACGTCAGCTACGCGCCTCTGGTACGACAACACCGGCAGCAACACCGGGGCTGATCCCAGCAACGACATCATGACCGTGGAGATCTCCACGAACAATGGTGCGAACTGGAGCGTCGTCGAGGACGATCGGACCCCTCGATGCTCGTTCGAGCGGTGGCTGGTTTCTCGAGCAGCTTCCAGGTCTCCAGCTTCGGAACTCCGGGCGACAACTGCCTGCTTCGTTTCAACGCCTGCGGACGATGGCGACGGCTCGGTGATCGAAGCCGCAGTCGATGCCTTCAACGTCGAGAACGTCATCTGCGACGAGGATGACTGCCCTGCCGAGGACAGCAACGGTGACGTGAACGGCGACGGCGTCGTCGACGGAGTCGACCTTTCGATCATCCTTGGCAACTGGGGAGCCGACTTCCCCGCCGCCGACTTCAACTGCGACGGCGTGATCGAGGGCAGTGACCTGTCCGACCATTCTCAGCAACTGGACCGTGTGATCCGCTCTTGCGGACCTGCCCGGATCGAACCGATCTGAAACCACCGCCCTGGCACCTGCCGGGGCGGTTTTTCATTCAGACCACCCATCAATGCCCGGGAGCGGACTCGAAACTCCACGGGATTGCACCCCCGCCAGCACCTCAGCTCGCGCGGTCTGCCAATTCCACCACCTGGGACGTCGGACAACTTGAACAAGGCTGGCATGAGATCTTCAACGGATTCGACGAGGACGGCCAGCCCCGAAACCCACGGTCAATCGCCGCGCAGAATGGTCGCTCTCCATGAAGGAGTCATGGCCGTCGATCGTGGCCACGGTACCTCCGCCACTCATCACGAAGAGCATCACGAACGAGAGACGAACCGCTTCTCCAGCCGCATTGAGCTATCATGTCTCAGATTCAGGAAGACTCTCTCCACGGGAACCAGATGAAAATCGACTTCCCATTCAGGTACGAAAGAAAGATCAGATCTCATGATGATGAAAGAAACACTCCTTGGTTTCGTCGGTGGCGCACTGTGCCTCTCAACGGCTTTCGCGTCCGACGCAGTCCAGCCACTCAACGTCAATGCGCTCATTGGTTTGAGTGCACAAGACAGCGATGCGGCTGCAGATGCTCCAACCACCGGACATGCCCATCATGCCCATCAAGGTGCGACCAATGGTGACGAACATGGTCCCCATCTGAGAATCAGCGCTGGCGTGAACCAGATTTCAGACACGGACATCAAGGACTCCAGTCTCGGGATCAAGTGGGATACCGGGGTCGAATTCAATGTGGCCTATGGCTTCGCATTGATGGGCGACCTGGCACTCGAACTGGGCGTCGGCATGGCGTACAACTCGATGAAGGAGTCCTACAACAACGTCGGTCAGACCGCAGGCGCCGATGGCGAATTGTGGCAGATTCCAGTCATGGCACATCTGGTCTACGAATTCCATCTCGGCGAGAGCCTCGTGCTCGGTGTGAATGGTGGTGCAGGCTTTCAGTACAACTCCGTCACTCTGGACAGCTTCGGTGGATTTCCAGTCGGACGATCGCAGTCAAGCTGGACCTTCCGCTACGAGGCCGGCCTTGAGCTGACATGGTCGCTTTCCGAGACCAGCGCACTTGGTGCCTACGCCAAATATGCCTGGGCACCGGGCATCGAGCTGCCCGAAGGTGAAGAACTCGCTACGGCTGGAAACATGGGCTTCGGGGTGATGTACATCCTCGAATTCTGAACAGGTGCTCGAGAACGGAACCGGCATCACCGTCGAATCCGAACGCACGCCCGATCGAAGCTTCATTCGAAGTGATGATCGAGGCAGATGATTCAAAGAGGCTTCGGGCACTTGACCCGAAGCCTCTTTTCAATTGAAGAGGAACCCAGCACTCGATTCAAGAAAGTAATCATGGTGAATCCGGCAAATTCATGGAACGCCAACCAATTGAATTCGTAGGAGTTACGGGCAGCGTGGCGGCGCGATTCGAATGACAGGACGCAGGTCAGGTCGAATCATCCGTTCAAGGACTGTTTTCAACATGAAATATGAGACGCGACGCTCCCCTTGGGGACGATGGAAGACCACCGGTGTGGGGCTTCTTTCTGGCATGATGCTCGGCACTCCAGCCATGGCACAGGAAAATCTTGTGCAAAACGGCTCGTTTGAATCCGGCCTGACCGGATGGACCACTTCCGGGAACGTCCTCATCCAGGCAGATGCCTGGGATGGCTCGAGTTCGGTACGACTCCTGCCTCAATCGAATGAAACCGCCCAACTCTCCCAACGGGTGACCGGACTGGAACCTCGCGGCCGATACACGATCGCGGCCCGGATTCGAACCAGTGACCCCCTCTCACCGCCCATTCTGGGCATACGTGATGGAGCTCAGATCGCCAAGGCCTACGGATGGGTGGCGATCGATGATGCGGATCTCTGGCTCGAACGTCGGTTCGAAGTCCACCTCGAAGAGGACGCGACCGAATTCGAGGTCTACCTTCAAGGCTGGCAGACCGATCAAGGTGCCGTGGTGGAATTCGACGCCATACGTCTCTGGGAAGGCCGCCAACCTCCACCGACGGCGGATCCTGGTGAACCTGCCTGGTCGGGTGCGCCTGTCATCACGGTGGCGCCCGCAGCCGGCGACTCGCTGCTGAGAGAGACCGGCTTCGAGAATCCTGAAGGAGGCGCCTGGGCGCTTGGAATCAGTGCGACCGTGGTCGACACGGGAGAAGGCAATGCCATGCGACTTCTCTCCGGACCGGACACGTCCCGTGCCTCCCAGACAATCGAGATCGCGCTGCCACCGGATGGTCAATGGACGATCTCAATGGAGGTCAAGGCTGACCCGGATGTCGTCGCGAGTGCGTACTTCACCGGATCCGACGAATTTCTCGTCACACGGTCATTCCAGAACGATGACTGGGAGACGATCGAGCTTCAACTCCAGACCGAAGATCGGTGGGTGCGAAACGGAAAGCTCATCCTGGAAAACTGGAAGAATCAGCCGGGCGCGGCGTGGTACCGAAACGTCCAGTTCACGGCACAAGGCGCAGAATGGATGCCGACACTGGCATCACCCCCGGTGCGACAGGACGAGGTCTTTTTCGATGACTTTTCGGACGGCACCCTGAGCCCTGAGAAGTGGCTGGTGTCCGGCAAGGCATGGGGTGGCGACAACGGAGGAGTCGCACCGGAAAACGTCATCCTGGTTCCTGACATGGACGAAGGAACACCGATCATCGCACTTCGACTGGAAGCGCACGGAGACCTCTACGACGGGGATCTCGTGCACAACGGACGAAAGACCAGAGTCGGCGCCGCCATCGCGACCAGGACCTACCACGCATCGGGTCGATACGAGGTCCGAGCGCGTGTGGCACCCGACTATGGAACCTGCACCGCTTTCTGGCCGTTTCACTACATCGACCATCGAATGGGTGAAGCGCCCTACTGGCACGAACCCAATCCCAGACGCAACACCGAGATCGATTGGGAATTCCCGACCGATCTGGCAGGCTCCGACACCGGAAACTTCTCGTTCACGAAGGCGAGAACGAACTCATGGGGTGGACAGTTCGGAGGCGAGGGTGGCGAACACAAGGGTCGAAAGATTCTCACCGACGAACAAGGTGCGCCTCTCGATCTGGCCGAAGAAGCTCTGGATGGTCGCTACCACACGTTCACGATCGAGTGGCGCTCGGGAGAGGATCTCGGAGATGAGGCGATCACCCGGACCCAGGTCGGCTCGGTGCGCTGGCTTCTGGACGGCCGTCTGGTCGACGAGTTGCACGACGTGGAATTCGGGCAGGGCAACGTCCCGTTCCGAGCAGCACGTTTCTGGCTCGGCACGTGGTTTCCTTCCGCCGGCTACGCGGGCGATGTCGGCTGGACCGGCAACCCCGACTTCAACATCTCGGCGGCGCACATCGCATGGGTCAGAATCACGCCATTCGACGAAGGCCGTGACCTCTGGGTTGACGAAACGGTCCCGAATCTGGCCTGGGCGGGACCGGACGACTATCCGGAAACGATCGACCCGATTGAAGGAATCGAAGGCGACCTTGATGGCGATGGTCTGGTCGATGGTACGGATCTGGCCAGGCTGCTTGGAAGTTGGGGGACCACCAACGAACAGGCGGACATCGATGGCTCAGGAACCGTGGACGGAGCGGATCTGGCACGACTGCTCGCCAATTGGTCACCGTGACGAAATTACGGATGACATCCTCTGTTTCCAAGAAAGGATCCGTCTACCATTGAACGGAGATGCACTCCGAAGACGGACAGAAGAAGACACACGACATCGTCGCCCTTGCCCCGACGTTCAACAATGAACGGACGGTCATAGGGATCGTGAGCCGGGCCCTGGAGCGATGCGGCAGTCTGGTGGTGATCGATGACGGTTCGACCGACGGCACTCGAGCCCTGCTTGATGCCTGGAAGAAGGCGCATCCGCAGGATGACGTCAGGATCGTTCGACATGACGTGAATCGTGGAAAGGCGGAGGCGCTCAAGACCGGCTTCGACCTGGCACGGCGTGCCGGGTACACCCACGCACTCACAATAGACACCGATGGACAACATGATCCCGATTTGATCCCTGACTTCATGCGTGCTTCAGAAGCGAATCCGGACTCGATCATTCTGGGGGAGCGTGACATCAGACACCCGGACTACCCGACTCGCTCACGGTTCGGACGCAGACTGTCGGATCTTGCCACCAGGCTTGAAACCGGAACCCAGATCGAGGACACGCAATGCGGATTCAGGGTCTACCCCCTTCGAATCTTCGAGACCATCAGCTGTTGCATGGGTCGTTATGCCTTTGAAGCCGAGATTCTGACTCGTGCCGCCTGGGCTGGAGCCGGCATCCGAAACATACCGATCACATGCATCTATCAACCAGCCGGTGAGCGCGTGTCACATCTTCATCCGGTCTACGACGGGCTGTTGGGAGCATTGATTCACTTTCGCCTGCTGGGAAGAACCCTGGTACCGATTCGATTTACCAGGGTACCTGACTCGATCGGGGGCGAATCGGCACACCGATCGGGATCAGGAATCTCGAGGCTGGCGTCATGGTTCAGTCCACGACATCTCTGGCGACAGATTCGAAATGATCCCGCGAGTCGATCGACCGTGGCGGCAGGCGTCGGCCTGGGTGCGTTCATAGGATCGTTGCCCTGCTTCGGAGTCCATGCCCTGCTCGGTCTTTATCTGGCGAAGAGATTGAAACTGCATCCGTTGACCGTCGTGGCGGGGACACAGATTTCGATGCCGCCCATGAGCCCCGTGATCGTCTTTGCAAGCATCTGGGTCGGGTTCACCATGCTTCATTTCAAGACACCGGTCCTCGCGGACTTCACCGATCTCAGCGTGTGGGACTTGTTCGGTCAGGTGATTCTCGAATGGACAGTGGGATCGATCGTGGTTGGAACCATCCTCGGCGTGACTCTGGGACTGGCCACGTCAGTGGCGCTCAGATTGATTCCCGAGAAACGATGACACGGCATCACCGCCGTGATCGGCGGGTAGGTAGGGTTCGACGCCGATGAGTTCATCGAGTCTGACGAACTCGAATCCCTGCGCCCGGATTTCCGCGATCAGAAGAGGCAACGCGTCGATCGTGGCTTGAGGGTCGCGCCGTCCAAAGGGATCGGTGCCATCATGCAGAACGATGATCGAGCCTGATCGGGTGGTGCGGGCAAGGCGTGCGAGGATCCGCTTCGAGGTCGTCCGCACACCATCGAAACCGCGACAACTCCAGGTGATCGTGGTGTATCCACGATTGCGCGCGGACGTCATCATCCTTGGATTACGCAGGCCCATCGGGGGGCGAAAGAATGCCGGACGTCGACCGATGGCCGACATGATGAGCGCATCGGTCCGTGCGAATTCTTGATCCCAATATCGAGACCAGCGCAGGGATCCGACATGGCTGTGCGTGAAACTGTGGTTTCCCAGCACGTGACCATCAGCGTGGATCCTTGAAAGGAGCGCACCGTGATCGACCGCATTGCTTCCGATCACGAAAAAGGCCGCGGAAACCTTCTCGCGACGAAGGATGTCGAGAATCAGAGGTGTGAAGGAGTCATCGGGACCATCGTCGAACGTGAGTGCGACCACCCGACGCCGAAGATCGAGACCTTGATGAACCACCGTTCCGAAGAGCATGCTCCGAGGATTCGAGACACCACGCAGGACGACGACACAGAACGTCAGAAATGCCAGCAGAATCGTTGCGAAGATGATGAATACGGTGAACATGAGTGTTGGTCAGGTGTTCTGGTTCGACGTTCCCGGCGAGGGTGTTCCATCGGGGCCATGCGGCCCAGGGTGAATGAGGAGAAGGATAGGAAGCAGGATCACCACCGTCGAGAGCAGGCAACCCACCACCCCCACCGCCGTGATGATTCCGAGACTTTGGATGGCGGGCGTGCTGGTGAACACCAGCGAGCCGAAGGCGAGAATGGTGGTGGCACTGGTCACCAGCATTGCATGGCAGACCGATCTGAATCGATCGAGCAGAGTCGAGAGATCGAATGCGTGTCGACGGGCGTGCCGCGCCAGACAGACGAGGAAGATTCCGTCATCGATGCCGATGCCGACCAGAAGCGGAAAACCGATCACATTGATCATGTTGAACTCGAGACCGAGGAGCCGCATCGTCGCGAAGACGAATGGAAGTGCGAACAGACACGGCAGCAGAACGAGAAGAATGCTGAACGGGTTTCGAAAGATCATCAGAAGAAACAACAGGATGATCACCAATGCCAGAGACAGCAGAGACAGCAGCTCGCTTCCCACCGCATGATTCAAGTACAGACCGATGGCGGAGAATCCCGTGAGTGTCGCGCCGGGAATACCGTCGATCTCGTGATCAAGCCAGGGTATGACCTGGTCCATGTCGGGCCGTTCACCGCCCAGTCCGACCACGACGACGGTTCCACCCGGCAAGCCGCTGCCATTCGAGCCGACGAGGCGATCGTGGATCCCGGGATATCGAGCCAGATCCTCCAGGCACGGGGGCTCGGATCGGGTGAGCAGTCGACGTAGAAACGAGGCGTAATCGTCATAGGCGGCAGGATCGAAGATGCTCCGCTCGATCGCGGCATCGAACGCTTCGAGCGCGCCTTCGACATCGAAGGACCCGAGCGAGCTGTCGGCGAGCGATGAAGCACCGGGGTCGGGAAGAAGATTGGGAAGCCCCACCGTGGAGACGACACCGAACCGGGAGGCATCATCGCGCTTCAGCCTGCGTACGACGTCCCATGATGTCGAGACGAGATCCTCGCTTCCATCTGAGTCGATCCAGACGAACATGGTCTCTTCGGAGGCATTGAACAGCGCATCGATCTCGGCTTGCAGCTGCAAAGGAGGATTCGGATGAGGATGCATCTCGGAGAGACGTTCTCCCGAAGACGTGTTGGCGGGCAACAGCCAACTGACCATGAGGAAGACCGACCAGCCGAGACAGGCGAGCACGACGGTCCGAACCGGCACGCGGGAGACGGTTCGGACCAGTCCCGCGGAGAAACCTCGCCCCGACTCCACGCGGACGCGATGCGCGCGTGGCCTGGCACGAAGCACCACCATCAACGCCGGCAGCAGGATCAACGCCGCCACCATCGAACAGCCGATTCCGATCGCCGCAAGCAGACTGAATTCGCGAAGAGCCTGCACGCTGGAACGCGACACCGCGATGAACGCGATGATCGTCGTCATGGACGCGATCGCGACGGGGGCGACCACCTTTGAAAGTGCGCATGCGATGCTCTGACGAGAGGAACGACCGGGCACGAGTGATTCGTGACTGACATGCGAAAGGACATGCACGGAGTAATCGACACCGAGCCCTGCGAGTATCGCACCAGCGACGGCGGTCGCCGGATTCAAGGACGCCTGAAGCAGCGAGTAGAGACCGAACGCGACGAGGATCGCGATACCGATCGAGATCGTGGAGACGAGGTATTCCTTCGAGGAGCGATAGGCGATGAAGAAGACGCCGAAGAGAAGAACCACCGTTGAAAAGACACTGGTGATCATGTCCCCACGAATGGAACGCTCACTCAGTTCTGCGATGGGGTACGCGCCGGTGAAGCCCAGTTCCAGAGCGTCCGGATTGAGCTGACCGGCACGATCACGCACCTGTTCGACGAACGCCCGGGTGTAGGCCATGTCACCGACCGGCTTCGAACCGGTGATACGAAGCAGCAGTCGCCGACCGTCGGGTGAAAACCACGGCAGCGAGGCATCGGACCCCGACTCGGAAAGACGAGCGGCGAGGAATTCATAGAGACGAAGTGGATCATTGAGGACCTGATCCGAAATCGCGGCTCCGAGCGAACCGGGCGCGGCCACCAGTCTTTGGTTCATTTCGATCTGGGCGGAGATCCGCTCCGGAGTGAACCGTTTCAGAAACGCGTCTATCTCGGAGGACGAAAGGTAGTGAAGCGCGTGAGGAACGACGACTTCTTCGTAATACACCGCAAGATCGGGCAATGTCTCGTCGCTGAAGCGTACTTCGCAGCCGGCGAGGAGCGGACTCTCCGAGGACTCGACATCACGTTTCAGGCGGCGGGCGAAGGCGACCAGACGGTCCTTCGATTCCTGGGACGAATGGTCGTCGGCGGAGTCATGAACGACGATGACGAGCTCGTCCTTGCTCGCCAGAGATGCCTGCATGTCGAGATAGGCCTGAACCGTCGGATTGTCACTTGAGAACATGTTCTCGAGCAGCGACGACGGCTTCAATCTGGAGAGAACGCTCACGGCGAGAAGGGCGAGAAGTATCGAGACGAGAATGATCACCCAGGGCCACTTCACGGGAAGATCCCAGATCGACGGGTTACCAATCACTCCGGGGGGCTTCATTCGCTGATCATTCTCATCTTTGACGTGGGTGTGAAGGCGGTCTTCGGCAGGGTCGAGTTGAACTCGATGTCGGACATGCGCACCGAGAAGGAACCGTGTGCACCGGTACCGGAGACTTTCGTGGGCCAGACGATGTCCGAGATGACGCGATGACCGCTCAGAAGAAGACGGTAGGTCGGTACTCCATCACTCATGATGAGGACCTCCCGCACGGTGCGCGTGGACCTGTCGATGCGATAGACGAGTTCCATTCCCGAGACATCACCATCGATCGTGACTTCGAGGATGTCGGTGTTCCGATCATCGATCGACACCACCTGATCGGGATCGATCGCACCGGTGGCACGACGCCACATCGCAGCGAAACGATCGGCATCAAGGGCATCGAGATCCGCGTCCGAGCCCGCACGCTCCTCGACTTTCGAAGACAGGTGGATCCAGGAGCGACCGCCCGAAACGAGCAGATCGAACACGCGTTCTGAAAACTTCCATCCAGCCATCCGCAGCTGATCGGGATCTCGGGAATAGAGGACGCCATCGAGGACGATGGTCTCGCCATCGGGACTGCCGAGCTGGATGATGCAGTCCGAGGCGAGAGTGTGGACCTCGGCATGTCTGCGGGCGATCGTCTCCAGGGCCGCATCGGATCCGGCCCACTCGTAGCCGGGAATCGCTGGCATGCACCCGGTGAGGATGAAGACGGCGGCCAGACCGAGGCCGCGAAGAATGTTCTCTTGCCTGAAGCGGTTCGACATCAGAACTCGCTCTCCGATCGGATGATCTTGCCGAGAGGCGTGCGAGGAAGTTCGGTTCGGAATTCATACCGTCGGGGGATCTTGTAGGCGGAGAGTCGGGACCGAAGGTGTGCCTTGAGTTCGCCGATCGCCGGAAGAGAGGCGCCCGACTCGGCCACCAGCACCGCACGGAGTCGTTTCAGCGTGCCGCGCACGTTGCACGGAATCACCACGCACTCTCGTATTCCATCGCATTCAAGGATCGCCGCCTCGACTTCGAGCGGATTGACCTTCGCCCCCGCGATGTCGATCTGATGCTTGATCCGTCCCGTGATCTCGATGGCTCCGGAGGCATCCTTCACACCGAGGTCACCGGTGAGAAAATGGCCGGCGACCATGTCTCTCATCTCCTGACCGACGTATCGCGACAGCATCGTGGAGGACTTGATGGCGACCTGACCTTCGCAGCCGTCCGCGAGCGGTCGAGCAGGATCCGGGTCTTCGATGTCGAGGATCAGCGTCCGGACACCCGCCAGGGGGTGGCCCACGGATCGGGTGGAAAGCTCATCCGAATCGGGGTCGTTGAACAGCACGGATCCCACTTCAGTGGACCCGTAGAGCTGGCCAAGCCTGATTCCGAACTGATCGAAGAATCGTTTCGAGACGATGTCGGGAAGCGTGGAACCCGCGGAATAGGCCAGCCGAAGGGAATGCGTGTAGTTCGACGGTGCTTCTTCGATCATGCGCTCGTACGCGAAGGGAAAACCCGGAAAGACCGTGGCAGCCGAATCACGGAGCAAGGCATGGATGGGAGAGGCATCGATGCCATCGACCGTCACGACTTCGCAACCGGCATGCAGCGGTGCGAGAACGCAATGTTCGATGCCATAGGAATGACACATGGGCACCAGAGCCAGCACGGAATCATCCGGAGTGAGTCGCAATGCCGCGCAGAGGTTTTCACTGACTTGATCGATCGATTCCATGTCGCGGAAGACGACCTTGGGCATGCCGGTGGTGCCCGAGGTGCGAAGCAACAGTGCGGGACGACCATGAACTTCTCCGAGTCTCCCTACCGGTCCGGCCTGGAGGTCGACGGCATTCATCTGGAGGATCGCAGGATGATCGAGGGTGCGGACGTCGTCCTGGTGCTGAATGAACAAGGCGGCCGAGACGGTCTCGGCGAGTTGTCCCAGCTCATGCACGGTCGAGGCCGTCGAGACCGGAAGGACGTTCAGCCCCGCCTTGAAGGCGGCAAGCAGGACGATGGGGAAGTCGGTGCCGTTTCCGAGGCACAGAAGAATGGTGCTGCCGGGTGGAACCATCTCCTGCAGAACGACCGCCGCGTGTTCGGATCTACGCTCGAGCTCGAAATACGTCGTGAGCTCTTCAGAGCCTGTCTCGTGGCAGATGTACCTCAAAGCGGTGTTGTCGGGAATCGATTTCGCATGAGTCGCGATTCCGTCGAGCCACTTCATTCGGTCACCGGTCAAGAGACTCATTCAGCCAACTTCATCTCTTTCTCGCCCAAGTCGCTCTTACGAGTCCGGGCGGGGGATTCGGTCGAGCCGCTCTCCAGCCAGAACTTCTCGAGCGACGGCGTCACGTTGACGTACCGTTGCAGCCAACAGAAGAAGATGAAGAGATTGAATCGCCAGGTCACGCCGAAACGCGGCTTGGGGAAGACATTGCCACGCAGGACTTCCAGAACCGCACCGTGAAGCGAAAGTGGTCCCTTGCCGAAGAGGAAGAGTTCCCGAAACTGATGGCGGTAGAACATCCGGACGAGTTTGAACATCGGTGAAGAACTGGTGCTTGCTCGGCGTATGAACCCACGGCGCACGCGTGACGCCTTCGAACCCTGCTTGATGATCGCTGCCACGGATTTGGCGGCATCCTCACCACTGCGCATGCCGAGACAGACACCAGTGGAGAACACCGGATCGATGAACGTCGCGGCATCACCGCACAGGAAATACCCTGAGCCCGCATAAGGCTTGCACTGGTAGGAGAAATCAGCCTCCACGTGATTCGTGCCCGCCGGCAGCTCATGGGGCTCGCAGGCGACGGCATTCGAGCACATCTCCGCCATCACGGGACAACGCTTGATCGCCCATTCGAGAAAACGTGCGGCAGGAACGTTGACGCGTTTCGCGAAGGTGTGGTCAGCAACGACTCCGATGCTGGTTCGTCGTTCATCGATGGGAATCAGCCAGAACCACGCGTCCTCGCACATGACGATGCGTGCGAATCCGCCCTTGTCTCCCTCGTTCCTCTGCACCCCGGTGAAGTGTGCGAAATACCCGACGTTGCTCAACTCCGGAAACTTCACCTTGCTCCCGAGGTGACGAGCCACGACAGTCGCACCACCGGTGGCGTCGATCAGGAATCGTGCCTTCTTGACTCCGCTGGTCGAGACGATTTCAACATCATCGTCCTCGAGTCGAGTGATCCCGGTGACCTTCTCAGACTGCAGAACGTCGACACCGGCATCGCGTGCCGCATCGAGGAGCATCGCATCAAAGGGCGCACGTTCGATGTTGAAGGACTTGGAGTTTCGGTTGACCAGCCCATTCTGGAACCAGAAATCAGCCGGCTCCTGCTGGCCGTGACCGAGCATGAAGGAACCACCGAGCTTCTCGACGTGAGGAAGCTCGAGAAAGGCCTGCTCGAGACCCATGTCCTTCAGTTGAAGATAGGTTTCGGGAAGAAAGGACTCACCGATACGAAAGCGGGGAAACTCCGACTTCTCAAGCAACAACACCTTGAGGTCACGACGGGCCATCTCGAATGCAGCGGTGGCTCCGGTGGGTCCCCCACCGAGGACGATCGCGTCGTATTTCATGGTTTCACAAGTCATCGGGGTACGGGAACCTCTCAAAGAAGGAATCACTCGGAAACGACTGCCAGGCCTTCGATCTCGACGAGAAGTTCATCTCGACAGATGGGGGCATGGATCCACTCCACCGCGACGTCGGAGCGAAAGTTCCGGCGCACCGCGGATTCGATCTCGGATCGATCGAAGGCGTGCTTGTAATAGACACGGATGTCAGAATAGGCATGCAATGACGTCGGCGTGGCACCCGGACCGGACACACGGGATGCCTCCAGAATCGATGCCATGTTGTCGAGGGTCTCGTCGAGCTGCCTCGAAATGTCCTGCTGATATCGACTGTCCTCGCCGCGAACGCTTGCCGTGCCACCGACCATGACCTGACAGGTTCCGTCGTCACGAACCGGGAGACTCGTGGCTCGAGCGAAACAGGGCGGCTTCGGACCGTATCGTTTCGAGTATCGATAGGACGCATGCTGCCGAGGGTTTTCCACCGGACGACCTGATGACGGTGCGGTGAGACAATGAAAGATGTACTCACCACCGGAATGACCCGTGCAGGTCGCGGTCACCACATGTTTCCGGAACCCCTCGGGCGAGCCGTACCACCGGCAATAGACCTCGTATCGGGCCTGATTGAACAGGTGATACCGACTCATGACGTCACCCAGCGGATCAAGAATACCGGGGACGTAATTCCACATTCTGATCGGGCAGGGACATCTGAGATCGTCCAGGTGGACCTTCAGAGTTTCATAGACACCGTCGACGGCGCTGACGAACGCATCCGCGGAAAGCAGAGAAGCGTCGGGAACCACCATGGAGACGAGCGCGAATCGACCGGAATCCACGGACCGAAAGACCACGTTGTCCGAAAGCATCGTCCAAGGCTCGGTGTCGTACTCGACGAATCGTCCGACCCAGCTCGGCGCATCGATCAAGTCGACGGGCACGTCCAACTGCCGATGATCGTGTTCAAGCTCAGTCATGGGTCACCATTTCAAGAATCAATCCGCTCACGGAACCGTGCATGTCACTGGCGATGACCGCGAAATCCTCGGTTCCAGTCCGTGTCGACATCGGCATGTCACCGCCCGAAACCACACCAGCCAGCAAGGCGGCGGAGAGTGAGGCCAGAGGTGTCACGCAATGTGATTCTACGTCATCCTCGGCTCGCTCCCGGTCGATCGGCCGCCCACACCCCGCGCTGAGCGCCAGAGAAGGGATGATTCGCTCCGGAAGGTCGATCTGTCGACCGATGAGCTCGATCTGGTGATCCGAGGAGGCGTCGTTCGAATCGTAGCCGAAGGCGGAGGCACCCACGCGAGCCAGCACCCCGGCCCCACGCTCACGAGCGGAGTCCTCGGACTCGAGCACGAACATGATGCCACCGGCACCGGAGACGATCCCGCGCTCGGTGTGACCGTAGAGTCTTTCAGCGGTGGGACTGAGTTCGTCCGCGCCGCCGACGATCGCACGATCCCATTCACCATTCCTGATTCGCAGCGCGGCCAGCGAGATGGCGTCGAGTCCCGAGGTTCGGGAACCGATGATCGTCTGCGCGGACCCCTGAAGACCGAGCATCAGACTGAGATGCGCGGTGCCGACGTTGGGGACACCCTCGGCGAACATCACCGGGTTGGCGGCCGCGATGCCTTCTTCGACGACCTGCGTGTAATACTTCTCGGCGTACTCCGATGATCCATGCGAGGATCCCAACACCGAACCACAGGTCTGCGAGAAGGACTGAACGTCTTCGATTCCCGCGGAACGCATCGCGTTGGTCGTGGCAGCCAGCACAAGCTTCGAGAACATGCTCATTCTTCGAATCCTGCGCGAATCGATGTGGGGATGGAGCTCCGAGTCCGAGATCGCACCTCCGACCGGCGGCACATGGTGTTCCAGGTGATGCAGATACGCCTCATTGCCGACCGCACCCGGCAGGACCACGCCCACACCTGTGACCACGACGTCTCTCGAAGTCTTCGGTTCGGCCACCGTCTCCCGCGGAACGGCGGATCCATCGGACTCGGGTGCGCTGAGCAGGACGCAGCTGTTGGCGCCTCCGAAACCGAGTGACACACTCAAGGTGTGTTCGATCTTCGATTCGAAGAGCGGTCCGCAATTGATGGCGACGTCGTCGAACTCGAGCTCCTCGCGGTCGAGATGCAGGGTCCGGGGAACACATCCATCCCGCATGGCCATCGCGGTCAGGATCAGTTCGGCCGCTCCGGCGCCACCGAGGGTGTGACCCAGATAGCTCTTGAAAGCGACCAGAGGCGTCTGCCCGAGATGTCGATCGAAAACCGATTTCAAAGCGGCGTATTCGGAGGCGTCGTTGTTCGGGGTCGCGGTGGCATGCGCCGAGATGAGGCCGATGTCGTCCTGAACGAGACCGGACGTCTCGAAGGCGGCGCGAATCGCACGTGCGGCGCCGTCTCCTTCGGGATGCGGTTGAGTCAGGTGAAATGAATCCGACGTCTCACCGAAACCGGAGACACGTGCGAGAACGTCGGCTCCGCGATTGCGAGCGTCCTCCGGACGTTCGATGGCAAGCAAGGCGTAGCTCTCACCAAGCTGAAGGCCGTCTCGATCCGAACTGAACGGCTTGGGGCGACTGCCTGAGATCAGGCGGAGAGAATTGAATCCTGAATAGGCGTACTCGCTGATGGGGTCGTATCCCCCGACCAGCACGAGGTCCAGCATGCCGGCCTCGAGAAGTGAGACGCCGAGGCAGATGCTTGCCAGCCCGGAACTGCAGGCCGAAGACGTCGTCATCGCCAGGCCCGACCAGCCATAGGGCTCGAGCAGACGATCCATGGTGCTCCCCGCGAGGAACCCGTGAATGTCCGAGGGCTTTTTCGAACGGAGATATCTTCCACCACTTCTCATGCCGGAGAGCGTGGTGCCGAGAATGATTCCGTGACGAACATCGGAGACATAGGGAGATCCCATGCCGATCTCGGCAAGCACCTCTTCCATGGCCGTCCGAAGGCGGATCACCTCACGCGGGATGCCGGAGTCATCCTCGGAGTCGCGTTCGGCTTCCCCACCGATGGGTGCGGGGTCGAAGCCTTGCTCGAGTGCGGAAAGGTCACGGATGCCCGAACGACCCTCGAGAACGGATTCCCAGCATTCCTGACGAGTGCGGCCGATTGACGAGACCAGTCCTGCACCAGTGATGACGGCCTGAAAACTCAAAGTGAACGACTCCGCTGATCAACCGGCTGTATCAATGCACTGTGAGCGGCAAGCCATTGATCGGGGTGCTTGCTCACGACTTCTTCAATGCTACCAGACAACGCATGCAGAGCCGCCTCGTCGAAGGGACGTTTCTCGGGTGAAACGATGATGGGCGTGCCGATTTCTATTCGAACTCGAGGAGGCGCGGAATACAGACAGAAGATCGGAAGAATCGCGGCGCCGGAAGCGGCGGCCAACTTGACCGGCCCGAGAGGAATTTCAAGCTGGCCACCACAAAAGGGGACGAGTCGACCGCTTTGCCCGGGCATCACGCGATCGCCCTGGATCACGACCACGGCGTTCCTGGCAAGCGCATCTCGAAGCTGGAACCAGAGACCAAGCCCCTGCGAAGCATCGTTTTCAACGACACCGACACGTCGACGGAAGTTCGAACGAAGTCGTTCGAACGGTTCCTGATCATTGGGCATGTAGACGACGTGAACCTCGGATTCGTGATCCATGATCTCAGCCAGGCCGACCTCGTAGGAACCCATGTGCGCCGTGACCACGATGAGTCCTTGACCATGCCCGCGAGCCTGGTCGTAGTGCTCGGTGCCTGAAACGGAATCGATGAGCCCGAGGTAGTCCTCCCGGCTCCACCCCTGCATCCGATTGAAATCCTGAAGAAACTGGAAATGTCGAGTGATCACACGTCGGGAGAAGGACGCTCTCTCGAAAGGCGTGGACTCCGGACCAAGCAGGTAGGCGGCATTCGCGACGAGGTTGCGACGGAGGTATCGCGAGAAGACGAAGGACACCCAGACCAGGAATGGCTTGATGAGCTTGATCAGAAACGGGATGCGCCTGCCGAAGAAGAACAGGCCGTGTTGAACGAAGATGTCGGCCAGCCGCTTGCGTACTCCGGTGGCGGGACCGTTTGGTTCCGTCACGGACCGTCCTCTTGACCGGAGGCGGATGAACTTCCCTCGTCGCCGAGCGGGTGGACCACTCGAACACCCTTGGGAGGGATGATCTCCAGTTCACCGGCCGCGATGGGCACGTTCGTTCGAACGTCCTCAAAGAACATCTCGGTCTTCTCGTCATCCGCATTGAACATGACGACCTCACGGACGATGCCGGTGTCCACCTGGACGCCGAGTCGGATCGATTTCAGATGCTTTTTCAGCTCTTCGGTGCGAGGCGTCAGTTGAAGCAGCGTGAGGCCTCCTGCCGAGATCCGAAGATCGGACTCGATCCTGAAGAAGCGTTTGATTCGTGCAAGTCGAAAGACCGGCGAGCCGGCCAGTTGGCTCAGCTGGTCGCCGAGAGCGTAGATCTCGAGAACCGAAAGATCGGGATAGTAGATCCGAACGTCGTCCTTCGATGCCACCAGAATCGACGCCTCCGGGGTCCTGGTATCCCAGCGAACGCGATCTCGGGACATGCGGACATTGCCGCTCGAGACGAGAGGACGACGCAGAATGTCGGAGTGCTTGACCTGACGGAATGACGCATGGAGCGTCTTGATCGTGCTTGATTTCGAGTCGATTTCAGACAACGCCCGGGACAGACCGGCGTCGTCCTGTCGTCCGGAAGAACACAGAATCAACGTAGAAAGGACGAGTGAGAGAAGTCCAGTCAAGAAGCCTCTATTCGGAGTCCTCGGTCGCGGAGAGAGCGAGGCTGCCGCGCGCCACTCGGACCGAGTCGTTGAATGCACAGACATCGAAGAGGTGCAGAGGGCCAAGAGAGCGCGTCAGCGTGGAGGTGAGATGCAGGCCGGCAGGCGGCCGGACCTGGCTCTCGAAACGAACGTCGAACTGAGCCAGCGATGCCTGGCGGACCGCACCCGCGGGATCGGAAAAGACGACCAGGCCGGACAGTTGCGCCAGGGATTCCGCGATCAGCACTCCGGGAACGATCGGTCTTCCGGGAAAATGCCCGCGAAAGAAGTCCTCGTCGCCCAGAACATCCCAGCGGGCTTCGGCACGAACGCCGAGCTCGACCTCGAGGACCTCGGTCAGAAACAGGAACGGTGGCTTGTGGGGGAGCTGCTCGATCAACTGGTCAGCTCGCAACACAGTCGTCTATGAACGCCGCAAGAGTGGAGAGATCCTGAAAGACGTCTTTTCCGATCTTCTCATTCGCGATCTTGATGCCGAACTCTTTTTCCACACTGGAGATGATCAGAAGGACGTCCAGTGAATCGAGGTCGTGATCCCCACCGATCAGCGCCTCGTCATCCGCCAGAACCACATCGGGATCGAGCTTCAGCTCATCCTTGAGGAGCGACTTCATTCTGTGGATGGTGGTGGTATTTTCGGTTGTTTCTGACATGACCTAAAATGGTACACAGTGCCATTCATCGATGCCAGAAAGAACACCTGAACCCGGAAGTGATGAATGAGATCGGAGCAGATGACAGAGGAAACCGACGAGGAACTGGAGCGAATCGAGTTCGAAGAGAGCCCTCGACCTGAGGCCGATACGGCCGATGCACGACTGTATTCGAAGGCCGCACCTCTCTACGACAGAATCAACCTGAGCGTCAGCTTCGGAAATGGATACAGCTACCGAAGAGAGGAGATCCAAGCACTGGACATCGCACCGGGTGATCAAGTCCTCGACGTCGGATCCGGCACGGGCATCCTGGCACGGGCCGCCATGGACTCGACGGGAACCACCGGCCGGGTCGTCGCACTCGATCCCTGCCGGGAGATGCTGCAAATCGCACGCGCCTCCGGAGTCATCGAAACGGTTCTGGGGTCGGTGGACGACATTCCATTCGAGAAGGACACCTTCGACGTGGTGACCGCAGGATATTCACTCCGCTATGCACGAGACATCGAGCATGGACTTGCCCAGATTCGAAACGTGCTGAAACCCGGTGGACGGGTATTGATTCTCGAGATCACACCACCAGGCAACAGACTGCTTCGCGCATTGACCCGTGCGTACATTCTCATCGGAGCGAGGGCCATCGCACTGCTGGCGACACGATCATTGACATCGCAGCGACTGCTGGGTCATCTCTGGAATGAGATCCGAACCACTCCCCAACCGAAGGAATTCACGGACGCACTTCGTGCTGCGGGGTTCGAACGATGCCTCTGCCGCAGAAAGCACGGAATGCTGACGGCATACACCGCAGTCAAGTCATCAGACACCTGAGAGACGGTTCGTTGCGAAGGGAAACAATCGATTGTTTCAGTCGATTTGAAATCGTCCAGCTCGCCATCGTCTCGAATAGCTGAAAAACAGGCCCGAAACTCGTCGACTGAAAATCGAAGAGCCTCTACCATGTCCTCCTCAATCACAGGGAGAAGGACCATGAAAGCAGCACTCATCTACGGATCATGCACCGGAAACACCGGCTGCGTCGCTGAACTGATGATCGAAAGACTCAAGCCCGAAGTGGAACTCGAGACTGTCGACGTGAGCACTCTCAGCGCGGAAGATCTCAAGGAGTACGACTTCGCGCTCTGCGGCATCCCCACCTGGGACATCGGCGAACTCGAATACGGTTGGCAGGAGATCTACGATGATCTGGACGACGTCGACCTGAGCACCCTCACGGTGGCGATGTTCGGCCTCGGAGACCAGAGCACCTATGACGAGACCTACCAGGATGCGATGGGCATTCTGTACAAGAAACTCCTCGAATGCGGAGCCACCGGCGGCATCGGTTTCACCAGTACCGAGACACATGAATTCGAAGGTTCGCTGGGCGTGATCGATGGCATGTTCTGCGGCCTCGCGCTTGACGAGGACAGTCAGTCCGAACTGACCGACGAACGAATCGCTGAATGGGCGGACTCGATGAAGGACGCCTGGCCGACGATCGTGTCCACCGTGGGATGAGTCGATGTCGAACACGAAAAGACGCCCCGGTCTGAAGACCGAGGCGTCATGTTCGTCTGTCGATGGTTCCCATCCTTGTGCGTGCAGGATGAGGGGCGTCACCTCACTTCGCGGCGCCGACTTCGAATGCAGCGGTGACGGAGACCAGATCTCCGAGCGCCCCCTGTTCGACGCCGTAGTTCACACCGAAATCGGATCGTTTGATCTTGAACATCGATTCGAAGCCGGCGGCCGTACCGCGACCCATGTCGGCAGCGCCCCAGAAGAGGACACGCGCGGTGACCTCCTTAGAAATTCCTCGCATGGTGAAGGTTCCAGTCACGTCCCAGGCCATTTCAGGCGTTTCATCGCCTTCGTCAGGAGTCACCTGAGCCACCTTCGAGCTCTTGAAGGTGATCTTGGGAAATTCCTTGGTATCGAAGAAATCGGGACTGGCCAGATGCTTGTCCAGACCTGGGTGCCCGCTGTCCACGCTTTCAACGGCGATCGCGATGTCCATGGAAAGGGACTTGGCGTCCGCAGGGTCCAGATCGATCGTGCCACTCACATCATTGAACCGTCCCCAGAAGAAGCCGGCGCCCATGTGGCGGACTCGAAACATGGCACAGGAATGGACGGTGTCGACCGACCATGCAGGGACCTTCGAGTCGTTGGCTGCTTTCGCATCCTGAGCGGACGGAGAGACGGTGTTGAGTGCCGAACCGTTTGAACTCAACATCATCACGGATGAAGTGGCGATGACGGCTGGAAGAAGGAGTCGAGTGAAGAATTGAGTCATGTCTGTCCTTGAAACGGTGGGTTGAGTGAGTGGCAGGATGAAGGATGCCATGCTGACACGGCATCACATCCACCTGGAATGGGTGGTTTTCAAACCTCTGCAATGATGGTTGCAGCATACTTCGAAAAAAGAAAGGGCCTTGAAAACGACCACAGGGCCGGAATCGCTGCGATTCGATCGAGCGCCGTGCGAAAGACGTTTGCAAGAGGATGAGACTGCTGCTCAAATCAGATCGCCTGCGACCGCGATCGAAGAGGTCGCAATGCCACCAAAGAAGGAACCAAGCCCATGCTGTACACGATTGCCGTCCTGCTGATCATCCTCTGGCTTCTCGGATTCCTGAGCGGCGCCGCGATGGGAGGATTCATCCACATCCTTCTCGTGATCGCAGTGATCATGATCCTCGTGAATCTGATTTCGGGAAGCAAGCGCAAATAAGCCGGAAAACTGCGGTCAGGATGACGCCTCGATCAGTCCACAGCGCTCCAATGCCCGCTCGAACTGGTTCCATCTCTGCTCGAGACTTCCGGTGAAACCGATCGACATTCTCACCAGACCGGGGGAGATTCCTGCCGCGTCGAGCGAATCATCATCCATCTCACTGGAGGTGGAGCTGGCGGAGCATGACATCAGGGTGTCGAAGTAGCCGAGGCTGACCGCCATGAATCCGAACCCTTCGATGTTCTGAAGGTCTTCCATCAGTCGTTCGGCACGTTCACGAGTGCCTGCATCGATGGTGATCAGACCACCGAAGCCGTACTCAGACCGAGCGAGTGTCTTGAAGCGCTCATGGTCGGGATGATCGGACAATCCGGGATAGACCGTCCGGACTCCCAGAGCCTGCAGCCGTGTGGCGAATTCCATGGCACGCCGGGAATGTTCGACCATGCGTATGGGGAGATGAGGAACTCGCAGTCCGATCGAGTGCGCGACCTGCGGATCCATCGTCGGCCCGAGAATCATCAAGGGCCCCACATGGAGGTCCATCAAGGACCCGATGAATTCACCGGTGCCCACCACCGCGCCGGCGATGAAATCACTGGCGCCATTGATGAACTTGGTGAGCGAGTGCACGACGACATCCGCACCATGGTCGATCGGAGTGATGACCAGGGGCGTGAAGGTGTTGTCGACGATGAAAGTAGAGTCCTGCTCGTGGGCGATGGTCGAGAGCTCTGACAGATCGGGAACGCGCAAGGTCGGATTTGTCAGAGATTCGCAGTAGAGGACCTTGGTGCGGGAAGTCATCGCGGACCGTACGGCATCGAGATCGGTCACATCAACGAATGTCGTGGTGATGCCGCATTTCGCAGGGAGAAACTCGGCGAGCATGGCCCAGGTTCCACCGTACAACGTGTCACTGGCCACGATGTGATCACCGTGTTCGAGACACCCGAGCAACGCGGCGGAGATCGCCGCAAGACCACTGCTCGCGCAGTACCCGGCCTCGGCACCTTCCAGAGCCGCGAGCTGTCTTCCCAGCACGAAGACGGTCGGGTTGAAGTGCCGACCGTAGAGAAAGCAGCCACCTTCATCGGGACCGAGTCGACCCTGGAAGATCTCCGGCATCGTGCCGGCCTCGAGCACCGTGAAGGTGGTTGATGCCTCGATCGACATGTTGACCCCACCATGTTCACCGAACTCATGACGAAGTTCCGCCAATCGCTCGACGGGATCACCTGGAGTTCGTTTTCTTCGGTTTGGATTGAGGCCGGAGTCCGACATGTGAATTCACCTGTGTGGAGCAGTTGGGGTTCTGAATTTCAGTGGTTCGTTATACTGCTCATGCTAGCGCTTCAGGCACTTGAATCACCGATGATTCCGCACACATTGCAGTCATTCGAACGTCCTAGAACAACGACGGGAACCTCGGATCAACATATGACGGAACTCCTGGTCGCCACATTCTACAAGTTCACGATTCTGAACGACCATGCCGCACTGCAACCGAAGATCGAAGCATTCTGCCGGGATCTCGATGTCCGCGGGATCATTCTGCTGGCGGAAGAGGGAATCAATGCGACGATCTCCGGAACCAGGGAGTCGGTCATCGAAGCGATCGAATTTCTCAAGAAGGATCCACGACTGTCAGACCTGACATGGAAGGAATCTCCGGCGAGGAAACAGCCCTTTCGCAAGCTCCGAGTCAGACTGAAGAAGGAGATCGTGACCATGGGCGTGGAAGGCATCGACCCCGCCCAGTTGGCCGGCACCTACGTGTCCGCCGAGGACTGGAACGATCTGATCAGCGACCCCGATGTGATGGTGATCGACACCCGAAACGACTACGAAGTCGAGATCGGAACCTTCCAGGGTTCGGTGGATCCCGAGATCTCGACCTTCGGGGAACTGCCGGAGTGGATCAAGCGCAACATCTCGATCGAGGAACAACCGAAGGTCGCGATGTTCTGCACCGGGGGCATTCGCTGCGAGAAGTCGACGGCCCTGTTGAAACAGGCCGGCGTGCGCGAGGTCTACCACCTCGAAGGCGGCATCCTCAAGTATCTGGAGAAGGTCCCGGAGAACGAAAGCCTCTGGGAGGGACAGTGTTTCGTCTTCGACGAACGCGTCTCGGTCGGACATGGTCTCGAAGTTGGCGACTACGAACTCTGCCGCGCCTGCCGGGATCCTCTCAGCAAGAACGAAAAGACCTCCCCCCACTATCGCCGTGGCGTCAGTTGTTCAAGATGCTTCGACCGGACCACCGAGGATCAGAAGGAACGCTTCGCCGAAAGACAGCGGCAACTGGACCTCGCGGAGACACGTCGCAAGGCCGGAATGGACACGGGACATTGACGTCGGTGTCCGCCAAGTCGGTCCGACTGGTGCTCGCACTCATCGGATTCGGACTGCTTCTGATCGCAGTGTTCTTTCTGTTGCCCGCCGGGCTCGGGATGACCGGAATCCTCGCCGACATCTCACCGGGCGAGAATTTCGAATGGGGAATGGCATCCCTTCGCGTCAGCATGGCTTCGGGCCTCTTGAGCATTCCGTTCTTTCTGTCGCTCAACATCATGCGAAGAATTCGGACTCGGAATCCCGATCGCGACGGGATCGGTGAAGCCGCCGGAAGTCCGCCTAACCCACCCGAGTAGCGCGACGAAGAAGCACGAGACTGCAGAGCAGACCGAGCACACCGAGCAGACAGGACCAGCCGGCTGCCGCGCGAATTCCGAATGCCTCACCGGCGGCATCGTCCGGATAGAGATCGATCACCATCGCCATGACCACGAACGCGGTGTTGCCGCACATCACCATGATGGTGAGAATCGAACCACTGGCCAGCCCCGACTTCTCCCTAGGCAAGGAGCGGATCGCACCAGCCTGGGGCAGCGCCCATCCCCAGGAACACCCGAACCCGGCCAGAAAGAGGCCGACCGCGAGAAAGATGGGATCATCGACGAAGAAAAGCAGGCCGACACCGATCGACTGCAGAAGAAGGGCGCAGCGCAACAACGACACGACTCCGATCCGTCGCTCGAGCACCGGGGCGATGAAACTCGCGGTCGCGACGCTTCCACTCATGAAGAGGAAGAACAGTCCGGCTGAAAGCACGGTGAATCCGAGCACCTTCTGCAACTGAAGAGTGGCGATGAGCACCAGGGAACACCAGACGCTGTTTGCAAGCAGACCCACCGTGGCGAAACCGAGAAAGTCACGATTGGCGAAAAGCCTGACGTCGACCACCGGGAAGGCGATCAGACTTTCGACGATGGCGAACACCACGAGCAGAACGATGCCTCCACCGGTGAGTGACACCCAGGCCCAGGTCTCCCAGTGCGGGATGCGATCGATTCCAACCGAGACCGCGGCCAAGGCGACGGTCAAAAGGATGATGCCGACCACATCCAGACGCCCCCCCGCCTCGGGATCCTTCGACTCGGACGCGAAGAAGCTGACCATCACGAATGCGAGGGCGCAGATCGGGATGTTGGCGAAGAAGATCCAACGCCAGTTCAGGTATTCGGTGAGGACACCGCCCAGTACCGGACCGAGCGCCTGACCCAGGGTCGCCACTCCGGTGAGAAGCGCGATGTCACGGGCGAGATTCCGTCGCGCACTCGCATGACTGACCACCGCGGTGGCGAGGGGCATCAGGAGCCCTCCCCCCAGACCGAGAGCGATGCGGGCGATGACGACCTCGGTCGCGGTCTGCCCGAAACCGGTCCAGACCGAGACCGCGGCGAAGATCACGATTCCGAGCAGGAGGAGTTTCTTCCGGCCGTACCGATCACCCAGAACACCGGCGACGCAGAGGGTGCTCGCGAACGCCAGGATGTAGCCGGTGATCACCCACTGGAGATCGATCGCACGGACCCCGAGATCCTTTGCCATCGGCGGCAACGCGATCGCGATCGCGAAGTAATCGGCGCACACGATGAATTGCGCCAGACCCGCGGCGAGAAGCAGGAAAAAGTTTCCCGTTTTCGTGTCGTGTGATCCGTCCGACATCACGTACGTTTCCGATTCGGTTGAAACTCAGGACTTCAATCACGTCTTCGATGGGTGAATGCTACAGTCATGCGCATGAAACGTCGTTCCGCATGCCTGTTGACAACGACCCTGCTGTTCATCGGCTGCCTGAGCTGTGCGGATGACGAGAGAGCCGCTCGCTCCTCCCCGAAGGAACCACCGTTCATCAAGGTTGAAGGACCACCGACCTACCACGTCCTCGAGGGATACGATCCGAAATGGCAGGCCTACATTCTCGAGGGCATCGAGATGGCGCGTGCGTACTGGGGAAGCTACGGACCCACGCATGTCTGGATCGGCGGACGCGAGGACACGCAACCGATCGATGCGGCTTCGAAGGAGGCGTTCATCACGGAATACTGCCGATGGCGGACCGCGGGGACGGAACGCACTCTCGAGGAGTGCCGCCCCTACGTGACCGAACGTTTCATCGACGTCGTCGAAAGCGATCAACCGGAGGCGTACCTCTCCTGGGTCGACGAAAAACCGCAGGCGGAAGCGGAACTGGTGTTTCTCAACGTGCACGAGTGGTACCACGAAGAGGACCGGATTCCGGATCCCGTGCTTCGTGGGATTCACGAATACACCCATGTCTTTCAGATGGGATTCGGCACCATGCCCACCTGGATGATGGAAGGCGGTGCGGTGTTCGCGGAATCCTGGTTGATCCATCTCCAGGGCAGGCGACCTCTGGCGTTCAATCTCTCGCGAATCATGCCGCGAGCGAAAAGCATCAGAGACACCGGACTGACCATCGCCGACATGGAGGACATCGACTCCGCTTCGGAGGACGTCGCGAAATACCACATGCAGCTCGCCTACGACTCGGGTGCATGGGCGGTCGCCTACCTGATTCATCGCTCACCGGATCGAAGCGTCGCTCGATACCGGGATGTCTTCCATCCGATGGTGACGGAGCTCGGCTGGGAAGAAGCGCTTTCCCGCTACCTCGACATCGAGGACAAGCAGGTGTTCTATGCCGAATTCGAACGCTTCATGGACCTGCCACGTGCCGAGCAAGTGAAGATCCTCGACGAACTGAAACCCTGAGAACGGGACGAACACATGACCACTCTGATTCTGAGCCTCCTCTTTCTGGCAGCACCCATCAGCGCACAGGAGAAAGACGCGATGGCCGCACCGACCATCAAGGTCTTCCTGCTTGCAGGACAATCGAACATGGAGGGTCATGCGGTAGCCGACCTCGACCATGCCGAGCACTACAACGGCGGCCGGGGCACTCTGCATGCGGTGCTTGAGGATGAAACGGTCGCGAAGACATACGGCCATTGGCTCGACCGCGAAGGTGACTGGTCGATCCGGGACGACGTCTACGTCAGCTACCGACCGGAGCGTGGCCCGATGAAGGTCGGACCCCTTTCTATCGGGTATGCCGTCCATCAAGGTGAGCATCACTTCGGACCGGAACTGGAGTTCGGACGCGTCATGGGCGACCACTTCGAGGAACCGGTTCTGTTGGTGAAGACCTGCTGGGGCGGAAAGAGTCTGATGGAGGACTTCAGACCGCCCCGCTCGGGTGGCGAAGTGGGGCCGTTCTATCTGAAGATGATCGAGGAATACCGCGAGGCGATCGCCGAGCTTGGGACGAGGTTTCCCGAACTCAAGGGCATGAAGACCGAGCTTGCCGGGTTCGTCTGGTTTCAAGGATGGAACGACATGTACGTGGACGGTGCGCTTGATGCCTACGCCGAGAATCTGTCGAATCTCGTGAAGGACGTGCGAGAGGAATTGAATGCACCGGCACTTCCCTTCGTCGTCGGGCAGACCGGCAATGCCGACAACCAAGCGCTCTGGGAAGGACAGAAGGCCGCGACACTGCGTCCGGAATTCAAGGGTCAGGCGATGTACGTCCCCACCAGATCATTCCTTCGCGACCCCGAGCAGTCTCCGAACCAGGGACATGCGCACCATTGGTTCGGAAACGCGGAAAGCTACCTGCGGGTTGGAGATGGTCTGGGACAGGCCATGGTGAAGCTTCAGACTCGATGACGATGAGCGGGTCCTGAAACGAGCTTCGTATCATCCCTCGGCACACTGGCCCCAGAAGCCGAGGATCTGTGCGAGATCCGGGCCGGAGATGACGCCATCGCCATTGAGGTCCGCGCCGCTGCCGGGAGGCACGGCGGGCTGGCCCCACTTCGAGAGCACTCTGGAAAGATCCGCGCCGCCCACGACGCCGTCGTCATCAAGATCGGCTTCGCACTCGGGTGCGATCTCGCAGTCTTCAAGAAAGAAGGGGATGAATTGCTCCTCGGTCCCATTCATGCCGTGTCCGGCCGGGCCACGAAGATGAACGACACGGCCATCGAGGTAGGCGTACTTGAAGACGCCCTCACCGATGGGTTCACCGGGACTGGTCAGCTGCGGCCCGTCATACCCCTGGGTCCGTGCGATCAAGAATGTCGCCAGTGGAGCGCTTATGAAGGTGGCACCCACACCGGATTCTCCTCCGTCGTACGGAATCACGCCGTCGTTGAAATTACAGATGCTGAGGTATCGACGACCCGCGATCGGCACCTTGGGAGTGTCGTAACCGCAATAGGATGCGCCGGGCGACGTGGTTCCTGCAGGGCGATGAAACGTACCGTCGTGGTACTGCCCTTCGGTGAGTTGCGACACCACCGCGCACACCGCATCGAGGCCGGGAGTGTCGTTTTCGATGAACACTCGATTTGCCAGCGCGGATCCGTTTGAGAATCCCAGGATGCGGATGCGGTCGGGATCGACGTTGCTGAAACCTTGCAACCGAGTGATGAGCTCACCGACCATCTCGACATCGGGGGCATCACTCTGCTCGGCACAGATGTTCCAACTGGACTGGTACCCCGACGGTGCGACCAGCGCATGACAGGGCAGAAGCCCGCTGAATTGAGGGATGGTCCCCTGGCCGTTGCCGCCATTGCCATGAAGAAGGATGCAGACCGGATGCCCTCCATCCGGAGCTGGTCCATCAGGCACACTGATCGACATCGGATAGGTCCAGCCACCAGGCTCCTGGGACCAGGCCTTCGTGATCTCGATCTGGGTGCCGTTGGTCAACGATTGAGCCTGCACAGGCTGCTGCATGCACGGAACAAGAATGAAGAGAAGTGCCAGTAGTGCGGTTCGCTGCATAAAAAAAGAGTAAATGATGCCCCCGGAGAATCGAATGAAAGATATGAAATTCACGACTTTCAAACGAATCATCATCCGACCCCGGTTGAGCACGAGATCAGTGGAAGGATTTAAACAGGCGATCAAGATCGGTGCTGACTCCCGTTCACGGCACAAATCGTCGTGCGGATGACCGATAAGAGAAGCCTCCCGGGTAGAAATCCCTACCATGCGCCAATGATCTCATTTCTCATCATCATCGGATGGATGGTCGCAGCGCTGCTTGCCGGCGCGGGCTTTCTTCACCTTGTTCCAAAGCTGGGCGGCGCGGGGCGTCGACTCACGGCGTGGCTTGCGATCGCCCCGGGCCTGGACCTGGTGGTGACCTACTTCACCGCAGCCCCACTGATCGTCGGACCGATCCTCGCGGGATGGATCGGACTCGCCGCGGCGATCTGCAGTCAGGTGCTGGCGGTGATGATCTGGACCTTTCTGCACGGACTCGCCCATCCAGCGGCCAGAAAGGGCCCGCGAATCATCAAGGTTCTCAATCGACTGGTCGGTTCCTGGCGCAACTTCGCCGCAGTCTGGGTGACCGCCGCAGTGGTGCCGATCTTCTGGTTGATCAGAGTCGCGGAGCTACTGGTGTGGCCTTGTCTCGTCCATCTCATTCGTTTCCCACGCTACAACCACGGCGAATGGGTTCGCGTCTCCCGACACAAGTTCGACAACCTCGTCGGTCATGATCTGATCTGGTGCCTGTACTGCGACTGGATGACCGGAGTCTGGTCGCTGGCTTCCGAGATGCTTCGCAACGTCGAGAGCTTCTGGTGCCCGATCCGCTTCGATCTCGACAAGAAATGTGACAACTGCAAGCATGATTTCCCTGATGTCTTCAACGGCTGGGTCGATTCCGACTCGGACATGTCGGAAGTCACCAAGGTCCTCGAAGAGCAGTACGGCGAGGCCGCGGTCAACAGCTGGTACGGTCATTCAGCCAGACTCACGGTCGAAGGAAAGACCGTGAAAGACCGCTCAAACGAGGCCTGATCGACATGATCATCGCGCTTGCCATTCCATGTCTCACCATCGCTTCATTCTGCCTGCAGACCCCCCCCTGTTGCAACATGCCCGGCGAGGCGCAACAGGAATCATCCGAACCCATCGAACCACCGAGGCCGACGGGTGACTACGACGTGCGGGTGATGCGAGGCTGGACGGTGAGAATCAATCCCGATGTCGCCGAAGATGACCCGGAACTGCTCGAAGCGACGCTCGAGCAACTGGACCATCAGCTGTATGGCATCACCAGAGTGATCCCCGAAAAGGCGCTCTCCAGACTTCAGGCCATCGAGATCTGGGTCGAGTTGGACATGCACAAGACCGCATGCATGTGCTACCACGTCTCGCGCGAGTGGCTGGTTCCAAACGGATACAACGCGGACAAGGAAGGAGCTGTCGAGATCGGAAATGCTCGCGCGTTTCTCGAGTGGACGAAGGGACAGCCCTGGATGGTGCTCCACGAACTCGCGCACGGGTACCACGACAAGGTGTTCGGTTATGACAATGAAACGATCATCGAAGGGTGGACCCGGATGAAGGATGCCGGCACCTATGAACGTGTCGGACACATCTCGGGGACGCCCAGACGCCATTACGCCTTGACCAATCAGATGGAGTGGTTCGCAGAGACCACCGAGGCCTACTTCGGAACGAACGACTTCCATCCCTACGTTCGCAGTGAACTGATGTGGGTCGATCCGAAAGGCTTTCGACTCATGGAGAGGCTCTGGAGCGACCCCCGAGAGGACACCCACTCTTCAGGCAGACAGCCTTCCGCGTCAGGACGTGACGGAGGCCAGGGGCCCTGAGCCGCGCTCCCTTTGCAATTGAGACTCGTTCTCAATATAATGGCACTTCCCCCCCACACGGTGCCATGAAGGGAACTTATGAGCCAACAACTGACCCAGGATGCCGACCTGATCTACCAATGCATCGGCGGCGAAAGCGAAAACACCCCCGCGAAGTTCGAGCACGGGGTGCCTTCCTTTGCACAGGTGATTCTCAACGACAAGGTCGCGAAGATGCCACCAAAACGCTTTACCGAAGCCGTCCATTTTCTGGTGAGAATGGAAATGGTCCATCTGATTCAGACTGGATCATGCGGATGCGGATCACCACGATACGACGTGGTCCCGATCGATGAGACGCCACCTCCCCCGTTCACGTGCACCGACGAACAGGAAGCCTGATCGGCTGACGCCGTTCAGTCCGAGTCGAAGAAAGTGACGGGACCGGTGATCGAGATTCGAATCTCATCACCGGGTTCAGGCAGATTGTCTTTGAACTGTCGCATGGAGAGCCGCGCACCGTCCGCAAGGACGAGACTCGTCAGCGCATCATGGCCGAAGTAGGAAGCGTCCGTGACACGAACCGTGATCTCGCCCGAAGACGATTGCTGAAGATGCTCCGAACGCACGAAGAGTCGGCAGCATCCATCCTTGATGCCGGGGGCGGCGATTCGTCCCAGAGCACATTCGGCGAACTCACCGTGAACCGTGCACGCGACCACGTTGCCGTCACCGAGAAGTCCTGCGACCTCAAGCGTGGAAGGGTGTTGGTAGACCTCGCGAGGCAGACCGGCCTGGACCATGCGACCTGAAGACATGACCATCAGGTGATCGGCGCTGCCAAGCGCTTCTTCACGATCGTGCGTCACCATGATGACGGTGGCACCGGCCTGTTTCAGGATGTCGACCATTTCGGCTCGTACCCTCGAACGAAGACTGGCATCCAGATTGGCGAAAGGCTCGTCAAGAAGAAGCAGGTCCGGGGCGGGCGCGAGCGCTCGGGCCACCGCCACCCGCTGCTGCTCCCCACCGGAAAGCTGATGAGGGAGACGGCCCTGCAGCTCGGTGAGTCTCACCAACTCCAGCATCTCCGACAGACGATGCTTCTTTTCGGGACGAGTGCGGATCCCGAATTCGATGTTCTGCGCGACGGTCAGATGAGGAAACAGAGCCAGGTCCTGAAAGACCAGGCCGACTTTTCGGTCCTCCGCGGGCACGTAGTTTCTTCCGGGACGGGAGACATCGCGACCATCAAGAAGGATGCACCCCGAATCGGGCGTGTCCAGCCCGGCGATGATCCGAAGAAGCGTGCTCTTTCCACAGCCGCTGGGACCGAACAGCACGCCGAACCCACCCTTGGAGATCTGAAACGAGACATCAGTCAGCACGGCATGCTGATCGAAGGACTTGTTGATCTTTTGGAGTTCGAGCATCTAGGCACTTTCAAGCAGGTCTTCACGCCAGACGAGCACGCCGACGAAGACCGCGGAGATGAAGATCAGAGCAAGCGCGGGAATCGCCGCTTCAGCGTACATCGCTTCATCGGTGTACTGCCAGACACGCGTTGCCAGAGTGTGGGTCCCGGCGGGTGAGAGCAACAGCGTACAGGGTAGCTCCTTGGCGGTGCTGATGAAGACGAGCAGGAACCCACTGATGACTCCGGGAAGAAGGAACGGAAGTGTCACCGTCCTGAAACGCAGCCAGCGGCCGGCACCAAGTGTTCGCGCGGCGTCATCGAAGGACCGCGATGCGCGTTCGAAGCCGGTGCGGATCGGTCCGCTGGCGAGGGCGAGAAACAGAACGCAGTACCCGAGAACGACGACGAACCAGGTCTGATACAACGCGGGAATCAACTTCAGCGCGAGAAAGACCAGCGAAAGACCCACCACGATTCCGGGAAGTCCGAAACCGACGTGGGTGACGCGTTCGATCAGCGTGGCGAGAGGCGATGCGTGTCTCGATGAAAGCAGGCCGATCGGCAGAGCCAGCAGAATGACGGCGAGACCTGCCACGAAGGAAAGGACCAGAGAATTCAACAACGGTCCCGTGAACAATGCAGACAGATCGACGGAAAGACTCGTCCGGCCCCACCACGAAATCAGACTCCACACCGGAAGCACCAGACCGAGCGAGACCACGCAGAGCACGAGACACAACGCAGCCCAGCGCCATGCGCCCAGCGTCCATTCGAAAGGACGGTATCCACGTGTTCTTCGAGCCACGGCGTGCGAACGCCTGAATCGACCGCTCAGAACCAGAACAGCTCCGATCAGCAGCGCCAGCGCGAGGCTGGAAAGCGCCGCGCCGGTTCGGTCGAAGGCGGATTCGTATTGGATGTAGATCACTCTGGTGAAGGTATTGGTGCGCAGCATTGACACCGCACCGAACTCTCCGAGTGAATAAAGCGCGACCACCACCGCACCGCCCACGATCGATGGACGCAGCTGCGGGAGGACTCCGGATCGGAAGGAACCGATGGTCGTGCATCCCAGTATCTTGGCGGCATCGAAGGCTGAACGGTCAATGCCACGAAGCCCTGCCCGAATTGACAGATAGGCCAGTGGATAGACGAACAACGTCAGCACGAACGCGGACGCCCAGAACCCACTGAACCACCCCGGAGCGAGACCGAGCTCGGCACAGAACGAACCCAACGGCCCGCGGGGACTGAACACTCCGATGAAGACCGCCGCACCCACGTAGCAGGGAACCGCAAGCGGGCACACCACAAGCATGGTGCACAGACGTCGAAATGGAAGATCACGAGCCAGGGTCACCCAGGCGAGAGCCAGTGAGATGATGAGCGAGCCGATGACCACGACGCATGCCAGACCGATGCTGCGACCCGCATAGCCAAGGGTCTGCATGCTGAAGAAGAAGGAACCCAGTCGTTCCGTCCCACTGCCCTGGAACGCTCGAACCACGAGGTAGACCAGAGGCGAAAGAATGAGAAGACCGATCACCATGCAGACAACGACAAGCGGAGTGGGCGCATGCGCCCGCCTCCGCCTCCGTGAAACATCAGTGATGTCGGGGATCGCGGTCAGGGAAGCGCTCCAACCTTGCGCAGCATCACGAGGGTGCCGTCAAGATCATCCATGTCTCCGAGATCCATGTCGGGCGTCTCGATCCGGGCCAGCGGAATCAGTCCCTCTGCGGGCGAGATTCCCTTGACCAGAGGATATTCATAGGTCGACTGCGCGAAATAGTTCTGAGCCTCCTCGGCAAGCATGAACCGAACCAGTTCCATGGCGGCGGCTGCCTTGCGTGCCTCCTGGTCGGACTGACGAGGGAGACAGACGCCGGCCACGTTGATCAGCGCACCGGGGTCGCCGTTGGGAAGAAAGTGATTCTTCACCGGAAACGCGGGGTCTTCGGCGAGGAAACGGTAGAGGTAGTAGTGATTCACGAAACCGAGATCGACCTCGCCGTCACCGACCGCCCGGACGATCGCGGTGTTCTTCGGATAGACCACCGCTTCGTTCGCGATCATGCCACGCAGCCAGGCTTCAGTCGCTTCGTCGCCGACACGATGTCGCATCGCACTCACGAAGGCCTGGAAGGATCCGTTGCCCGGCGCCCAGCCGACGCGACCCTTCCACTTGGGATCGGTGAACTCGACGATCGAGGCCGGCATGTCCGACGGCTTCACCTTCGAGGTGTTGTAGGCGACCGAGCGAGCTCGACCGGTCACGCCGACCCAGACCCCATCAGGAGAACGGAAACGTGGTTCGACCGAAGCGGTCACCGAGTCAGGCAGAGTCTGAAGTCGCTTCTTCTTGGCAAGTGCGCCGAGTGCACCGGCATCCTGGGCGATGAAGACATCCGCAGGGGTGGCATCACCTTCTTCAAGAAGAAGTGCGGTCATGCCCGAGGTCGACCCGTACTTGACCTTGACCGGATTTCCCGTCGCGGCGGTGTACTTCGCGAGAGCGGGACCGATCAAGGATTCCTTGCGTCCGCTGTAGACGACCAGCTCGACGGGATCCTTGGAATCCTGTTCGGCCTCGGCCAGAGCGATTGACGCACCCAGGAACGGGCTGGCGAGGAACGCTCCGAAGAGGAGCAACTGCTTGAAATGTACCTGAAACATGGGAACTGATCTTCTCCTGTGGGTGATCATGTTGTGGTGGGGATGATGGGGATTCAGCCGGACACGCCGATTTCGTCGCGCACGACGATGATCGCGTCTCGGTACCGGTTGCTTGCATCGGCCATCGCTCTTCGCTCGCGATTCGAGATGCCGCTGTAGGGGGCGGCGGCCACGATGCCGGGCTTGAAGTGCGGCTTCAAGGTCGCCATGGCATCACGATGAGCACGATCGACGGCCTGCACCGACGCGCGATCGTTTCCGACCATGGCACCGAAGGGTTTGAACTGACTGTGAACCCCGATCCAGTTGTGCTTGAAGATCAGCAGAGTCTGATCGGACCAGGTCTCCTCTTCACTGGAGATCTTCTTGGCGGCGACCTCATTGGTGAGTGCCACCATGCCTCCGAACTGACCTTCGGCGCTGAAACGCTCCGACTCATCGAGTTCCTTGCGGAGCGTGGCGATGCTTTGGATCAGTCTCTGCGAGTAGGGACGAGCAGCCTCGAGATCCTCTGCGGCGAAGATGAGGTTCTCGATCTTGTGAAAACCGCGGAAGTTGGGATCGGTCTCGCCACCTTCGAAGGCGTACGGACGAGCATCGATGTCCGCGTCCGAATCCTCGAAGGAACCGGCGGTGGTCTCGATCTCTTCGTAGGGCGGACGCGATTCGATGTAGGCGCGCTTGGCCGCGGCAAGATCACCACTGGCGATGGCCGCGTCGAGGGCTTTCACGGAAGGCATCTGATCGTCGCAACGGATCTTGAAGTAGGCGACACCGGAATCAACCGCTGCCTGCACCTGTTCGCTGTCACCGATCCGCCGGAGCCCGGAACCGGTTGCGATGGAACCCGCGCTCAGCACGGGGACCACTGTTGATGCTCCGACCGTTCCGGCGATTGACGCCCTGATCATGTCTCGTCGATTCATGCCTCTCAAGCCTTCCTAACCTTCTGTGAATGTGCCGCCACCTTGACCTTGAGCACCCCAGAATGAGGGGCAGAGACCCAAGATTGCAATTGAGATTGAGTCTCAATATTATACCTCATTCGATCTGATGCCGTACTCAATCTCAAAAATGACACAAGCTCCTGCTGAAAATGAATCCACTCATGATGTCAAAGACCACCACCCGCCGCGTGTCCTTCCTCACCCTGGCCTCGAGCCTCGCACTTGTCCATGCAAGTCACGGGCAGCACTTCGCCATGCCGGATGACCCCAACCTTGGCGGGGGCATGATGGCCGGTGAACCCTGCGAGTCCATTCCCCGCGCGACCACCAGTTTCGGTTCCGCGACACAGGATGGCTGGGTCTACGTCATGGGCGGATACACCGGCAAGCCGCACGACTACCACCGAGAAGGTCAGTCCGATGCGTTCTATCGCATCAATCTCTACGACCTGAGCCGGGTCGAGATGCTCAAGAACGAGCAAGGCATGCAGAGCTGTCCCCTCGAGTCATGGAACGGCAAGATCATTCGCACCGGTGGACTCGTCGCGGAGAATGCACCCGGTGAACCGGAACACCTGGTCTCGTTGAAAACGGTTCATGCATTCGACACCGAGACGATGACCTGGTCCCCGCTTCCGGACATGCCCTCGGGTCGTTCGTCGCACGACACCGCCATCATCGGAGACACGCTCTTCGTCTTCGGTGGTTGGAACCTCGATGCGAACAACGACAGCAGTGACTGGTATTCGGACATCTGGATGCTCGACCTCGCCGATCCCGAATCCGGATGGACTTCGAAGGACGTGCCCTTCGAGCGACGGGCGCTCGCCTCGGTCGCGATCGACGGGAAGATCATCGTCATCGGAGGGATGACCTCCGAACGTGGGCCGACCGACAAGGTCGTCCTCTACGATCCAGCGAGCGACACCTGGGTGGACGGTCCTGAATTTCCGTCACAGGCGTTCGGAGTCGCCGCCGACAATGCACAAGGCACCGTCATCGCTTCCGCGGCGGACGGCGCGGTCTACGCCTGGGCACCCACTGACCGCGAGTGGACCGAGATCGGAGCCTTCACGTTCCCAAGATTCTTCCACCAGATGGCGGCGGATCACAATGGTGACGTCCTCGCCATCGGCGGAATCTCCCGCGGCATGCGCCCTTCGGCGATCGAGCGTCTTCCGATCACGACCCTCGACACCGAGAATGCGATCGTGAAGCACTGGCAGATCCCCACTCCCTCCGATGCGAAGAATCGACAGGCGTTCTTCATTCGTGATGGCTGGGTCTACATGTTCGGTGGAAACAACAGCACCGGACAGCATGACTTCGAAGAGGAGAACTTCCTCGCCGAGGGCTACAAGATGAATCTCGCCACCATGACCTGGCGAAAGTGCAGCGAGTATCCGATGCCCCGCCAGTCGATCCAGACCATGATGTCGGATGACATGACCACCGGATTCGCACTCGGCGGCTTCGGCTACGGCGACGATGCGGCACACACCCACGTCGAAGGCTGCACCTACGACTTCAAGACCGACAGCTGGAACGTTTCGGGACCTCATCTTCCCGTGTCGCGCAGCCAGTTCGGACTCGCGCAGAACGGCGAGGAATACTGGGTCTTCGGCGGCCTTGACTACGATCCCCGGCGCGAAGAAGGCGACCAGTTCCGACATCTGAAAGAAGTCATGATGGCGGACACCGGCGAAGGAGACGAGACCTTCAGGGATTCAGGCATCACACTTCCGAACACCCGCAGAGCATTCGGTGGCGTCACCGTCGGCGACAAGTACTACATGATCGGCGGCATGACCGACGACTTCGAACTGGTCCCCCCCTGCGACGTCTTCGATTTCAACACTCGAACCTGGTCCGAGATCGCACCACCGGAGCGCACCCGACTCTCACCGGAGGCGGTCGTGATCGACGGCAACATCTTCATCGCAGGCGGCATGTCTCAGAAGGCCGACGGATCGGGCATCGAACCGAACAAGTCGCTCGAGATGTACGACACCGAGACCGGTGAATGGAGCATGGTGGTCGAGGAACTCCCCTTCGCACTTCGGCACATCACGATGATGCCCTACCGCGGGCAGCTTCTGGTCTTCAGCAGTCATGAATCACCTTCGAACATGGCGCACGTCGTCCTCATCAACCCGTTCAAGGTGATGCCCGATAGGATGCAACTCAGTCAGATCGGCAACTAGCACCCACTTCGTGGGTCACACCTGGAGATTGAGATGCGACGACGTACGAATGCAGCGTTTGCCTGGGATATCCTGAGGTCAGATTTCAAGCTTCTCGGCTATCCATTGATGCGCATCGTCGCCATGCTCGTTCTGTTGGCCGTGATGTGGCCGCTGATGTTCGACATCTCGGCACTCGAAGTCGGCAGCACCCTCGGCGACATCGCGAACCAGGGCATCCAGGACAGCATGCAGACGGACGGAGGCGGAAACGGATCCGCCCGGACCGGGGAGAACCAGGACGACCCCGTCGTCGCTGCCGACGTCAAGAACATCTTCCAGCACATGAACTTCGGATGGTTCCTGCTCTTCCTCGTGATCAATCTGTTCGTCGGCATCTTCTCGACCGGCGCACTCACCGGTCAGTCACTCGCAGTCATTCGTGGACAGAAGAAGGGGTTCGGCTACGGATACGCGCAAGCACTGATCCGCCTTCCGCAGCTGTTCCTGTGGTGGCTGATCACCATGGTGGTCGGCGTGCTCCTTACGGCCCTGGAAAATCAGAGATTCATCGGGCTGATCATCGGCGCACTCATCGGGTTCGCCTGGTCGATCCTCACCTTCTTCTCGGTGACCGCGATCATGGACACCGGATGCGGTCCGTTCGGTGCCATCGGCAGATCGAAGAAGACGATCACCGATGCCTGGCACAAGATTCATGGCGGCACGGATGCTTCAGGATTGAGGACGCTGCGACGCGGCTTCTACGTCGGTGGTCCGATCGCGATCATCCACTTCATTCTGATTCTCGCCTTGATCGGACTCGCGTTCCTCGACTTCCGCTCGGTGACGCACGGTGGTCACCACATCTCGCTCGGCGGTTTCGGAGCGATCCTCATCCTCCTCTACATCAATGGCGCGTTCATGAGTGCCATGTGGGCGGTGGTCAGGTCCACGATCTACCTGTGGGCCGAAGAGGGCACCCTTCCGGAATCGGTCGATGAATCGGTGATGGAGAAGGCCTTCTACCAGCGAAAGATGCTCGGCAAGGCCTGAATCGGGTCACATCCTCAGAGTGGATTCCCCCAGTGCCAGACCCATGATGATGAAGGCTGAAATCACGACACCAATCACTCCGCAGAGGATGGCGACGATGGCGTGAACGAGTCCGTGTGATTGATGATTCTTCTTCCAGTGGACGATCCCCAGAACGCCGAGCACGATGGCAGCAGGCGCGAGAATGCATCCCAGCACTGGAATGAGTCCGAAGATTCCAAGGTAGTAGCCAATGAGCGCACAACTGTTTCGCCATGGAATGAGCGTTGCCACCACATCACTTTGGGAATCGAGATACCCCTGCAGTGGCAGGAATCCAGCTGCAACGATCGGCTGACCACCGGTCTCGGGAATGAGCCGAGACGTACTGGAGAGCAGCCCCTCCTGCGCCCATGCTTTGAGTTGTTCAATCGATGCCGGTCCGTGCTGAGTACCGTCCGGATTCTGCACCGTGAATGTCGTATAGGCGGATGGAACAGTCATGGCAAAGCTCCGATGATGACCTGTGCTGGTTTCCGGTTCGAATCACGCGATGGCCTCTGGCTCGCGGACATCACTCCCCTAGCTTCGCACCACGAAAAGTGATTGCGAGGGATTTCGCAGCTGATTCACAAAAGAATGAATCAGAAGGCGGTCAGCAGCCAGTCGACCTCGGTGTCGAACGGCCAGCCTTCCTGAGCCTGCAACTCATGTCGCTTCACACCCAGATAGGCCTTCGAGAGGGCCGGCCCCATCGCTTTCATGAGCGTGGCATCGGCCTCGAGCAGATTCAGGGACGTCGTCAGATCACGGGGAAGCACCGAGAGCCCTCGCGTCACGAGGTCCTCATCAGTCAGTTGGTTCGGGTCCACGTCGACCGAATCCGGCAGAGGAAGAGCTTCATCGAGACCGTGCAGTCCGGCGGCGATGATCGCCCCAAGGGTCAGATAGGGGTTTGCAGCATGATCGTTCGTCTTGAGTTCGATGTTCGTCGGACTCGGTGGCGCCAGCGACGTCGGGACCCGCAATGGCGCCTCCTTGTTGTCATAGCCCCAGCACTGGATCGTGCCGTTCCACATGCCGGGCTGCAGACGACGGTAGGAATTGTTGATGGGTGCGACGATTCCCATGAGTGCAGGCAGATGATGAAGCACACCGGAGAGGAAACGACGTCCCGTCTCGGAGAGACGATGAGGCGTTTCACGATCGGGAATGAGGTTCTCGCCATCACGGGTCAGACTGAAATGCACATGACACCCGGTCCCCGCGAATTTCTCGAAGACGACCGGTAGGAAGGTGGCGGTCTTCCCGTGACGCGCACTGATCTCGCGCGCCGTCTCCCGGAACACCAGCTGTTGATCGGCCGCACCCAGGACGTCGCGGTGTCGGATCACCATCTCGACCTGACCGTGACCGGCCTCGGCGTGACAGGCCTGAACGGAGATGCCCTGCGCGATCAAGGTCTCGGCAAGTTCATCAAGCAGTTCACGATGCGCATTCAGCCCCTCGATGCAGGCGTAGTTACTGTGATCGCATGGGAGTATGGAACCGTCCTCGCCCCGAATGACGAGGTGAAACTCGTTTTCGAATGACGCCACCATCTCCATGTCCCGCTCGGCCAGCCGTTCGATCATTCGCTTGAGAAAGACCCGCGGACTGCAGGCCCAGGGCTCGCCGTCCCGAGTCACGAAATCGGTCATGACCTCGGCATGTCCCGGCAGGTATGGAGGCAGTCGCAGGGTCGACCAGTCGGGACGCGCCCAGACCTGACCGACGGGACTCAGCCCCGACTCAGGCGGCACATGATCCCACAGCAGCATGAGACCCATCAGACCTTCCGTGAAGGCCGGACCGGTCGAGGCCACCGAATCGATCGCATCGATGTGGATCGCTTCACCGCGTATGCGGTTGGCCAGATCCGACCAGACGAACCGCACCCATCTGATGTCGTGGGCTTCGAGCTTTGATTTCCAGTCCAAGTCCGTCATGGGCCTCTCTCGAACAGGTCAGCATGATCATGCTGATCAGCAAGAATAGGATTATCAGCGTCATCAGCGTCATCAGCGTGAGCAGCGTGAACAGCCTCATCCGCGTCATCCGCGTCATCAGCATGGTCTTCATCGCGATCGTCACTCATGACGCAGACCTTCGGGTTCAGGCGGGCATGGCGGGCGAATGCCGCGGCGATCAACTGACGCGTGAACCCGGCGTGACCGGCGGGATCAAGTGACAGGCAGATGTCAGCGCTGCCGTAATCAGCGGGTGGATAGTAGATGCCGCAGTTCGCATTGATCTCGAGCATGTAGGGCGTACCGGTCTTGTCGACGCGCAGATCGCAGCGCCCGAAGCTTGCGGCCTTGAGTTCGACGAAGAAACGCGCGCACTCATCACGCAGTCGATCGGAGAGCACGGGGTCCTTCACCGGGAACGACGACAGACCCTCGTACTCCACCCATTTGAGGTCGGAATGCTTGAAGGATTCGCCCTTGGGAAACTGATACTGCGCGGGGATGTAGGTGATCGGGTGCCGCGGATCGTCGGGATTCTCCGCGACGAGGACGGTGCATTCGATGCCCTCGATGTACTCCTCGATCAAGGCCGCACCGTGTCGGCTCATGATCTTCTTCGCCTGGATGCGCAGGCCTTCCGGCGTGCGGACCCGTGAACGACGCGAGAGATCGACGCTGGCGTAGCTGCTGTAGTGCTTGACGAACAGCGGGAATCGCAGAGTCCGAGCCGCTTCTTCGACGTCCTCCTCGGTCTCGGCCACCACGTAGGCGGGCGTCGCGATACCAAGTGCCTTGCAGGCTTCCTTCATCTCGACGCGCGTGGGTTCGTAGCATTCCGAACTCGCCCCGGCGAAGGGGACGCCGTGCGCTTCCATCTTCTGGATCACTTCGATGCCGGGAATGTCCTGATCGGCGGCACCGTCGCAGAGATTGAAGAAGAGATCGAATGCATTCGACGCGATCAGTCTCTCGACCTGAGCGACCGAGTCCACCTTCCCGACCAGAGTCTCGACGTGCCACTCGGCGTCCGGATAGAACGGACGCGGGTCACAGGGCCAATCATCCTCGGGAAAGGGATCGGCATCGAGATCCTGAGTGGTGAGCAGGCAGATGCGAAGACTGATGACATGACTCCGGTGTTCGATCGTTTGAACGTGATGAAGTGTATCAACAGGACCTTGAAAGATGAAAGTCAGTCGGGCGAAGTCGAGATGACATCAGGTCGTCGCACGGAACGAACACAAAGGTGATCTCGTATGAAATATCCGATCGCCACGAACGTTGGACAGGCATCGAACATTGAAGTGACGAATTATTTCGTCTACATTGAAGACTCATCTCCCCTCTGCAACAGACCGAAAAGGCATTCGAATCCCATGAGAGACCACTCCAGGAGCGTTTCGATGAAGTACCTCACACTCATGCTGGTGTTCATGACGACGACCGCACACGCGACCTTCGCTCAAAAGCCCGCGGAGGCATCAGGTGACGGAGATCTCACGAGTCAACTCGAGGAATCACTCCGGCCGGCGATCGTGACCGGTGTGATCGACGAAGGCATGATCGAAGCGATCATGCTTGCCGCCTACGTCGCGTCGGGTTCTCCCGTGGACTCGAGTCAAGAGACACCAAAGCCGGGGCAGGAAGACCGTGCATTCTTCGGTGAGCTCTATCAACAACTCGCCGAAGCGGTCAAGACCGGCCAGATGACCGAAGCGGACAGCGAGCAGATCTGGGAAGAGGCACTTGCCGATGTGAAAAGCTATTACCAGGAATACGATCGACGAGGCGAAGAACCCGAGCGATCATGGGCGACCGGATCGATGCGTGCCGGCGCGATGAGTTTCGCACGACTGAGCATTCCCGACCCAGGCGACCTTGAAACCCTCACACGACCTGAGTTTCTGAAACGTGACGCGTCCGGCATGACGCGACGACTCGAGCTCGATGAATTGAACGCGACGATCGTGGCATCGCTCGTCGAAGACTACGTCGATGACTACCTCGCCAGGGCACAGGCACTTCGTAAGGAGATGCGCATCGGCTTTCGCGCGATGAATGCACGGCAGACGAGCGGCCACATCGAGGTCATTGAAAACATCACGATCGATCGATCGGCAGTGCGATCGGTCGCAGAATCCTGGGGCAAGGGCGAAGACGCCGTGCAATGGGCGGAAGACGGCATCAACCGTTTTGAAGAGGCCATCGAACTGGTTCGGACCGGACTGATCGAGGAACGGCGTTTTCTTGCGGAGAACGGCCTCACGAATGGCGCGGATGATGCCTTCGAGATGGTCGATCGGATCAAGGAATTCGCTCGATACAGACGTTCGGCACGAACCAAGCTGCTGACCGAGCTTCGGACGATCCTTCCCGAGTCCGCACTTGAAGAGTTCGAGGTCTTGGCCGTTGAACTTCTGCTGGAGAATGCCAGACAGGAGGCGGACCTCGGAGGGACCAGAATCAATCTCATGCAGGCCATCGAGGAAACCTCGGAACGCACCCCCGGCATGCTCGTCGAGGCACGCCCCACAGTGATCGAGGAAAACACCACCCTGATCGGGATCGCGGATCAATGGATGAACGCGCGCATCAAGCGGGAGATCAGTGGATTCACGCTCGCAGGCACCATGTTCGACAAGGGCGGGATCAAGAAATTGAGCAATGGTCTTGAGAAAGAGGATTCAGGACCGGAGATCGACGCATTCATGAGGGATGTCCGGGACGAACTCGAAGCGTCGATCAGATTCAGGGATGCCACCCTGAGCGGCGTCGAGACGATCAGCGACTCACTCCGCGACCGGCCCGAGGACCTTGCCGAGACCTTCAGGCGACGAGCCTATCTCCAGGGATTCTCCGAACAGATGCGGGTCCGATGGTGCGAGCGTGCCTCGGATTGCGCGATGGACCGTGCGGAAGACGACCCCGAGCTTCTTGAAAGCCTGCTTGAGATCCAGCAAAGCATCGAAGAAAGATTGCCCGCACTTCGCATGCGGGCGATCATGGATCGAATCGAATCGGAGCCGAGGATGGCCCGCGCGAAGGTCCGTGCCTTCACCGACGGATCTTCAGAGATGAGCACGGATGCCAGACTTCTTCTGAAGGAACCGGGATTCGATGCCTTTGATGACCTCGATGATCAGATCGACACCCTGCTCAGTGGTCTCATGAGCGAGGCGCTGATGGAACGGTGCCCACGCAAGCCGGGAACACCGCTTGGCACAGGCATGATGGTCCCGGGTGGACCTGACTCGAAGAAGGGCAAGGGCGGCCAGGGCGCCAGCAAAGGCAAGGGCAAGGGACAAGCCACCGGTCGGGGGAAGGGCACCTCCAGAGGTGGCAACAAGAAGTAGGGCTTCATTGAATACGAAGACTTTCGTAAAAATCAGCCAGATCCCCTCACAATGACGAAACTTTTCGTATAAATTCGTTCCCAGACGAAAGGCGACGATGCGACGACCCAAGAGCAACAAACCGACTGATTCCGAATGTCTCATTCTGAATGTCCTCTGGCAGAAGAAGAGTGCGACGGTTCGTGAAGTCTTCGAGCATCTTGAAGAATCCGACGAAGGCATGGGCTACACGACCGTGCTGAAATTCATGCAGATCATGACTCAGAAGAAGCTGCTTGAACGGGATTCGGATGTCAGGCCCCAGGTCTACCGTCCCTATGAGACGAAACAGAAGACACAGAAAACACTCATCGGGGATCTGCTTGACCGGGCATTCAACGGCTCTCCGGGCAACCTCGCCCTGCAGGCGCTCGCGATGCGCAAGTCGACCCCCGAAGAACTGGCTGAGATTCGCAGGATGCTCGACAAATTGGAAGAGCCACGATGAACGGCATCATCAACGCCTTCGACTGGACCGTTCTTGGCTGGACGATCATCCACTTCCTCTGGCAGGGAGCGCTCATCGGCCTGGTCGCCGCGCTGATCCTGGCACTGGTGCCCTCCCGTCTGGCGGGGTTCCGATACCTGACCGCCTGCCTCGCGCTTGGTCTCTGTGTCCTCACCTTCATGATCACCATGACCCAGCTCGGTCAGCAGATCCGACCGCTCGAACCGACTGCCGAAACCATTGCGGCGCAGATGGAAGCCCCTGAACCGAACGAGATCACCAACTCGGCGCACAGCGCGGAGGCGATGACATTAGACGTCGCCGGGCTGGTCGCCATCGCCTGGATCGCCGGCGTTCTCCTGATGAGCACGCGCTTCATCATCCAGTGGCGGACCACGGTCAGACTCAGAACCGGCGCCGACGTGGCGATCGATTCCAGCTGGCAGACACTGTTCGATCAACTCAAGGAACAGCTCGGGCTTCCCGCGAGCATCAGACTGCTCGGAAGCGGAATCATCGAGACCCCGATGGTGCTCGGTTGGATCAGACCGGTGGTCCTGGTTCCTGCAGCCGCGTTCACCACGCTGACCACCGAAGAGTTGAAGCTGGTGCTCCTCCATGAACTGAACCACATCCGTCGAATGGATCACCTGATCAATCTTCTCCAAGGCACCGCGGAATGCGTGCTCTTCTTCCACCCGGTCACCTGGTGGCTGTCGAATCAGATTCGAAACGAACGCGAACTCTGCTGCGACGATCTCACCATTCAAACCATGAACCAACCTCGTATCTTCGCTCGGGCACTCTTCAAGCTCGAAACGCTCCGGATCCAACGCACCAACTCAACCGTGAACACAGCAGTCCATGCCACAGGAGGCTCCTTGATGTCCAGAATCACCAGAATGCTTGAAACACAGAACCAGATCCGAACCGCGAAAACGATCTGGAAGGCACCACTCGCGGTGGCCCTTGCGACCGGCTTGACCGCCGTCTGCCTGACGACCTCGATGAACTCGGTCGACGCCGCGGAAGTGGTCGCGTCCGAGCAGGATCGAGGGCAGAAGGACGACACGACCTTCCCGACAGCGGAAGCGATACGGGCCAGGATCGGTGAGGAAGTCAGAAACGGACGAATGACCCGGGAACAGGCCGGTCAGATGATGCAGTTGCATCGACGACTGATGATGGGCATCGAAGACGGAACGATGAGCAGTCGCGAGGCTCAGGCCATGATGAATGAACGAGGCATGGCGATCTTCGAAAGAGGCGAGGGAGACGACCGCAGAGATCGGGATGATCGGGATGATCGGGGCGATTCGGAGGACGAACTCGAGAACACGATCGCTCAGGTCGAGCGGATGCTCGAAGCGGGCATGATCACACCCGCGCAACTCGTCGAAGGTCTGCGCAAGATGATGTCGGAATTCAAGAGGCCCGCCTTCACTCGAGCCGACTACGCGGAAGCATCACGCAAGATGGAAGCCATGGTCGAATCCGGAGAGATCACCAGGGAACAGATGAAGCAGAGACTCGACCGGATGAGAATGGCGATGGGCGGAACGACGAGCAAGGTTTTCACCAAGGCCGACTACATGGAGGCCGAGAAGAAGATGACGGCCATGGTCGAGTCCGGTGAGATCACCGAGGGACAGATGAAGCAGAGACTCGAAGAGATGAGAAAAGCGATGGTCGGCGAAGGCAGAAAGGCCAAGGCACCTTCCAGAGTCGAGTACATGGAAGCCGAAAAGAAGATGGCCGCCATGGTCAAGTCCGGCGAGATCACCAAGGAACAGATGACGCAGCGACTCGAACGCATGAAGCTCGAGATCGAACGCTCCATGTCGGAGGACTCCGAGGCGAAGGGATATTCACGTCGCGACTACAAGGAAGCCCAGGGCAAGATGATGGAAATGCTCGAAGCCGGCGAGATCACCAGGGAGCAGATGCAACAGCGCCTCGATCGCATGAAGGCCGGCATGGCGAAGGACAAGGCAGGGTCCGCATCCGAAGGCGAACGCACCATCCCCTCCCCACCCGAGGGGTTGTCCCGGGAAGAACTTCGTGACTGGTTCGGACGCATGAAGCAGCGACTCGACATGGCGGTCGAATCCGGTCGGATGACTCCGGAAGAAGCCCGTGAGATGATGATGAAGATCCGCTCGAACATGCGCTGAGCCTTCTCATCCACCGACAGTGACCACGGACCCCCGCTTCATCGCACGATGAGGCGGGGGTCGTTTCATGTCACGATGCCCCGGAGAAAAATCCCGTAAGCTCGAACGACTGAAGCACGACCACGGCACGTGGTTTCCACACCAGCGATGGAGTCCCGACAGATGAAGATCATTCTCACATGCAGCGCTCTCCTCATGACCACGGTGACCACCGGCACGAATGCTCAGGGGGAACCACCGCATGCCGGATGGGCCACGGAACCGACGCTTCATCAGGACCGCCTGGTGTTCGTGAGTGAGGGGGATCTCTTCGGAGCGGACCTTGAAGACGAAAAAGCGCATCGACTCACTTCACATGAGGGCGCGGAGTCACGTCCTGCATTTTCTCCGGATGGTCGTTGGCTCGCCTTCAGCGCCGAATATGGCGGCAACCCAGACGTCTTCGTCATGCCTGCAGAAGGTGGCGCACCTCGACAACTGACCTTTCATCCGGACAGGGATGCGGTCGTGGGCTGGACCTCGGACGGCAGCTCGGTGCTCTTTCGTTCCGGAAGAACCCACCCGCACGGCCGAAGCGAACTGTGGAAGGTGCCATTGGAAGGCGGCATGCCGGAGCCATTCGGATTCGGTGACTGCTCGATGGCGTCCTTCGCGGCGGACGATGCGCGAATGGCGTTCTGTCGCTGGTCGAACGAACGAGACAACTGGAAGAACTATCGGGGTGGCACCGCACCCGAGATCTGGTTCGGTGATCCGGGCAACGGAGCCTTTGAAAACCTCACCGAGAACGATGCCAACGACATGTTTCCGGTGTGGATGGACGCCGATGGTGAAGAACGCATCTGCTTCCTCTCCGACCGCGACCGAACACCGAACATCTGGACGATGGACCCCGATGGAAACGCGACGACCCAGCTCACCATGTTCGACGGGACGGGTGACGCGCCCGCGAACTTCGACATCCGCTCGCTTGCCGGCGATGCCGCGCCGGGCTCCAGTCGACTGGTCTTCGAACAGGGCGGCGAGATCGGAATCCTCGATGTTCGAGATGGCAGCGTGACAAGACCACGGATCCATCTGTCAAGCGACAGACCGCAGAGAAGAAACCGACACGTCGCTTCGGACGAGACGATCGAATCAGCCTCGTTGTCCCGGGAAGGGAAGATGATGGCATTCACAGCGCGGGGTGAAGTCTTCGTGATCGACTTCGAATTCGGAGAACTTTTGCGAGTCACCGATGAGAGCGGCGACCGAAACACGAGCGCGACGTTTCTCGACGAGGAAACCCTGGTCGTGATCACCGACGAAGGCGGTGAGCAGCAGCTCGCACTCCGATACTTCGGTGGTCCTCCTGAACAGGAGATTCTGAGCGATGAAACGAACGCATGGTTCTTTCCTCCCGTGAGCTCCGATGACGGACGATGGGTGGTCGCCGCCACGGCACGCGGTGAACTCCTTGCCTTCGATCTCGAGACCGGCGAACGAAGACTGATCACACGCTGTTCCCATGGCGAGATCAGCGACTACCGGATCTCACCCGACAGCCGATGGATCGCCTGGGCGATGCCGAATGCGAACGAACTCTCGGAGATCACGATCACCCGACTTGATGATCCCACGACCCCGCCGATCACGATCGGCGGGGGCATGTATTCAGACACCCAGCCGAGATGGGATCCAGCCGGGGCCTACCTGTGGTTTGTGAGCGACCGTTCGATGAATGCACGACTGGGAAGCACCGAATTCCGACACACCTTCACGGAGAGCGCACGGGTGTACGCCCTCTCGCTCGAGGCTTCGATGCCACCACCGGACGCCGCTCTGATGACTTCGATGGGAATCGATCTCGAGAGCTGGTCGATGCCGCCTCAACCTCAGGACTGGGGGACGATGGAAGAAGAGTTCGCGTCCGAGGACGACTCGATGATGTCGGAACCCGAGGAGGCGGAGGCGATCACCATCGACCTTGCGGGCCTGAACGCCCGAGTGCACCCCGTTTCCGACGTGACACCGGGAACCTGGTCTCAGCTCGAAGCAACCTGGGGCGGCTTCTATGCGATGAGAACGACGGGAGAGGTCCTGCACAACGACGGCATGGACGAATCATCCCCGCCATCCTTGATTCGATTCGATGTCCTCGGCGGACCGACGGTCGTGACCGAAGACATCGCACACTACGTCATCAGCGGAGATCGCACGACTCTCGCACTGACCAACGGCATGGGCGAGTGGTTCACCTACGACACGATGTTCGACACGGTGGAACCCCTTCCCCCCACCGCGCACCTGCTCGAAGTCGACACCACTGCCGAATGGGCACAGATTCTCGATGAGGCCTGGCGCCTGCAACGCGACTTCTTCTGGAACCCGAAGCTGAACGGTGTGGACTGGGATGCCATGCGCTCGAAGTACGCGGAGCGTCTCGACCTGATCGGCTCTCGCGATGAATTGGACGATCTGATCGGACGCATGATGAGCGAACTCGAATGCAGCCACGCCTACGTCTGGCAGGAAGGCGAGCCGGTGCGAAGCGCCGACTACGTCCCCTTCGCCATGCTGGGGGCGGACCTCGCACCTCACCCGGATGGGTACGAGATCGCACGAATTCTGCCCGGACGATCATGGGACGAAGACGGCCGCAGCCCGCTTGCGTCATCCTGGCTCGGCATCGAGGAAGGCGACGTCATCCTCGAGATCGACGGACGCCCGGTCGATCCGAATTCGAACCCCTGGTCGATGCTCGACGGCATCGCCGGAGACACCGTCAGACTGGTCGTGATGCCGAAGGACAATCCCGAGGAGATCTTCGTCGTCAACGCACCCGTCGTCTACGACGAAAGCCGTCTTCGTTACAACGCCTGGGTCGATGGCAACCGAGAAGCGGTCGATGCCGCCAGCGACGGTCGCTTCGGGTACCTGCATCTCACCGACATGGACACCGAAGGGCTTTCCCAGTTCGGACACCAGTTCCCGGGCCAAGGCGACCGGGAGGGCCTGGTGATCGACATCAGAAACAACGGGGGCGGATTCGTCAGTCAATTGATCCTCGATCAGCTGGCTCAGAAGGTCACCGGCTACGACCAACCGCGTCATGGCAGCACCATGACCTACCCGCAGCATGCCTTCCCCGGACACATGGTGGTCCTGATGGATCAGCACTCGGGAAGCGACGGCGACATCTTCCCCTACATGTTCAGAGAGATGGAGCTCGGACCGCTGCTCGGCATGCGCACCTGGGGTGGCGTGGTCGGCATCCGAAGCGACAAGGGTGCGGTCGACGGTGGCATGACCACTCAACCTGAATACGCGACCTGGACCCTGAAGGACGGCTGGGACATCGAGAACTACGGCGTCGATCCCGACATCGAAATCGACAACACCCCGCATGACCATGTCGAAGGACGAGACCGTCAGCTGGAACGCGCCATCGAGGAACTCGAGAGACGAACGCGCGAGATGCCGATCGAAACACCCGAACCCCCCGCCTACCCGGAATGAAGAGAGACCCCCGATGCTCGGCGAACGACTGACGAAGAGAATGAAGCACCTCGCGAAGTGGGGACGCCGGCAGGGCATCTCCTGCTTTCGGCTCTATGAGCGGGACATCCCCGAGTACCCGCTGGTCATCGACTGGTACGGAGATCCCGAGACGGAGGACCTCGCCCACGAAGGTGACGCCGTGGTCTGGTTCCATGATCGCACCAAGGACGACACCATCGACGATTCGATCGCCTACCGACGTGACGTCGAGGGCGAGATCCTCGCCGGCCTCGGCATCCCCCGAGCACGCATGCACGTGAAGCATCGCGGCCGGCAACGGGATGACGACGGTGGCCGCGAACAGTACGAACGCATCGAGACCAAAGCGCACCTGAAGGTCGTCCAGGAACACGGCTCGCGTTTTCAGATCAACCTTTCCGACTATCTGGACGTGGGTCTCTTTCTCGACCATCGTCCCACCAGACTCGCGGTTCGAGAACGCGCGCAGGGCAAGAACGTGTTGAACCTATTCGCCTACACCGGTGCGTTCAGCGTGCACGCCAGGGCGGGCGGCGCGGCACGCACGACCACCATCGACATGTCGCGCACCTACCTCGACTGGTATGCCCAGAACCTCTATCAAAACGGGTTCGGACTGGACGACGCCCACCAGAGCATTCCGGCGGACTGCCTGCAATGGCTGGAACAGGGCCCGCAGGATGACGTGCGCTACGACATCGTGATCTGCGACCCCCCCACCTTTTCGAATTCGAAGCGGATGAAAGCGGATTCCTTTTCGGTTCAACGAGATCATCCGGAACTGATCAAGCAGGTCTCACGGTTCGTCGCACCCGGTGGAGAGATCTTCTTCTCGACCAATGACCGCCGGTTCGAATTCGACGAGGCCGCCGTCCCCACCGGATTCGGTGCGCACGAGATCAGTCATCGTTCGATCCCCGAGGACTTCAGGAACCGGAAGATCCATCGCTGCTGGCGGCTGGCCGAAGGCTGGACTCCGAAACGGAAGCGACCGTCTTCGCCTGATGCGTGACGATCGGCACGTACCCGACTTCCATGCCCTTCGGCGGCGAGACGATCAGATTCGGATCGAAGGAGACGAGGCGCCCTGCGGAAGGTGGCGCGAGATAGGTGCCGTTGATTCGCCAGGTCGAATGCATGCGTTCGATCATCGCCTGCAATCGATTCATCTCCTCCTCGGTACGGTCGTACTGCTGGAAGACCGGCTGGTCGACGAAGCGGTACCAGTGGTAGGTCACGGTGGAGCCATCCGCCAGACGTGACTCGAACGGTCCGGCCGCCGGACCGGGTGTCGCCCATGAACCCGCCAGAGGAAGCGCGGAATACGGCCTCGGATTCTTTCCCGGTGGCGCGAAGGACGCCTCCCGCAGTCCGGTTTCGGCAGGAACGTCCTCGGCATCGACCGCCTTCCAGGTGCCGGACTCCAGTCGATAGAAGGTCGGAAAACGTCCCACCCCGCGGCGCACGCCGTTCGTCCAGGTCAGGCCGAAGGTGTTCTCGGAAAAGATGCTCGGCTGGGCGAGTTCATTGATGCCTGAGATCGGGGTGTCGTCGATGCGATAGCCGATCGGTCCGGTCCCGACCTTGGGGCGAATCATGCCGGTGGTCTTGAATCGACCGTCGGGCGCACGTCCGCCGTCACGCCAGGCGAGCACCTCGTCGTAGATCGCATCCTTCGAGTAGAGAATCGTGTCTCGAACCAACGTGGTGCGATCACGCGCATCGACCGGAAACTGCAGCTGCGGAATCCGTGCGTAGGACACACCGTCCGAGTCGGTCGCCTCGTATCGAGGCACGGTGTTGATCTCCATCGCGCCCGAGAGTCCGCCGGTCGAGCCACGGGCATCGAGACCTCGACCGACATCGAAGGGATAGTCGTGTGCGATGCGACTCCAGGTTTCGGGCACGTAACAGGCGACCGGTCCCTTGAAGTTCTTCGCGTTGACGAAGAGCGTCCAGCTGTTGGTGCCGGTCGGCTGCGGGGACGACTGCTCGTCGGTCAACGGCAACGCCATGTAGGCGTAGCCCAGAAGTTCCCCCATCGGCGTGCCCTTGAAGGTCATGCCGTCCGGTGGCACCAGGATGCGGTTGCTGATCTGAGCGATGCCGAGCAGATCATCGGGAAGCGGTCCACTCGAATGAAAGAACGGCCAACCCGGCGAGGCGATCTCGTGGCTGTAACAGTCCGAGGTCGCGTTCATGCTGAACTTCGGTGGTCCGTAATGAAAACGGTTGCCCGCCCAGTAGCCGATGCCGCCTTCGAGGGTCTGAAAGACCGAGCCATACGTGGGACCCCCGTTCGGGCCAGTTGTCCCGTGCGGTGGTGCCGACGGGACACAAGGGCACGTCGGGGTTGTCGTCATTGTTGGGAATGATCCACGCCGAGGGCAGTCCGATCTGAAACCCCGCGATCGGCTCCGGCACCAGCGACCAGACACCGGCATAGAAGCCTGCGCCGTAGCGATGGGTCTCCGGCACGGTCTCGGCGTGACTGGAGATGTACCCACGAAGTCCATGACCGATCCGTTCGGGACGCGCAACGGAGTCCTCGTCCTGAGCGAAGAGCGTTGAAGTGACGAGTAAAAGTGGAAGCAGGATGAGCAAGCAGGTGTTCATGACCCGATCATTGCAGATTCGACTGCCAACAGATGATCAAAATGCTAGCCTTCAGTCATGGCCAAGAAGAAAAAGAAGAAGAAGCAAGGCGGCTACGTCCCACCACCGGTGGATGTGGACGCCGTGATCGCTGAAATCGAAGCATTGCTGCCCGTCCTTGAGACACCGGAAGCCGGTCCCGAATGGGGCCAGGTTCAGAAGCTTCTGGTGAAAGCGAAAGCCGATACCGGTGCGGTCGCGCGAGCGGTGATCAGTCGCCAGCCGGATGCGATCAGAACTCTCATTCTGGTACTGCGCGGCGAAGCCGAACTTGAGGCACCACCCGTCGAGGAACCGCTTCCGGAGATTCCCGACGAAGAACTTCGCAGTGCGATGAAGGCCTACCGAAAACGTCTCAAGCTGATCAAGCTCGACCATGAATCGAAACTGGGTCGAAGCCCTCTTTCCGGTGGAAAGGACGCGGGCTTCGAATCGATCCTGCCCCCCGAGCAATGGGCACCGGAGGTCTGGAAGGTCCTTGCGGCCAAGGGCGAACTCGAATCGACCGGGCAGGGTTTCTACAAGCTCCCCGACGTGCCGAGATCATTCTGATCATGAACCAACAACGAGGACCAACACTCTCATGATTCCACATCGAAGAGCATCATTGCTGCTCGCATGTCTGCTGAGCAGCACGCTTCATGCCTCCTGCAAGCAGGAAACCATGACGCACGCACCAGTGCAGGAACAGCACGCCACCGACTCGCTTCGAAAAGACGCCGGGGAGAACACGAAGACCCAGTTCGACGACGAGATCATTGGCGAACTTCGCCAGACCATGCAGACCGCGGTCGAGGAGAAGACACTGTCGGGCATCGTGGTGATGATCGAACGAGACGGCGTGGTCGGTTATCGAGAGACCATCGGTCTTGCGGACATCTCGGCGAAAAAACCGATGAGGATGGACACGCTTTTTCGAATCTATTCGATGACCAAACCGATCGTGGCGGTGGCCGCGATGAGCCTCTGGGAGGAGGGCGCCTTCACCCTCGACGAACCAATCTCGAAGCATCTTCCCGAATGGAAGAGCCCCAAGATCCGAGTCGGAGATGAACTTGTTCCCGCGAAGACCGCGATCACGCCTCGACACCTGATGACCCACAGCATGGGAATCAGAAAGGGAGATGTGTCACCTCGGCAGCACCTGAGGTCACTCGGATCCTTTTCACGGGAACTGGCGGAACAACCACTCGCCTCGGAACCCGGCACGAGATACCGCTACGGTTACTCGATCGATGTCCTCGGACGCTATCTCGAGGTCATCGAGGGCAAGAGCCTCGATGTCATCCTGCGAGAACGAGTCCTCGACCCGCTCGGCATGAGCGACACCGAATTCTGGATCGAGGATGAGGATGATCTCGAGCGGACCGCCCAGCTCTACACGAAATCGGAGCAGGGCTCACTGAGGCTGGCCCGCTCGAAGCGTCTGTTGACGAGAAAGCCGAAGGCGATGCTTGGTGGCCAGGGACTTCTCTCGACGACCGACGACTATGCGAGGTTCTGCCGGATGATGGCCAATGGTGGCTCCCTCGATGGAAACACCATCCTCGAACCGGAGACGATCGAGCTGATGCAGCAGGATCATCTGAAGAACATCAAACGAACCTACGGTCTCGGAGGATGGGCGGATGGAAGCGGAACCTACTACTGGGGCGGCGCCGCCGGCACGAAGTTCTGGGTCTCGACCCCGGACAAGGCGTTCGGGCTCTTCATGGTGCAACGAACGGGCTATGAACCGCCCGCCGAAAAAGTCTTTCAAAGACTTTCCCGGCAGGCGCTTGAGAACTGATCAGAGACTACTTGTCCTCTTCGGTCACGCCCATGCCGCTGCGGTCGGGTGACGAAGGTCGTGCGACCGGCTGGTAGCCCTCACCGTTCGCGAGTGCTTCGAGCATCACTTCGACCGCCTTCTCGAGCTGCGGGTCACCACCATCGAGCATCAGCGCCGGGTCGGCGATGACTTCGATGTCGGGATCGACGCCGTGTCCTTCGATGCCCCAGGTGCCGTCATTCTCATAGAAACCGAAGGTCGGGACCGCGGTGTAGCCACCGTCGATCAACTCGGGGTTCCCGGAGATGCCGACCAGACCACCCCACGTTCGGGTGCCGATGATCGGTCCGAGCTCGTGGTGACGGAAGAGCCAGGGGAACATGTCGCCCCCGGAACCGGAGTTGCCGTTGATGAGCATCGCCTTGGGTCCGGCGTGCGTGCCGTTCGGCCAGCGCCAGTCACGAGTGTCGCGACGTGCCCAGTAGTTGGTGACGGGACGGTTCAGAAGTTCGATGAAACGGTTCGGGATCTGTCCCCCACCGTTCCAGCGTTCGTCGATGACCAGTGCGGGCATGTGGGACTGACCGTGGAACTGACGGACCAGATCGCTCTGACCGTCACGGCCGGTGTTGGGCACGTAGATGTAGCCGACGGTGCCGTCACTCATCTCCGCGACCGCGGCGCGGCGACCTTCGATCCAATCACGGTAGCGAAGATCCGCTTCACTTCGAATGGTTCGAACCACGACGTCACGAGTGGCGCCGGCTTCCATTTGGTCGTCGTCTTCGGTCCCGGTTCCCTCGGCGTCGTCGCCCTCGGTCTCCATGACGTCGGAATCCATGTCTTCGGAATCAGCATCTTCGGAATCAGTCTCGTCCGCATCTCGTTCGAGCACGGTGAGGACCACCGAGCTTCCGGCAGTGCCGACGAACGGACGCCAGGGATCGGTATCGAGCGACATCGGCATGCCGTTGACCGCCACCACGATGTCACCTTCCTCGAGATCGAGTCCGGGCTCCTGAAGCGGTCCACGAGCATCGACGTCCCATTTGGCACCACCGTAGACCTTGGAGATCCGATAGCCGTCCGGCACATCACCTTCGCCGGCGACGGGCATCCAGTCGACACCAAGCAGACCCACGTTCATGGACGGCTCGGATTCGGCATCACCGCCGTAGTAGTACGCATGCCCGACGTTCAATTCCGAGATCATCTCACCGATGATGTAACTGACGTCTTCACGGGTGTTCGCCTCGTCGACGAGGGGAAGATACGCCTCGAGGACCGCATCCCAATCGACACCGTGCAGTCCGGGATCGTAGAAGTGATCACGTTGGATGCGCCAGGCATCGGTGACCAGCTGTCGCCATTCGGCACGAGGCTCGACCATGACGTACATGGGTGAGGTCACGACCCGATCACCACCACCGGAGCCGGCGTTGCGGATGACCGCACCACTGCCCTGGGGCACCAGCATCTTCTTGCCGTCGGCGGTCATCTGGAACGCACCGCCGGAGCCGGCGGACTGCTCGCTGGGATCCTTGGAGTCGAGTTCGAAGGTCTTGATGCCACCGTTCGAGCCGCGCCGGACGTAGTTGAGTCGACCACGATTGTCGACGGCGAGATTGGTGAACGCACCCGGACGAACCGGAAGCATCATCGCACGACCTTCGAAACCGTCGAGATCGATTTCGAGGGTGTCTTCGAATGGATCCTCCTCTTCGGTCTCGGCTTCGTCGTCATCACCGTCGGTCTCGGAATCGGTCTCGGAGTCGGTGTCGTCATCCTCTTCTTCGACGGCATCCTGATCTTCTTCATCATCACTGGAGGCCATGCGGGTTCCGGTGATGCCGGTCGGTGGAATGTTCCCCATCATCGGGATCGCCAGACCAGCAAAGGTGTCGCCATCGATGGTGACTTCGATCGCCGCCACCACGCCCGAGCCGTCGACGTTCACTTCGAGCGTCAGCGTCATCTCGTCGGCGTCGAAGGTACCGCTGACCTCGCCGTTGATCATCATGCTGGAGACGCTTCCGGTCACGGACCCATCGGCGGCCATGCTGAGGCTGACCGTCATGTCGAGGTTCGGCATGCCCTCACGCGGAGAGGTGATGATGCAGGACCAGTCACCACTGACGGGATCGCTTGCCTCGACACCCGCATCGGGATCGGACTCGCCTTCCTCATCATCTTCTGAAGCGGCGTCATCGGCGGACTTCTTGCCCTTCCTGCCCTTCATCTTCTTCGTGTCCTTCTCGTCGTCTTCGGTCCAGGCCTCTTCATCGCTTTCCTCGAGCCAGGGACTGGACACGTCGTCACGAAGAGGGACTGCGACCAGAACACCGCTGTCGTCGTAGATCCAGGTTCCATCAAGCGAGGAATAGCTGGGATTGAACCGACGGTCGCTGGTGAAGTAGAGCCAGTCACCATCACGGTCGAAGGCGGGCGAATCGTCGTTGAACATGCCACTGGTGACGAGGTTGGTTTCACCGGTCTTGAAATCGTGAAGATGAATGCGACCCATCGTCGAGTCACCGGTCGCGGCGGACCAGGCGATCCAACGGCCGTCCTGACTGAAGCTTGGTTCGGGGAACTCGCTCCATTCGTTCTTGCCGATGAGCGTCTTCGCGCCATCTTCGATGTCGATGCGATACGCGGTGCCGGTCTTGTCGGCGTAGATCAGGTAGCTGGAATCGGGCGCCCACCAGATCGAATACTTGAAGGAACCGAGGTCGTCCGTGAGACGGCGGGGCTCACCCTTGCCGTCACTGCGACGAACGAAGAGTTCGTATTCGCCGGGCTCGTCACTGAAGTAGGCGATCCACTTGCCGTCCGGGCTCCAGCTGGGGGACCGCTCGGCGAACCCGGAGGTCCGTGACATGTTGCGCGGACTGCCGTTTTCCGCAGGCAGCGTCCAGAGGTCGCCACGAGCGGAGACCACCGCACGCTTGGCGTTGGGTGAAAGCGACCATTCGGTGATGTAGTCGGAGGCATCCACCCGGTTGGGGCGAAGGCTGGCCGTGGCACCGGGCACTTCGATCGACACGGTTTCGTGACGACCGTTGGCATCGTCATACACGTGCAGATCGGAACCCATCTGGAAGACGATCCGTGCGGCACGACCATCATCGGGGCCGATCGAGGGCCACTTGACGTCATAGTCGGCGAAGTCCGTGAGCTGGGTCGCGTCACCGGTGGCGACGTCGTACTTCCAGAGATTCAGACGATGTTCGGGGCCCGCATCCGAAAGATAGAAGAGCTGATCGCCGTGCCACATCGGCATGGTGTCGGTGCCTTCCCAGTCGGTCACCTGACGAGACTCACCGGTCTCGAGATTCAGCAACCAGAGATCGCTGGCCATGCCGCCTCGGTACCGCTTCCAGGTCCGGCCGTCACGCTGGTTCGGGGTGTAGGCGACCCAGGTTCCACTGCGGTCGATGGTCGCGTTCGCACCGTAGGGCATCGGCAGTGCCTCGGGCATGCCACCTTCGGCATCGACGGAGAAGACCATCTCGGCACGTGGGACGCCGCCCATGTTTCGGCCACTGAAGAGCAGCGTGCCATCGGGACCCCAGTCGCTCAGACGCTCGGAGCCGGGATGGTGCGTCACACGATGCGGCATGCCGCCACGGGTCGGGACCACGTAGAGATCACGGTTGCCTTCGTAGTTTCCCATGAAAGCGACCTGCGAACCATCCGGCGAGAAACGCGGGATCACTTCAACACCATCAGGAGACGCGAGGGGCAATGCGATGCCACCTTCGACCGGCACGCGCCAGAGGTCGTTCGCATAGGCGAAGACGATCTCTTCATTGGAGATGTCCGGATACCGGAACATCGAGGCACCACCGTCCTCGACGGCTGGCATGGCGGCTGAAACACAGAGGGCGAGAAGAGGCAGGTTGACCATCGAGAGAACTCCGAAGGATGAAGTGATTTGGAACGAACCAGTATATGGGGCCGGGATCATGACCACTCGATGAACGCCGTATAATTAAGGCATGACACTCGGACTTTTCAAAAAATGCGTTGCCGTGCCTTGCATGGCCTCCGCCCTGGGGTTCTCAAGCGGCGTCTGCGCACTGGTGCCTGAAACGGGAGCGGACATCGACTGGGTCGAGGTTCCCGGCGGCATCTTCACGATGGGCACCGATCACCCCGAAGGCAGACCGGATGAGCGACCCGCCCACAAGGTGAAGGTCGGTGATTTCGAGATCGCTCGCACCGAGGTCACCAATGGGCAGTTCAACGCATTCGTCGAGGCGACCGGATACCTCACCACCGCCGAGCGACCGATCGACTGGCAGGTCCTCAGGAAACAGGTTCCGGAGGGCACGCCCAAACCGGATGACGCGGTCCTGGTGCCGGGGGCACTGGTCTTCACCCCACCCGAGACCGCGGTCGGCACGAACAGACCGGCTCGTTGGTGGCGCTGGACGCCGGGTGCGAGCTGGCGACATCCCGAAGGCCCGGGCAGTTCGATCGAGGGCCTCGACGATCATCCGGTGATTCACGTCTCATGGGACGACGCGAAAGCATTCTGCGAATGGGTCGGTGGCCGTCTTCCGACCGAAGCCGAATGGGAGCGAGCGGCTCGGATGGATCAGGATGATCGACGCTTCATCTGGGGAGACGAGTTCAGACCGGACGATCGAATCATGGCCAACACCTGGAATGGCCGGTTTCCCGATCTCAACACCGCCGAGGACGGACACGTCGGAACCGCACCGGTCGGAAGCTTTCCACCGAACGAGCTTGGTCTCCACGACATGGCGGGCAACGTCTGGGAATGGACCGCGGATCGTTTCGATGTCGAAACCTACGCCCGAAGAACGAAAGGTGCAGCGGAACACTTCATCATCATCGATCCAGTCGGCCCGGAACGCTCCGCTGATCCACGCAATCCACTCGTCACGGACAGTCGGGTCCAGAAGGGTGGATCATTTCTCTGCAATCCATCCTATTGTTCGAGCTATCGACCCAGTGCGCGCATGGCCTCGACCCCGGACAGCGGGCTGAGCCATCTCGGCTTTCGACCCGTGCGAGTGCTCTCGCAGCCCGGCGGTGAAACGTCAACGTCCCCCCGGGCCGAGTGACGACGATCGTTTCAAAGCCATTCCTCGCCGGGCTCACTGTGTCGAGGTCCGGGCGGTTGCTCCCGATTTTCCTCGGAAGACCCACTGGAATCCTCATTCGCGCCTCCGAAGGCGATCTCGCGAAGCCGCTTGTTTCGTCGGTACACCCGCACCTTCAACAGAAGCAGCGTCCAGGCCACGAATCCCACGATGGTGAGCGTGGGAAACACGAACCAGAATGCGGGGAACGTCTCGGCGAACTGTCGGTTCGTGAACTCGAGCACGACCACGATCAGGAGCGTGGAGATCGCGAAGCCACCGACCGCACCGATGCCGACCAATCTGAAGAAGTCATCATGGAAGAACAGGTTCTCGAAGTTCTCCACGACCTGGACACGCGATGCACGATTGTTCGCACGAGCAAGTTCGAGAAGTTGCTCCTCGCTGCTCGAGAGGTCGTCGAGCATCGAGTCCTCGCTCGAATCGATCGAGCCGGACTGCGAAGACTCGTCGGGAGCCGCCTCCTTCAAACGCTTCCAGGGAGGAAGGCTCTGCTGATTGTCTTGGGTGTCGGTCATGATCGAGAGAGGCCCGAGTGTCTGGAAAGAGGTGAGAAGAGAGGAATCAGGTCACACGAAAGACCTCTTCCAGTGAAGTGATTCCCTTGCGAACCAATCGGTAGCCCGCGTGACGAAGACCATGATAGCCTCGTTTTTCAAGGAATTTCCGGAGCTCGACGTAGCTCAGGGCATCCGACTTGACGATGTCGTTCAGTTCGTCATCCACCTCGAGAAGTTCGAAGATTCCAATACGACTGCGGTATCCTGTGCCGTAACACTCCGCGCAGCCACCAGCTTCGTAGATGTCGAACTGGTGTTCGGAATCCCCCCCCAGCTTTCGGTTGAGCTGTTCATCGAACGGCGTGCTCTTTCGGCAGTAGCGACAGAGCTTTCTGACCAGTCGCTGCGCGAGCATCGCGTTGAGTGCGGACGCCACGACGTAGCGTTCGAGACCCATGTCGAAGAGACGCACGAAGGTCTCCATCGCACTGTTGGTGTGCAACGAGGACAACACCAGATGACCGGTGAGGGCGGACTTGAAGGCGATGTCGGCGGTCTCGCCATCTCGCATCTCACCGACGAGAATCACATCGGGGTCCTGCCGCAGAATCGATCGAAGTCCGTTTGCAAACGTGAATCCGATCTTCTGATTGGTCTGCCCCTGGATGATGTCGGAGAATCGATATTCGATCGGGTCCTCCAGGGTCATGATGTTTCGTGAACGGGCGTCGAGCGTGTTGAGCAGTCCGTAGAGACTGGACGTCTTGCCGCTTCCGGTCGGACCAGTGACGAGCAGCATGCCGAGCGACCTCCGGGCCTGCGCCATCATCTTGTCCGAGAGAGACTTCGTGAAGCCGAGCTGACCGAGATTGAGATCGTCGCTGACACGTCGGAGAAGTCGCAGGACGGCCTTTTGACCGAATTCCGTGGGGAAGGTCGAGATTCGGATGTCGACCGGCTCTCCGTTCGCATTGAAACGAAAGGCGCCATCCTGAGGCAGACGCCGCTCGGCGATGTCGACATTGCCCATGACCTTGAGTCGACTCACGATCGCCAGCTTGAGCTCGAGCGGAATCTCCGGACGTTCGACGAGCATGCCGTCGATGCGAAAACGCACTCGAACCAGATCCTCCCGGGGCTCGATGTGGATGTCGCTGACTGACTCCTGAACGGCCCGTTCGAGAATCCGGTCAACGAGCTGAACGGTCTTGGCATCTTCCTTCGCGGCCACGGGCATCCCTTTCGATCACTGGAACAGGTACTACAGTCAATACGTCATTCGGCAGGAAAGTCAGGGTGCGACCAAAATTCCCTCGCCGGTCAGTCCCGGGCCGAAGGCAAGCGCCATGAGCGGACCGGCGGGATTCGACGCAAGTTGCGCCTTGAGAACCCAGAGGATCGTCGCGGAGGACATGTTTCCATGCTGCTGAAGGACCTGCTCCGCTTCGAGCATGTGTCCGGAATCAAGTTCAAGACCGCGCCGAACACCTTCGAGGATGTCACGTCCTCCCGGATGGATGACCCAGCCGTCGATGTCGGAGATCGCGAGCCCGCGCGGCGCGAGCCAGTGCTCGAGCCAGGCCGCCAGATGACGACGGATCAATCCCGGGACACGCGGAGACAAGGTCATGCGGAACCCGTGTTGACCGATCTCCCAGCCCATGCGACTGGCGGTTTCCGGAAAGACCCGGCTCAGGGAGCCGGTGACTCGGGGACCTTCGCAACCGGACCCGAGCAGCGCACAAGCCGCACCATCGGCGAAGATGGCGTTGGCCACCTGCTGATCCCAGCGTGGATCATCGATTTGATAGTGAAGACTGCACATCTCGACGCAGACCAGCATCACCACCGCAGCGGGATCCGCTCGAACGAAAGCCGAAGCGACGGCAAGACCATTGAGGCCCGCGTGGCATCCCATGAATCCGATGTGGGTTCGAGAGACGTCCGGGGACACACCGAGGCGTTCGATCAAGCCGTGGTCGATGCCCGGGGATCTCGCGCCGGTGCACGACACGGTGACGAGGTGCGTCACCTCCGAGGGCGACCGTCCGGAGTCCTCGAATGCCCGACGTGCCGCGGTCGCACCAAGTCCGACCGCATGAGGCATGAAGCATTCCAATCGTGATTCGGTCGTTGCACCATGGCCACCAGGTCCTTCGAGCACGAAACGACGCATGTCCGCCACGTCGAAGACACTTCCACGAAACGCCACACCACATTCGTCGTAGAGATGGCGCAGCTTGTCGACGGGAAGCGATGGTGAGAATTCCAGCGCGAGTTCGTACCCGAGTGCACGCGAAACCTGAAAGTCCGGAGCGGCGGTTCCGATCCCGAGAATGCATGGATCAGTGGTCATGAGCTGCTCCAACACAGACGCCGGGTGGCCCAGCCGATCGGTGGTCGTTCACCAAGGATGTTCAGAATGAGTGACAGCGCGCGAGGGCGTCGCGAGAGCCCGCAGATCGATCGGCACACCAGGCGTCTGGTTCGAAGCATTCGATTCGCTTCCCGAGTCCACCCCTCGCAGATCTCTTCGCCCTCGAGCATGCGCCGAGCGTGGGGCAGGATGTCAGCGGCCCGGCAGATGCCCCAGCTCATGCCTTCGCCCGTGAGTGGTTCGACGTATCGAGCGGCATCACCCAGCACCAGAATGCGGCCCTGCGCGAATCGAGCGCGCTGCCGGGTCAGTTGACCGACACCTTTCCATTGAATGTTCTCGAAGCGCGCGGCGTCACCGCCTGCCTCGCGGCAGATTCGTGCGACCGCGCCCTGCGTCCCGTCCTGCTTGATCGCCTCCGCGGACACCGCCGCGGCCACGACCAGCCGGCCATCACCAAGGCGAGAAGTGCCCACGTACCCTGTTTTCGAGCAGCGCATCACGATCGAGTCGTCGTCATCTTGATCCAGCGGGCACTCGATGACGGCACCCAGGCCGATCGGACTCTGGTCGTTGATCACCCAGTCGAAGCCCTCGCGCTCCCTCAACGACGTTCCCGCCAGGCCGTCGGCGACCACCACGATCCCGGGCGTGCAGTCGAGACTGTCACCGTCCTGCTCGAGAAGGACATGATCATCAGGTTTGATCGTGGCACGGACACCATCCTGAAAGACCGCGCCATGATCGACCGCTCCGGCCGCCAGAACCTCGTCGAGGCGTCCCCGATCAAGCGAGTAATACGGCTCGATGGGAAGCGAGGATGAGGCACCCCCGGCCTGAAGTCGAAGATGGCGCATGGGGATGGGGTCGATCGAGTGAAGACGCTCACCAAGACCACAGGCTTCAAGGGCCCTGATTCCCGCAGGGGCGAGGCAGCCACCACAGACCTTGCGACGAGGAAAGCTCGCCCGTTCGACCAGAACGGTTGAAAGGCCCGCACGAGCAAGAACGGTCGCCGCCACCGAACCGGTGGGACCCGCTCCGATGACCAGAGCCTGTGGTGAATCGGGAATCGTGTTCAGCGTGCCAGTGCTCATGACGGCTCCCATGAAAGCATCATCCGACGGGGGAAACAGGATGGAAGCGCCGCGTTTTCAAGGCCCGCCCGCGTGGCGAGGTCACGCATCTCGCCCGGTGTCCAGGCGGCACGAACGGACTTGATGGCATCGACATGAACGACTTTCGAACGGGTGAGCAGTCTTGAAAACACCCAGGCCAGGCCCAGGCCGATTCGATCGCGGCGCAGATCGCAAAGGAGGACCCGCCGGCGTGCCGCGTGGGCCATGTTGCGCAGCAGCAGGCACACGCCTTCTTCATCGAGGTGATGCGCGAAGAGATTGCAGGTCACCACGTCGTAGGTGTCGGGCGGTGGTTCAGCCAGGATGTCGTGCTGAAAGCAGGTCATGGTCAGACCGGCGTCCCGAGCACGTTGTGATGCCTGCGACAGAGCGACCTCGCTGAGATCGCATCCATGAAGTTCGAGTTCGAGACCTTCAGCCTTCGCTCGACGAGCACATGAGATGGGAACATCACCGGATCCGGTGGCGACATCAAGCACGGAAAGTGGTCGATTCGACCCTCGAACCAGGTCGGCCATGCCTCGCCAGGGGCTTCGCCCGGCGGAGGAAATGCGGTTCAGCCGGGCAAGACCACCCAGGGCACGACGGTGTTCGTCCGGATCCAGCGCCGGGTCATCCATGAGTTCGGGAGTCAAGTGTCGCTTCATTGGAAGATCAGTGTAGGTCCCAGGGGCTTATGAGGCAGTTCTGAGGGAAGGAAGCCCGATGTTCTAGGACCACGGACCCTGAGATGTGATTTCAAAGCTGTTGTTGTGGACATAAAGCCTCGGGAAGGTTAAATTTGACGATTCGGTGGCGAGTTCGAACCCACTGAAACGAAGAAGACATATGAGTCGCCCCGGACGCACCAGCGTTCCGACATCTCCGACATGACACTTTGACCGGACCCCACCGCGCTGGTTTCCCGAAAGTAGAGCACAGCTCCGATGACATTCCAGACCATGAGGCTCGCAGAGCCCGTCGCTCGAGCAGTCGAGGACGAGGGCTACGAAACCCCCACGCCCATTCAAGCTCAGACGATTCCCGAAGCCATGACCGGGCGGGATGTTCTCGGGTGTGCCCAGACGGGAACCGGCAAGACCTGTGCATTCGCACTTCCGATCCTTCATCAGCTGGCGACATCCGATGCGGAATATCAGATGCCACGCAAGGCACGTCGAGGCCGTCCTCCACGCGCGCTGGTGCTCTGCCCCACGCGAGAACTCGCGATGCAGATCCACGAGAGCTTCGAGACCTACGGACGACACCTCGAACTTCGCCATGCCGTGATCTACGGTGGCGTGAAGCAGGGTCGACAGGTCAATGCACTTCGCTACGGCGTCGACGTCCTGATCGCGACTCCGGGTCGTCTTCTCGACCTCGTCAACCAGGGCCATGTGGATCTCTCCGAGATCCAATCATTCGTCCTCGACGAAGCCGATCGAATGCTGGACATGGGATTCATCGATGACATCCGCAAGGTCGTCAACATGATCCCGAACAAGCACCAGACGCTCTTCTTCTCGGCCACGGTCTCCAACGACATCCGCAGACTCGCGGATTCACTGCTCAGAGACCCGCTCAAGATCGAAACGGCCCCGGAAGCGACGACCGTCGACAAGATCGATCAGTGCGTCTTCATGGTCAAGCGTGATGACAAGCCTCAGGCACTGTGCGCCTTGCTGGAAAGAGATTCGGTGGAATGCGCACTGGTCTTCACCAAGACGAAGCACGGAGCCGACCGGCTGGTGAGACACCTGAAAGCCAACAAGTACCGTTCCGATGCCATCCACTCCGACAAGGCACAGAACAAACGCATCGACATCATGAATTCGTTCCGCTCGGGTCGGATCTCCGTCCTGGTCGCGACCGACATCGCCGCCCGCGGCATCGACGTCGACGGCATCACCCACGTGGTGAACTACGACCTTCCGATGGAATCGGAGACCTACGTCCACCGCATCGGTCGAACCGCCCGAGCCGGCGCCTCCGGCATCGCGGTCACCTTCTGCGACAAGAGCGAACGAAGACTTCTCCAGGCCGTCGAGAGAAGAACGCGAAAGCCACTCAAGGTCTCCACGGATCTCAAGATCCCCCCAAGAGCCGAGAAGAAGAACTACGACAAGTCCCCCACCGGTCGATACGAAGAGAAGAAGAAGCGATTCGACGAGAAGTTCGATCGAAAGCTCGCTCAGAAGTTCGGCTCGAATGATTCGACCTCGGACTCGGGCTACAAGAAGCACAAGAAGAAGGACAAGAAGAAGTTCAAGAAGAACTTCGACGGGAACCACGACCACGCTTCGCAGCAGGGTTCGAACCATGGTTCGTATCAGGGTTCACATCAGGATTCGCAGGATCGTCAGGGACACACGCCCTACAAGCCCGCGAGCAAGCCCGCGAAATGGGCACCCCGCAACGAAGGGGACGCTCCCAAGTGGAAGCCTGCACCCCGGCCTGAATCCCGGGAACGAAACGAAGAGTCAGGACATCGAGTCGATGGCGTCGGCAATCCCTGGCAGAAGAAGAACGCTCAGAATCCCGGCAAGAAGAAATGGGACGGCAACAAGAGCAACCAGAAGCCGAAGTGGGGCAACACTTCCAAACCAAAGCCCTACGGCAAGGTCAACAACCGAGACGAGCGGCCCGAGCGGTCCGAGTCAGGGGAACGCAAGCCCTGGGAGAAGAGCTATCAAAAGGGTGGAAAGCCCGGATGGAAGTCCAAGCATCCCTACAGCAAGGGTGACAAGCGCTCCCGTGACGGTGACTCAGGCGGATCGCGCGATACGCGTGACACACGCGACAACGACCGCGCCGGCAACAAGCCCTGGACTCCGAAACCCAAGAGTCAGGGTGTCCCCTGGAAGCCAAAGGGCAAGTACAAGCCCTCCGGTGGGAAGCCTTCGGGCGGCTCCGGCGGATATGGCGAACGCTCCGAACGTTCTGATCGAGGTGGCTCGAAGCCATGGTCGGAAGGCACTCGAGGCAACAGCACCCGCAAGCCGAAGTCAGGCGCTCCGAAACACCAATGGAAGAACCCGAAGGGCAACGCCTCTTCGGATGGCGGCCACGATGCACGAGGTCAGGGTCACGATGACGGAGGCGCACGAAACTCCGGTCAGGGCAAATGGAAGCCCGGTGGCTTCAAGTCCGGTGGCCCCAAGCCAGGCGGATTCAAGTCCGGCGGCAAGTCCGGTGGTCCCAAGCGAGGCGGAGTCAAGTCATCCGGACCCAGGTCCGGTGGATTCAAGTCCTCCAACGGCAAGCCCGGTGGTTTCAAATCCGGTGGCCCCAAGCGGGGTGGCACCACCAACCGATACAGCACCGCCAGCAGAAACCGAACGTCGGGACGCGGCGTTCGAGGCTGAACCATGCCGAACACATCCGGCGTCCCAAGGGCGCCGGATGTGACGGCCGTTCGGCCCCTACCCACTGAAACCAGTCTTCGATTTGATCGAGAACGAACCGGCACGACCACGCCGGCTCTTCTAGACTGCTTGTCCACGTGCTGTGCAAGGAGACGATACGACCGTGACCGGACGTCCTTCTGAAGAACTCATCGATTGCGTCGTGATCGGCGCCGGTCCTGCAGGACTGTCTGCAGCCCGAGCCCTGACCAGCCGAGGACGTTCGGTGGTGGTTCTCGACAAGGGACGAGGCCCGGGTGGCCGACTCAGTTCAAGAAGAACCGGGGAGACTCGGTTCGACCATGGCTGCAAGGAACTGACATTCCAGGAGCCCGAGACTTCAGCCGATCTGCAGGAGTGGCTCGAGGCCGACGTGGTCGCGCCCTGGTGTCCCACACTCGAAGGCGGCTCGACGGCAGGTCCGTATCACGTCGGTACGCCGGCGATGAACCAGGTCATCAAGCATCTGGCCAGAGACCTCGAAGTTCGATTCAATGCTCGAGTCGTCGAACTTCGTTCCGGCGAAGCCGGGTGGAAGATCATCCAGCAGCAAGGCGAGGTCGAACTGATCTGTCGCAGCGTGATCGTGGCGATTCCCGCACCGCAAGCGGTCGACCTGCTCACACCGATCGGATTCGAAGGTCTGGATCGGGTCAAGAACGTCTCGTTCACGGGCATCTGGTCTCTTTTGATCGACGGCCCCCACCCGGACGAGGTGGGCTTCGAGGCGGTGGTCGAACCGTGTCCCGAACTCGCCTGGCTCGCAGCCCAGGCAGGAAAACCAGGCAGAGCCTCCGATGGCGCCTGGGTCGCCTTGGCCAGTCACGCATGGTCCACCGAACACCTCGAAGACGACAAGAACTCGGTCGCGGCAGCATTGGGCCCGATCTGCTCGAACATTCTCGGCATCGAACATGCCGCGACGACGATCGCGCACCGATGGCGATTCGGCCTCACCAGCACACCACTGGGCGCACCCACGTTGGTCGATCGAGAGACCGGCGTGGCCGTGGCGGGCGACTGGTGCCTCGGGCCCACGATCGAAGATGCCCTCCAGAGCGGGAGGGCCGCAGCCCATGAGATCGATGGGCTGCTGTCGACATGAATCATCATCATTCCAGACGCCTACACTTCAGCATGCGTCACCCCATTCCCCTCCTTCTGACCCTGGTGGTATTCATGAGCTCGAACCAAGGCTGTTCACATCCTGAGACCCCTGCCGATGACGATGCCGCACCAGCCGTGGTGTCAGGCGCGTGGTTCGATTCGGTCCGATGGGAGAATCGCCTGCTGGTCTTCAGCGGCGAAGATGAGAACGCCGTCCGACAGAAGGTGCTGGCACTCGATTCTCGAACCGGCCACCTCGAGCGGAACCTTCTGGTCATCCATCTCGAGGATGACACCGCGACGTTGGTCGTGGGAGAGACGGCCGCGCTTCCGGAATCGGAACTCTTCAGAAAGCGATTCGCCATGCCCGACGATGCCTTCGAAGTGGTCCTGGTGGGCAAGGATGGCGGCGTCAAGGAACGGCGAAGGACCGTCTTCGAGACGGAAGAGCTTTTCGGCATCATCGACGCCATGCCGATGCGCATGCGGGAAATGCGTCACTGAACTGGAAATCCGGTCGAACCACGCTACCCTTCCTGCATGAGCGGACTCCATACGATTCTTTCTCCGGCCAAGTCACTCCAGATGGATGGTGGCGACGAGACCGCCGCGTCCTTCGAGACCAGCAGGGCTCGTTTCAACACCAAGACGAAACGACTCGCGCAGGAACTCAAGACGCTTTCCGCAAAGAGACTCGGAAGCCTGATGTCGATTTCAGACAAGCTCGCGCTTCTCAACGAGGAGCGCTGGTCGACCTTCGGTGATCGTGGCAACCCTCGCGGCGCGGCCGCGATGTGTTTTCGCGGAGACGTCTATCAAGGACTCGAGGCCTGGACGATGAACACTCGCGCACTCGACTGGGCGCAGGGACATGTCCGCATTCTCAGCGGACTCTACGGCCTGCTCCGACCGCTCGACGTCATCCAGCCGTATCGGCTCGAGATGGGAACGCGACTGGCCACCGATGCCGGAACGAACCTCTACGAGTTCTGGGGCGAGGACATCGTCAAGACCCTGAAGAAGGACATGGCCGACGTCGGTTCGGACATCCTCGTGAATCTGGCGAGTGATGAATATTCGAAGGCGGCACGACTGGGTGACATGGAACTCCCAGTGGTCGATGTGAAGTTCATGCAGAAGGATGGCGGCACGCTGCGCTTCATCTCCTTCCACGCCAAACGCGCCCGAGGATTGATGGCTCGCTGGATGTCTGACACTCGACCCGGACGACTCTCGGATCTCGACGGCTTCGATCTCGAGGGCTACCGGTTCTCGAAATCGGAAAGCGACGACAAGGTGCTGGTCTTCAGCCGTCCGAAGCCGGCCGCCAAGAAGTCCGCCTGACAGATCACGCTTCGCCTGGAATCGAGATCTCGAATCGTTTCTCCCGCCGGCTCCGTCGCACGGAATCGACCGAGTAGAGCAGCACGGCGCACCAGATCAGGATGAACGACCACAGGGCACCCCGAGTGAACGTCTCGTTGAAGACCAGAACGGCGAGCAGCAGCTGTCCCGTGGGTGCGAGATACTGCATGACGCCCACGGTCGAAAGCTTCAGGCGTTTCGCCGCACCGGTGAAGAACAGCAGCGGAACGATCGACTGCGGCCCACCCAGAAGCAGCAGAATCGTGACCCAACCCGGTCCGGAGACCGCACTGGTGCCGCGGTCGAAGTGCACCACGAAGAGAAGCAACAGCATCAGAGGGAAGACGATCAACATCTCGATCGCCAGTCCCGGGGCGGGCGCGGCGGAGACCTTCTTTCTCAAGAGACCGTAGAAACCGAAGGAGACCGCGAGTGCGATCGCGATCCAGGGAGGGTGACCGATGGTCATGCCCATCACCACCACCCCGATCGCGGCGATCACGACGGCCACGATCTGAAATCCCCGCAGTCGCTCACCGAGAAAGAACATGCCAAGCACGATCGACACCAGTGGATTGACGTAGTACCCGAGGCTCGCCTCGACGAGATTGTCGGTGATGACCGCCCAGACGAAGGTGAACCAGTTCACGGAGAGAAGCAACGCCGACACCAGCAGGGTCAGAAGAACCTTGCGGTCGCGGAGAATCTTCGTGAACTCGTCCATGCGCCGGGTGGCCATGAGCAGAAGCAGAAGCACCGGCAGACCGGTGAGGACTCGCCACGAGAGAAGTTCGAGTGCGGGGACGTCCTTCAGGATTCGAAAGTACACCGGAGTGATGATCGCCCACCACCCGTAGGCACCAAGTGCGAAGAACACGCCGGACGTCGCCGTGGACGTTGCCTTGGAGGTCGGCGTCGTGTCTTTTTCAGGAAGCGACATGGTGAGGTTCCAGACATGTCATTCGGCGACGACCATGCTGACGGAGACGCCGAGCAGGAGGAGGCCGAAGAGAATTCGAAGCAGTCGCCCCGGAGCCCGCCGGGAGAACTTGGCACCCACGAACGCTCCGAAGATCGAAGCACAGCCTGCGATGGGAAGTGCCGGCCAGTACACGAATCCGATGGTGTAGGGCATGTCCGTGGCGTTCAGTCCGGTGAAGACGAAGGCGACGGTGCCGATGATCGCGGCAGGAAGCGTGAAGGTCGAGCTGGTCCCACTGACCTCTCTCTGCGGAAGACCCTGCCAGGTCAGCCAGGGCACGCTCAACGCACCACCACCGACCCCGAGCAGTCCCGATTTGAATCCGATCAGGCTGCCGATCGCGCTGCATTTCATCGCTGCAGGACGAGGTCGTTCGGCCGGCTGCGCCTTGAAGCCGAAGATCATGGTCAGAGCCACCATGAATCAGAACCACCGAGAAGATGTCGGACAGTGCGGCGGTCGGCAGATAGGAGGCGAGAATCGCGCCCCCGACCACTCCGACCGCGATGCCGGGGATCGTCCGCCGGGAGAGCTGCCAGACGACGTTTCCTTCACGCGCATGCGAGACCACCGAGCCGATCGAGGTCGCCACCATCACCAGCAGGGAAGTCCCGGCAGCGACGTGCATCTGGTCGTGCGGAATGATGTTGGTCAGTTTGAAGATGAAGAACAGAGCGGGCACCATCACCATGCCCCCGCCGATACCCAGCAGCGCGGCGATGAAGCCGATCACGAGTCCTGAGATCGCCATGAGAATGAGGGCTTCGACTTCGTACATGACGGGGATCTCGTGAATGAGGCGAAAGTGGCGGCGCGTTCGACAATAGACGACACTGTACCGACACGCCGCACACCACAGGAGATTTCGCGATGAAACGTTTGATTTCGATTCTGATGATTCCCGTCAGCCTGATACTCGGCGCGTGTTCCTCACCGACTCCGAACCGGAATCCGGTCGGACAGATGTTTCCCACCGTCACCGGAACATCACTGACCGACCGAAGCGTCACCTTGCCGAAGGCCTGGGCCGGGCAGCCGGTCCTGCTGATGGTCGGTTACGTCCAGAACACGCAGTTCGATCTCGACCGCTGGACGATCGGACTGGTCCAGATGAAATTTCCCTGCAGCATCGTGGAGGTTCCCGCGATTCCCGGCCTCGTTCCCTCGATGATCAGCGGCACGATCGACAACGGCATGCGAAGCGGCATTCCCAAGGAGGACTGGGAAAGCGTGGTGACGCTCTACCGCGGTGCCGCGGAGCCCGTGGTGGCCCTCACCGGAAACCAGAACCCACGCAACGGAAGGATCATCATGCTCGACAAGACCGGCAAGATCGTCTGGTTCTGGGATCAGGGCTTCTCCGCGAAACGACTCGTCGAACTCGACACCCTCGCACGGACGCTCGCCGAATGATCACCCATCTTCTTGCCTGTCTGGTGCTGATGCCGGCCGTCGCGTGCCACGCGGGTGATGATGACTCGCGGTGGTATCGCGGAAACACCCACACCCACACGCTCTGGAGCGACGGCGACGCCCCGCCGGAACATGCGGTCAAGTGGTACGTCGACAACGACTACGACTTTCTGGTGCTGTCGGATCACAACGTGATGCAGCAGGGCGAACGCTGGTTCGCGATCACCCCGGACGGTCGCCTTGACCCGACGAAGGTCGACGCACTCGAAACCACGTTCGGACCGGACTGGGTCGAGACCCGACAGGTCGACGATGCCACCGAGATGCGACTCCGCACGCTTGCTGAACTGAAGACCCGCTTCGAGGCGAAGGGCGACTTCCTGCTCATTCCGGGTGAAGAGGTGACCGATCGGTACCGTCTCGCGGAAGTCCACATCAACGCACTCAATCTCGAACGAACGATCGATCCCCAGCACGGCGACTCGGTCGAAGAGACGATCCAGAACAACCTCGATGCGATCGCGGCACAAGGCGTCGAAACCGGACGATCCGTGCTCGCACACCTGAACCACCCGAACTTCAGGGGCTCGCTCGGGGTCGAGAATCTCGCGAACATGAAGGGCGAACGTTTCTTCGAGGTGTACAACGGGCATCGCAGCGTCGACAACGAAGGCGCCTCGGCGAAACATTCCACCGAAACACTCTGGGATCTCGCCCTGACACGGCGTCTGCGTGATGGTGCGGGCGACGGTGCGATTCTCTTCGGACTGGCCACCGACGACGCACACGATCACTACGAACGCGATGCGGTTTCGGTGCCGGGTCGCGGCTGGATCATGGTGCGGTCGAACTCACTGCAGGCAGACGCGATCGTCGACGCCATGAAACGAGGCGACTTCTACGCGTCGAGCGGTGTCTTCCTCGAGGACATCGTGGTCGCGGACGACACGATGAAAATCACGATCAAGGCCGACCCCGGGGTCACCTACACCACCGAGTTCATCGGCATCATGGGAAGCGATGACCCTGAGACGACGAAACCGCGAGTGCTCGCCTCCACCACCGCGAACCCCGCGGTCCACCGCTTCAGTGGGGACGAGCTCTACGTGCGAGCCCGGGTCGTCAGCGACCGCCCCCACCCGAAACCATATGCCAAGGGTGATTTCGAACAGGCCTGGGTCCAACCCGTGACGGTTCAGGGTCAACCCTGATTCAGTTCGATGTCGGTGCGGTCACGATCGACGTCGAAAGCGAGTGATCGAAACCAGGGAAAGAGGTCGGTGTCGAGCGCGACGCTCCAGACCGCGACGCAGTCGTCCATCGAATACGAAGGACGGTTCTTGGTGATCAACCGGCGCTTCGCCGCGAAGTACTTCGCCATGAAGTCCTCGCCGTACAGTCTGCGAAGCTCCTCGAAGACGTAGTAGGACTTGCCCCAGATGACATCACGAGGAGCGCCTTCGGACAGGGGGTCGATCGCGTCGTAGTCGGGGTCATGTCGGCGGCCCTTCGCGATCTGACGACCGAGCGTCTCGTCGGCCTGCGCCATCCCCATGCGACGACCCACCTGAATCCCGAGATAGGTCGCGATCGGCTCGTTCCACAGTGGTTCGGCATGCGGCAGCACCCAGGAGTGTCCGGCTTCATGCGCGATCAGTTCGACCATCGGATAACGCTTCTCCGGGTAGTTCCCCCACCACGCCCCGATCGCGATGCGTGCACCACTGGAGAAGCCTCCACCGCCGGTCGGAAGGACCAGCAGCGACTTCACCATGCCGGGTGACGGCTCGCATCCGGTGATCACTTCGAGATGCGGCCTGACTTCGGTGTAGACCTCGTAGATCGCGTCCGCGAACGGTTCGGTGCCGTCATGGTATTCGAGGGTGAGCGGTCCGATCTCACGAGCATGTTCGACCCAGGTCCGCCGATGCGGTTTCTTCGGGTCGATCGGTTTCGCTTCGGCGAGTTCCGTGAGCAAGGGACCGACCCAGCTGTTGTTGATCGGATCGGACGCGTCCGGCTTCTGGCCGAAGAGACCACGCGCCCCGATGACGATGTGTCCCTTCCCGACTCGACGCATCGCAAGGAGCGGTTTCTCGGAACGGTCATCGACCGCGAGCACGGTCCAGTCATCACCGAACTCGAAGACGGTGCCGCCGCGGTGGTCGAGGTCCAGTGCCCTCAAGTCGATCGGTCCCCCGCGCGTTGCGTGAGCCGCGTTCGGTCGTCGACCGTGCGTCGAACGCCTTCGCCAGATCGTTGCCCGGCTGGTCGCCGTTCATCATGAGCAGAACACAGCCCCCGTCCTCGACGAAGGAGACGATGTGACTGATCGCGTCCTGCTCGTAGGGAATGCGTTCATTGCCGTCAGTCAGGATCAGAAGATTCACGTTCGAGAGATCGAGCCGATCAAGCGAGCCCCAGTTGCGCATGTCACGTCCGACACCTTCGAGGTACTGCCGATGGAAGCGACCGTCCATGTAGAAGGTGAACTTTTGAGAGATGTCGCTGACCGAATGAACCGTTGGAACCGTTGGAACCGTGGGCGTCGTTCGTTCAGGAGCGGCCTGCAGGAGGACCGAGACGAGCAAGCTTGCGATGGTGATCATCAACGCACGATAGCAGGCCGAACCGGCGAACCGGAACTCACCCGATGACGCGGCGCTTCTGCTGCAGATAGTCCCAGAGCACGAAGCGGTCGAGGTCCTCACCCGCGGTGAAGAAGACCCGGCCCTTGGTGGTCTCGGCGAGACGATGCGCGAAGGCGATGTCCTCCGAGTTCTGACTCCAGCTCGGCATCAGGAAGATGTTGATCGTGATGCCTTCGCGTGCACAACGATGCGCTTCGCGCATGGTGGCCTGCTCGGTGAGCGGATCCGGCGGATAGAGCAGGAAGAGCTCTTCGCCTTCGAAGTGGGCGGTCGGCAGTCCGTCGGTGATCAACATGATCTGTTTGTTCGGCGTGTCCTGTCCGACGAGCAGCGTGCGTGCCATCGAAAGGGAGGCCTGAATGTTCGTGAAGTGCGGATGCACCATCATCTCGGAGACTTCCGGGTTCGACATGTCGATCCGCAGTCGGACCCAGGGGTCGTGGATGGTGACCGGCTTCGGCATGATCTCGGGAATCTCCGAGACATGACGCAGCTTCGCGAAGCTGGCCATCTCGATCAGCGACAGATGATCACCCGGATATTCGCGGCGGATGAGTCCGTCGAGCGCCAGGGCCATCTTCTTGCAGGAGACGTACTGCCCGCCGTGCTTCATCGAACCCGACATGTCCATGATGACCGCACTGGCGGCCTTCGGATTGTTTCGCGTCTGGTGGATCTCGATGTCGTCCGAACCGATGCCGAAGGCCTCGCCCCGGCCACTGCTTCTGATCGCCGCATTGGTCAGGGTCTGAGGAATGTTGATGTGGGCGGCGGAGTCACCGAAGTCGTAGGGACGCGTGCGTTCCATCTCGACCGCACCTTCACCCACGATCGGTCCGGAGTGACGACCGGACCGTGAGGCGTCCATCTCGCTGAAGACTTCATCAAGGAGCGTGCCCTGCACCGTCCGCAGCGCCTTCGGGCCGAGTTTGTAGCCGTCGGCATCACGCTCGAGGCCGGCCATCTCGGCCTGCTCGCGGACCATCTCACCGATTCGTTCCTGCATCTCACGCAGTTCGTCGAGATCGGCATCATCAACGAACTGCTGCAAGGCCTCCATGTCGATCAAGCCGACCTTGGCGTCCTTCTTCGCCTCTTCGAGTTGCTTCAGGAGGTCGTCGATCGTCTCGAGCTCCTCCTTGATGTCGATCGCCTCTTCAGTCGACACGGCGTTTCGACCGGTGAACTCGTAGCGGCTCGTAAGCTGTTCGATCTCGAGCCTGGTGGCGAGGGAGCCGATCAATCGCATCAGCTTGGTGGCGAGCGGTCCGTCCTGTCGTTCGACCTGATACCAGAGCCGTTCGAGTTCCGGGATCGACTGCAGGCGCACCAATCGATCGAGTTGTTCCTGCATCTTGGGGGAGCTGATCTCGATGTCGCTCGAGGCATCGACGAAGGTCGCATACGCATCGTTGCGCGCGGGCGCGACGTCGTAGGTCTCGAGGATGCGACGCTTGCGCTCTTCGAGCATCGCGATCAGGGCTTCGATGCTGGGACCGAACCCGCTGATCTGCGAGGGATCGATCTCGATCGCCTCGGCGAGTTCGGCTTCGGTCAAGGGGCGCTGTGATCCGTAGTGCAGCAGATGATCGAACGCACTGTTCGCCATGCCCTCGCCCCCGGGCGCGCTGGGCGGAGGAAAGCGCTTCGGGTCGTAGCCGAGGTAACTGTGGACGATGCCACCGAGCGGTCGTTTGGCATCGGACTCAGACGACATAGCTCACCTGTCCGTGACGAACACCACGACTGATTCGTTCCGTCGCCCACAGGCCGGCGAGCACGAACTCGACGCAACTGGCACGGACCGCGTCGTCTTCCGCCGCGTTCACTTCGAACGCCTTCTCCCAGGCCGGCGGCACCTGCTTCAGAAGTTCCGCGTAATGACTGCTGGGCAGGAGATCCCCCACTTCGACCCGGACCCCTTGCGCGAAGATCTCGGAGATCTCGGCGAGCCCGTGTTCGTCGACGTATTCCTCGAAGACGTGCGAGATCGCCGCCGCCATGATGGCGTCGAGGACCTGGGCTTCAGACATCTGATGGGTACCCATCATGTCGAGTTCCAGTTTGCCGAGGGCGGACCCATGGAAATGAGCGAGATCGCTGATGCGGGGAATCGCGGGCGATGATTCATCGGCTTTCGCAAGCAGGATGGCCCGACGACGGGCGCTTGAGATCATGGTCTTGTAGTTCGCGATGCTGAAGCGGGCCGAGACCCCGGAGGCCTGGTCGACCCACTTGCTGGTGCGCGCCTCGATCGCCATCTGTTCGACAATCTCCGCCATGAAACGGGGTACGACGACCGGAAAACGATCGCTCAATTCGTCGATGCCGTCTTCCATGGCCTGCTCGAGGGTGATCTGCATGCCGAGATCGCGTTCGGTCGGATAATGGGTGACGATCGTGGTGCCGATGCGGTCCTTCAACTGCGGGATGACCTTTCCGGAACGGTTGTAGGTCGCGGGGTTCGCACTGAAGAGGACGCAGACATCGATGTCGAACGAGACCGGATAGCCACGGATCTGAACGTCGCGCTCCTCGAGAATGTTGAAGAGGCCGACTTGGACCAGATCATCGAGGTCCGGAAGTTCGTTCATCGCGAAGAGGCCGCGGTGCATGCGCGGGATGAGCCCGAAGCTGAGCGCCGCCTCGGTGTTCAGGCTCGCGCCCGCCGGAGAGAATCTTCGCGGGGTCGATCTCACCGATCAGGTCGGCGAACTTCGTACCGGGCGCGAGCCGCTCGGCGTAGCGGTCGTCGCGGTGCCACCAGGTGATGGGGACCGAGTGCTCGTCGTGCTCGGCGAGGAGCGCCTTGCCTTCCGAAGTGATCGGGGCGTAGGGGTCCTCGTGCACGGGACAGTCCGGCAGGTCGAGACACGGCGTCCATTCGTCGAGGTGATTGACCAGCAGTCGCATCAGACGACTCTTGGCCTGGCCTTTCTCGCCGAGAAAGAGGAGGTCGTGCCCGCAGAGAATGCCATTGACCACTTCCGGGATGACGGTGTCGTCGTAGCCGACGATGCCGGGAAAGAGATCCTCCCCTGCTTCGAGGGCACGGACGAGGTTGATCTTCAACTCCGACTTGACGGAGCGACTGACCCAGCCGCTGGCGCGCAGCTCGGCAAGGGTCGAAGGCATGGAAATGGGCGTGGTCTGTGATTCGGTCATCGTGGTCATGGTGTCTCGCGTGTCTGAAAAGGGGTGTCTGCCTCAATGGTAGGAGCATGCTCGGCCCTGCAGCGACACAGATCTGATGATTCCTCATTCATATAAGATGGTGAAGGACAAAATCCTGCTTGTGACCGGAGGATCGGGCCCAGATGACTGACAACCCGACGAGACCATGCCAAGACACCCTGGAAGCGCCATGCACACTGATCTCCATCGCAGCGTCGGATACGTCGAAGGCCGCCCCAATGTCGTGGTCGTCGGTGGTGGGTTCGGCGGCGTGAGTTGTGTGCGAGCGCTTCGACGCTCGAACGCGAACGTGATCCTCGTCGATCGAATGAACCACACGCTCTTTCAACCGCTGCTCTACCAGCTGGCGACGGGCGTGCTCGACGACAGCGCGATCGCCTCGCCGCTGCGGCAGGTGTTCGCCCGTCAGAAGAACGTCTCGGTGCTGCGAGCCTCGGTCGATGGATTCGATGTCGAAAAACGATGCGTGCGTGCGGGCGAACTCGACATACCCTTTGATCACCTCGTCCTTGCCGCCGGGATGACCACCAGCTACTTCGGAAATGACCAGTGGGCGTCGGTCGCGCCCGGTCTGAAGACTCTGGAGGATGCGCACACCGTGCGCGGACGGATTCTCGAGGCCTTCGAACAGGCGGAGTACGTGCGCGTCTGGGGCGAGGTCGAGGAAGTCACGCCCTGGCTCACCTTCGTGGTGGTCGGCGGCGGTGCGACCGGGGTCGAAGTCGCGGGTGCGATCAAGCAGCTCGCGGTGGACCGACTGGCTCCCGAATTCAAGGATCTCGATGTCGCCCGATGCCGGGTGGTTCTGATCGAAGGCGGGGATCGTCTGCTGGCCTCGATGTCCCAGAAGTCCTCCGCCGCGGCGGCGCGCACGCTCAAATCCTACGGAGTCGAGATCCGCCTCGACACGAGGGTCGTCGATGTCTCCGCCGAGGGGGTCACGATCACGCACGGCGACACCAAGGAAGTCATCGCCACCAGCACCGTGGTCTGGGGCGCGGGCGTCACCGGCAGTCCGCTGGGGCACGACTGGCGGAAGCGCTCGGAGTCGACACCGACCGAGGTGGCCGGATCAAGGTCGCCGGCGATCTCACGGTGGCGGAGCGAGATGATGTCCGTGTCATCGGCGACATCGCCCGAGTGGAGACTGATGATCAAGGCGGCACGGTTCCCGGGATCGCCCAGGGCGCGATGCAGATGGGCGCCTACGCCGGCAAGGCGATCGCCGCTCGAATCGCCGGACGAGCACCGTCGAAGAAACCCTTCAGCTACTTCGACAAAGGCTCACTCGCCACGGTCGGCCGGGGCAAGGCGGTGCTCGACATGGGCCGACTGCACCTCTCGGGCTTCCTCGGATGGATGGTGTGGGCGGTGGTCCACATCACCTTCCTCGTCAACTTCCGAAGTCGGATCGCGGCGATGGCCTCATGGACGTTCGCCTACATCTTCCAGACCGGCGTGAACGAACTGATCACGAAGCCCGCCCGTTCCGAGGACCATGGACCAAAGAGTACCGACGCGTCTTCGGGATGAGAGAGTCATCGAGGAACTGAGTGACTGAGTCACCGAGTGACCGACCGACCAAGTAACCAAGTGACCAAGTGACCGAGACACCATTGGCGAGGCACGCGACAGTGTCGAACCGAGATCAATCGGATTCAGAAGCGTTCGGAGCACCGGAAGCACCCGGGCCACGCACCAACGACGGCCAGGCGTCGAAGTAGCCCTCGAAGTAGAAATGATGATTCCAGGCGGCACTGCGTCCGGGCCTCGCGGCGGCATTCA
>CASICI010000021.1 GCA_949373145.1 uncultured Phycisphaerales bacterium
GCCATGAGCGAACCCTTGCCGGCCCTGACGAGGCTCTGGCTTGGCTTGTGCACCAGGTTGTGATTGTTTGAATCCGTGCTCATGGCTTTGAATGTCAAGATACAGGCCATATCTCGCCTTTGGTATGCTGAAATCACTCAAACATGGTCTCAGGAGTTTGTAATGAGCGGTGAAATCACTCGGCGGAAATCCCCGGAGGAGATTGAACTCGAAGCCAAGCAGGCTGAATTGGCTGCGATCGAGGAGGAGATGTCCTCCCTTGAGTTGGATCTCTCTACGCTCAACTCGGAACTTCTGGTGTTTAACGCGAGCTACCTCAATCGGTTTGGGGAGAAGTTCCTGATCCTCGATGAATTAAAGTCGAAGATTGCCGCGGTATTTGCCGCCCTGAGTCCTGAAAATAAGGACGCTGTACGAGAGGCTCAGGAAGCTGCTGAGCGTGTTCGTGAAACCGCCGAGGAAGTCAGGGAGTATGTGCAGCCGGGCTATAAGGAGGAGTCATTCGCGCCAACCCCTGAACTCAAGTCATTGTTTCGCGCAGTGGCCAAGGCGGTACACCCCGACCTTGCGGTCGATGATGAAGACCGTCGCAGGCGTGAGCGGTTCATGAGCGAGGCCAACAATGCCTACAAGGCTGGTAATGTCGAACGCCTGCAGGCAATACTCGATGCGCCCGAGATGTCGCGTCCGCTTGATGATGGAGAGGACGTTGGCACGAAACTGGTCCGCTTGATACGAATGATTGCATCGGCCCAAGACCGGATGCAGGCCATACGTGAAGAAATCAAATCGCTGAAAACAGGGGATGCATACGGGCTTTACAACGATTACCAGGAGCAGGGAGACAGCCTGTTCGACACGATCTCGCAGAATCTCGACTCCAAAATCAGGGAACTCAAAGACACGTTAAACGGGCTCGAGGAAAAAACCGCCGGGTGAATCGCGCTTCGTGCGGGTCGGATGGGCTTTCACGTGCGCGTGTAAATGAACACCGCCCTCGGCATCGGCCAAGGGCGGTTTCTTCAAAGCGGGTGAGGCGATTCGAACGCCCGACATTCACGTTGGCAACGTGACGCTCTACCACTGAGCTACACCCGCGGAGGTGTTGTCCTCCGAGGAGGGAGGGGAATCGTACCACGTCCTGTGAATCGGGCAAGTGGGGGTGCCCCTTTGTCGCAGGGATTGATCGCAAGGGCAGGTTTTCGGTCCCAGCGAACGTTCGAACATGACTCGGTGATTTGAGTGGACCCCTGGAGGTCCTTTGAGGCATCGGTTATCGGCAGCACGACCTCACGCCGCACAGTGGCCGGGGCAGATCTGTGGGCAGAAAAAAAGGCACCGCACGCGACGAATCGCGACGGCGCCCTTGGGGATGAAGTTCGTTGAGGACAAGTATACAACAAGATCATATCCCTTCATATATTTTGCATATGTGAGCCATTTCTGCCCATTTATTTTGCTTAAAAACCGTTTTTCCGGAAAGCAATCGCAGCAGCGGTGTCTTTTTTTGGACTTTCAATGTGTCTCTCAAAACCAAACGCCCTCCCGCAGTGCTGGTGCACGCGGGAGGGGACACTTGGACGTCTTCAGAGTGAAAACGGTGGGGGCGAGATTCGAACTCGCGAGACCCTGACGGGTCCGCCGGTTTTCAAGACCGGTGCCTTCAACCGCTCAGCCACCCCACCTGGTGGTTGGATTCTATCAACCATTCTGGTGCATGGTGTCATCGTTTTTGGAAGGCGGATCACCCGCGTGCATGCGCTCGATCATTTTCGCGATCAAGCCCGTCCAACCGGTCTGATGGGACGCACCGCACCCGCGTCCGTCATCGCCATCGAAGAACTCGAAATGGTTGACCAGGTCGTTGAAATGAGGGTCCTTGGCCATGCGCCAGTCGGCTCCGTGGAAGGCCCGGTGTCCCTTGGCATCCTTCTTGAAGAGAGAGGTCAGTCGCTCGGCGACCATCAGGCTGGCGTCCCAGATCGTGACCGTCTCCTTCGCACGCCACGGGGCATTCGATCTTGAAGTCATCGCCGTAGTAGTGGTGGAACCGTTGCATCGCTTCAAGCAGCAGGAAGTTGATCGGGAACCAGATCGGTCCTCGCCAGTTGCTGTTGCCGCCGAAGAGGGTGGTGTGGGATTCCGCGGGTTCGTAGTCGATGGTGTAGCGGGTGCCCTCGATCTCGATCGCGTACGGGTGGTCCTGGTGGAACTTCGAAAGACTGCGGATCCCATGTGGCGAGAGGAAACCATCTTCATCCAGCATGCGCTTGAAGAGACACTTCATCCGGTGGCCTCTGAGCAGTGAGAACAGTCGTCGTTCTCCGCGACCGGGCTCCTTCCAGTGCGAGACGAGGTCGTAGAGCTCGGGGCGCTTTTCAAAGGTGCGGTCGAGGTGCTCCGCGAACTGCGGAAGCTTTTCGAGGGTCTCGGGTTCGAGGACTTCGACCGCGAACAGCGGGATCAACCCCACGATCGACTGGATCCGCATCGGAATACGTCGGCCGTCGGGAAGGAGAAGCTGGTCGTAGTAGAACTCGTCGTTCTCATCCCACAGGCCGTCCTCACCTCCGCCCATCGCGGTCATGGCAAGGGCGATCTCGAGGAAGTGTTCGAGGAACTTCACCGCCATGTCCTGGTAGACCGGGTTTCGCGTCGCCAACTCGATCGAGATGCGCATCATCGTCAGCGAGAACATCGCCATCCAGCTGGTCCCGTCGGCCTGCTCGAGGGTGCCGCCACCGGGAAGCGCCGACGAGCGATCGAAGATGCCGATGTTGTCGAGTCCGAGGAAGCCGCCTTCGAAGATGTTGCGACCGCCCTCGTCCTTGCGATTGACCCACCAGGTGAAGTTCATGAGCAGTCGGTGGAAGACGCGTTCCAGGAACTCGAAGTCCGGTGTGCCGTGGCGTCTCGCGTCCATCTTGAAGACTCGCCAGGTCGCCCAGGCGTGCACCGGAGGATTGACGTCGTCGAACTTCCATTCATACGCGGGGATCGCACCGTTGGGGTGCATGTACCGGTCTTCCGTGAACAGGATCAACTGCTGTTTCGCGAAGTCGGAATCGATCGAGGCGAAGGTGACGGTGTGAAAGGCCAGATCCCAGGAGGCGAACCACGGATATTCCCAGGTGTCGGGCATCGAGATGATGTCGTGCGCATCGAAGTGGGTCCAGTGGGCGTTTCGTCCCTGCTGCCGGCTTTCCGGGGGCGTGGGTTGCGCGGGATCGCCTTCGAGCCACTGTTCCACGTTGTAGCCGTAGTACTGCTTGCTCCAGATCATTCCGGCCCAGGCCTGACGTTGCACCAGACGTTGGTCGGGATCGCCGACGTGTGACTGAAGGTCGTCGTAGAACGTGTCCGCCTCGTCACGACAGCGGGTCATGATCGCTTCGAAGTCGGCGAAGGCCTCGGCCGGCAGTGTGCGGGCCAGACGCACGCGAATGACCATCGACTCGCCCGGTGCGAGGGTGGCGGCGTGGTCACCGGCGACCTTGGTTCCGGTGTCGTCGTGTCTGATCGCATCGGCATCACCTCCGACCACGTAGTCGTTGATCCCGTCCTTGTAGGTGGCGCCATCGCGTGGTTCGTTGAAGAGACGCTCGCCGTTGGTGTCGTTTTCGCACCAGAGGAGGTCCGCGCCTTCTTCGAACGCGCCATGCATCGTGCCGAGCGTGGGGTGGTCGAAGACGACCCTGCCCGGGGTGTCGCCGGCCCTGGCACTCGGGCGTGGCGCCTCGTCATCCCACGACCAGGTGTTTCGAAAGAAGAACTGGGGCAGCACGCGAACCGGCGCCGGTTCCGGCCCTCGGTTGAAGACCTCGACCCGATAGAGAATGTCCTCGGTGTCGGCCTTGGCCTGTTCGATCACCACATCGAAGTAGCGTCCGTCATCGAAGACACCGGTGTCGAGAACCTCGAACTCCGGGTCCTGCGCGGTTCTGCGAGCGTTCTCTTCGCGAAGTTGATCGTAGGGAAACGCAGCCTGGGGATACTTGTAGAGCATCTTCATGAAGGAGCCGGTGGGGGTGCCGTCGAGGTGCCACCAGAGCTCCTTCACGTCCTCGCCGTGGTTGCCTTCCGAATTGGTCAGTCCGAAGTAACGTTCCTTGATGATCGGATCGACACCGTTGTGAAGCGCGAGACTCAGGCAGAGAAACTGATTGCGGTCGCAGAGACCACCGATGCCGTCTTCGCTCCAGCGGTAGGCACGCGAACGCGCATGGTCGAACGGGAAGTAGTCCCATGCCGAACCGTCAGCCGAATAGTCCTCTCGGACCGTGCCCCATTGTCGGTCGCTCAGGTAGGGACCCCACGCACGCCACGGAGCGTCTTCGCCCTTCGAAGTCTGCAGTCGTTTCGTTTCCGGGTTCACGGTGCGGTGTCCTTCGTGGTTCGAGTGCCGATGATGTCGAGCAGGCCTGCGACGCTCCATGCCTGCGCGATGCATCCGCGGGGCGTGTTGGGCGCGAGCGCATCGAGAATCTCACTCACACTTCCGACCCCGGCGACGCCAAGGTGTTGTTCGGCCTGGCTCAGCACGTTCGCAAGCATCGTCGTGGTCCGTTCATCCGAAGTCCCGTGCACGGCGTACTGTGCCGCCAGGAATGGTCCAATCAACCAGGGCCAGGCGGTTCCCTCGTGGTAGGCACCGTCGCGTGTCTCCGGTCCACCCTCGTATCGACCGATGAATGCCGGGTCGTCCTGATCGAGCGTTCGCAGACCCATCGGCACCAGCAGCGTTCGTGTCACCACGTCGAGTGCGTCGCTCGCGATGTCGAGTGGAAGAAGATCGGGTGCCTCGGCGATGGCGAACAGTTGATTGGGGCGAATCGAGGGGTCATCCCCGGACGGACCGTCCAGGACGTCGAAGAGACAGGTCGTCTTCGGGTTGTGGAATCTTTGAAACCCCTGGCGGGTGGTCTCGGCCTGTGCCTCGAAGGCGGCATGGTCCTGCCCCAGGCGTCGGGCGAGCCTCGCTGCGTTCTTCAACGCCTTGAACCACAGCGCGTTGATCTCGACCGGTTTGCCGATTCGTGGTGTGATCACCCGGTCACCGACCCGAGCGTCCATCCAGGTCAGTTGGAGTCCCTGTTCTCCGGCATGGATCAATCCATCGGTCGCATCAAGCCCGATTCCGTAGGCGGTTCCGGTTCGGTAGTGCGTGAGAATCGAGTCGATGGTCGGCCAGAGTTCCTGGAGAACCTCATCGTCCCCGGTCACGGCATGCCAGCGTGCGATCGCTTCGATGAAGAGAAGCGGGGCGTCCACGGTGTTGTCCATCGAGGCTCGGCCCGATTCATCGAAGACATTCGGAAGCAGGCCCGCGTGCTCGACGGCAGCGAAGGTGCGAAGGATCTCCGTCGCCTCGGTGATCCGGCCGGTCTCGAGGGCGAGTCCCGGCAACGAGATCATCGTGTCTCGGCCCCAGTCCGTGAACCAGGGGTAGCCGGCGATGATGGTTCGTCCCACATGCCCCGAGGTGTCGTGTCGTTCCACCATGAACTGATCGGCGGCAAGCACCAGTCTCTGGTGGAGCGGGCTTGATGATTCCGCACCGGCACGGTCCAGGCAGCTCGCATCATCCGCGTGCGCCTTCGCGACGAGATCGGGCCGGTCCTCGACTCGATCCGCGTCTCTACCGGCATGCAGTCTGATCGTTCGAGTCTGCGTGGTGTCGGTCTTGAAGGAGAATGCGGCGAAGGCATCGTCCAGATCAGGGAAGCCACGTGCGGTCTCTTCTGCGAGGCGAAAACCACGCCACCAGTCTCCCAGCAACGTGCCCGTTCCATCGAAACGCAGATGCAGGTCGACTCCGTCGTTCGATGGCCACAGGATTCGTGCGCGTTCATGGCACAATTCGATCGAGGGTGGCGCGCCGCCAGACAGAAGTTGATGGTGCCCTCGTTCTGACACCAGCACCACGCATTCGAACTCGACGTCCCGATCCTCGGAGATCGTCCAGGTCGCTTCGAAAAGACCACGGTCCAATGCCAGGCGACGGGTGATCTCCACGCCGTCGACGCACCAGGTCCAGCACGGCGTGCGGCCTTCGAGTTCGAACGAGGTGAGCAGGCGATGTCCCTCCGGTGCGATGGCGCCATCGGCCCAGCGGTTGGTGTCCAGTTCATGTCGGACACCGTCGATGGTCACCCGCTCATGAACCGAATGAACAAGCAGACGACGATCGGCGGGAGGACTGAAGGCATCGATGAGAAGACCGTGGTAACGACGCGTGGGTGTGCCGCTGATGGTGCCCGAGGCATATCCACCCAGTCCATCGGCGAGCAGCCATTCCCTCGAGTCACCGTCATCCAGGTTCGTGCACACGTCGGCTGCGAGGTGCGTGGGTCCCAGTTTGGTACGTGCTTCGGGCGTCAGGTCCATGTCGCCATTCTCCTCTCTCAGGGATCGCAAGGGAACAGCAGACCATCCTCTATCTTGAAACCGACTTCGACCACCGTCTTCAGCTCGAGACCCTGCTCGCTGGCGTCACGAACTCTCAGAAAGGAGACAGGGTCCGAAGGGTCCATGGTCTCGTGTCCGAGAAGGAGGTCGATGCCGTCCTGGACGGGTTCCTTCTCGACGATGCGCCATCCCGTGAGCGGGGGTGTCCCGTGGGGTTCGATGCTCGCACCGTAGGCAGGCAGGACGAAGTCATACCGTCCGTTCT
>CASICI010000022.1 GCA_949373145.1 uncultured Phycisphaerales bacterium
CCTCGTGAGCGACGTGGCTAGAGACCGACATCGGCAGGGTGCGCCCCAACGCGCCATCACCTCAGCCGAGGTCGATGCGTGTCTTGGCTCGAATGGACTCAGCTCCGACCATTCCGATCAGGACATTGAATCGAAGGCGTTGCGTCTTTTCAGATGCCCTTGGCATCGTCTCGAACCCACTGCCATCGACTTTTTCCGCGTCACGGCAAGGACTCGAGGGGATCTCGGCTCGGTGTCGGCGGTGGCCATCGAGCCACAGCCTATCCGGAAGCCGCGGGAAGCGACTCGGACCGGAAGCGAAACATGTGTCCTTTCTGCAGCGCTGTCGGGGCATGTCCCGCAGAGCTCGGTAGCGTCGCCGGGAGGATCTGCCATGAACCGTCGCACTGGAGACAGACAACCGCAGGCAGGGCATCAAGGCCGAACGGATCGCGGAGAGACACTTGAGATCCATCGGCTACCGCGCTGCTGTGCACCGAAATCTGGTCGTCGGTGGCTCTGAGATCGATCTGCTCATGAAGGACCGGCGGACACGAGAACTGATCGTCATCGAAGTGAAGTCCAGCAGGCTGGGCGAACACCAGGCCATGGCAGCCCTGAACGCGCGAAAGAGAGTCCAGGATCGCGCGAGCCGTCCGTGGACTGCAACGACTTGGGCGTCGATCGCGGGCGGGGAATTCGAGTAGAAGCGATCTTGATCGACTTGAGCGGGCGACGACCCTGCCATCAGGCACCTGAGGTGACTCGTCGCTCAACCTTGCCAGTATCGGCGCAGCGCAAGCTGCATCAGCTTGATCTCCATCTTGCGGATGTCGTCGTTCACCCACCGACGGCGGAGCGAGTTCAGATAGTTCGATTCCTCGGAGTCGTACGCGAACGATTCAAGACGATTTCGAATCGTCAACTGAACGTCGGAATCGAAGATGGACCGGGACGGTGGCGTCACGTAGGCGAGGATCGAATACCAGGCGGTCGAGGACCGACCTTCGATCGCGACTGGTGGATTCATCGATCCGAACGGCCTTCGAGTGCGTCACGGACGTTCTGCGCGAGATCGCTGATACCCGAGATGGACCCCTCCTCGAGCGTGAAGGTTCGCCAGACGCCGTCCTCCTTGACACCGAGTTCCCGCCGCGACGGCGGAGAACGCGTCCCCATCCGCGAAGGCCTGCTTCGTCGCTTCGATCTGCATGCCGTCGCGAGAATTGAGCAGCAGGATTCGGCCGATGGTGACCCTGCGTGGCGGTTGATACTTTGAAATCTCCGCCTGATACGCCTGCTCCACGTCCCTCCAGGACACGATCGCACGGGGCTCGACCTTCTGTCTCAGCAACTGACCCGCGAGTCCGAGCTTGCGCTGCTGCTCGATGTACTCCTCCATGTTCATGCCGGTCTCGTCCAGAAGGCTCTGCTCGGCACCGAACGAGGTGCCGCCTCGCTGCGCGGTGACTTCCTCTTTCAGATTGGTCAGCCACCCGAAAAGACCTTCCTGCATCTGAGGGGTCATGTCCGATTCAGCTTCCGCGATCACCAGTTCACTGTTGACGAACTGGCTGAAACGCTGCCGCACGATCTCGAGGATCGCGGTTCGAGTCTGCTCGGGAGTGCCCTGCCGGCCGATGTTCAGCAGACGGTCCTCGATGGGCACGAAGAACTCGGCGGCGAAGACGGGCCGACCATTGATCTGTCCGACCAGGCCATCGATGGGCCAGGATCGTCCCACTCGAATCCGTTCATCGAATTCGATGTCACCCATGGGCGCCACTTCAGGTCCGATACCCGGGGCGGAGGCGATGATCTCTTGAGTCGTCTCGGTGACCGTGGAGTCTCCCAATTCGGCGGTTCTGGTCTGGGTCACGGTGACGGGCATCGCCGTCACCTCCGAGGGAACCTCGAGCACGAGGGCACCATCGACGCTTGATCGAGTGGTGAAGTCCTCCAAGGCGACATTTCGCGAGTCAGCCGGAATTGATTCAGACCCGGCGAAGCACCCACCCAGCAGGACTGTGGCGGAGATCAAGAGCGAGGATGCGTTGCGAGTGAATTTCATCAGGTTCTCGAGCGTAATCTTGAGTCGTGCGGGGCTCTTGGTTGACTATACTGTCACATCCACAGGCCTTGTGCCACACCGGGCACACAAGCCCAGATTGGAGCTCGAATGAGCGATCAGGATTCCACCCCCCGTATTCAGGTTGACAGTGACTGGAAGGCAGAAGCCCAAGCCGAAAAGGAACGTCTCACTCAGAAGGAAGCGGAACTCCAGGAAGCCAAGGGCCAGGATGGCGCGGGCGCCCCCGGCGAGCTGCCTGCCGCCGATTTCAAGGGGCTGATCGGCCTTCTGGCCTCCCAGGCGATCATGGGTCTTGGGGCCTACACGGACCCGAAGACCGGTGGCGTGGTCATCGATCTCGTGGGAGCCAAGTTCGCGATCGACCTTCTCGACACGATCGATGAGAAGACCAAGGGCAATCTCGACGCCGAAGAGGACAAGGAATTGACGCAGATTCTCACGGAACTGAGGACTCGATTCGTGCAAGTGGCCGATGTCATTGCACAGCAACAGGCCCAGGCCGCCATGGATCCGAATGCCGCCGTCGATCCGCTCGGGGCAGGCGGCGCACCCGGAATCATCGAAACGCCATGAGTCACGCTCGATGACCTTCACCCTCGACCAGAAGACACGTTCAGGAAATCACCCAACATGAACAGGCTCACCACCTTCTACGGGACCTCCATCGGCAAGAAACTTGTCGTGGCGATCACCGGACTCATGATGTACGGATTCATCATCGGGCACATGCTGGGCAACCTCAAGGCGTTCGGTGGAGCCACCGCGCTGGACCAGTACGCCGAAATGCTTCGAGAGATCGGAGCCGATTTCCTCGGCAACACGACATTCCTCTGGTTCGCGAGGATCGCGCTGATCGTCGCAGTCGTCCTGCATGTCGCCACGATCATCCAGCTCGTGAAGAGAAACCGTTCAGGACAGCCGACTCGTCAGGTCAGACGACGAAACGCGTCCACACTGGCCGCGAAGTGGATGGCCGTGAGTGGCTCGTTGATTCTGGTGTTCATCATCGTCCATCTGGCTCAATTCACCTTCGGTTGGATCGACATTCACAAGACCGGCACCGAGGATTCGAGTACGGCGCGGTCTACAGCAACATCTGGGGCGCCTTCAACGTCTGGTGGGTGGCGCTCTTCTACGTCGCCATGATGGCGATGGTGTGCATGCACGTGTACCACGGCGCATGGAGCATGTGCCAGACGCTCGGGCTCGACGCACCGGACAGAAACCAATTGATCCGCATGGGATCGGCGACCCTCGCGGTCGTCCTCTTCGTCGGATTTTCAGCCGTGCCGATCGCGATGCTGACCAACTCCGTGCCCTCCCCCGAGGAGAGCACGGAATCGGACTCGGTCAGAATCGATGACACGGACAACCAGGAACTCAAGCTTTCAGGAGATCTTGGATGATCACTCTCGACGCGAAGATCCCAAGCGGACCCATTGAAGACAAATGGCACAACCACCTCGAGAATGCGAAGCTCGTGGGCCCCAGAAACCGACCGTCCTACGACGTGATCGTGGTGGGCACCGGACTGGCAGGCGCCAGTGCCGCGTCCTCGCTCGCAGCGCAGGGCTACAACGTCCACGTCTTCATCTTTCATGACACGCCCCGGCGTGCACACTCCATCGCGGCTCAGGGCGGGATCAACGCCTGCAAGAACTACCGCGAAGATGGTGACAGCACCTATCGGCTCTTCTACGACACCCAGAAGGGTGGAGACTTCCGGTCTCGTGAGGCCAACGTCTATCGGCTGGCACAGAATTCGACGGCCATCATCGACCAGTGCGTGGCACAGGGCGTGCCATTCGCCCGTGAGTACGGTGGCATGCTGGCCAACCGATCCTTCGGTGGGGTGCTCGTCGAACGCACCTTCTACTGCCGCGGCCAGACCGGCCAGCAGCTCCTCCTTGGCGCCTATCAGGCACTCGAGAAGGAGATCCATCAAGGCAAGGTCAAGCTCTATCCAAAATCGGAGATGCTGGACCTGGTCAAGGTCGATGGACGTGCCCGTGGCATCGTCTACCGCAACATGGTGGACGGTTCCATCCACTCGATCGCAGGCGAGGCGGTCGTGCTCGCAACCGGCGGATATGGTGCGGTCTACTACAACTCGACCAACGCCGTGAACTCGAACACCACCGCGATCTGGCGGGCACATCGACGAGGCGCGGCATTCGCGAACCCGTCGTTCGTGCAGATCCACCCCACCTGCATTCCGGTGAGCGGTGATCACCAGAGCAAGCTCACCTTGATGAGTGAATCGCTGCGAAACGACGGTCGGGTCTGGGTCCCACGCAAGAAGGGTGACAAGCGTTCGCCCGGAGACATTCCGGACGCCGAGCGCTACTACTACCTCGAGGAACGCTATCCGACCTTCGGTAATCTCGTGCCACGTGACGTCGCCTCGAGAGCGGCGAAGGTGGTCTGCGACGAGGGCCTCGGTGCGGGAAGCACCGGATACTCGGTCTACCTGGACTTCCGGGACGCCATCGCCGAAAAGGGCCAGGACGTCATCTCCGAGAAGTACGGAAACCTCTTCGACATGTACGAAGAGATCACCGGCGAGTCCCCCTACCAGAATCCATTCCGAATCTACCCCGCGGTTCACTACTGCATGGGCGGACTCTGGGTCGACTACAACCTGCAGACGACCATTCCGGGGCTGTACGCGATCGGTGAAGCGAACTTCTCCGACCACGGCGCCAATCGCCTGGGCGCCTCCAGTCTCATGCAGTGCCTGGCGGACGGCTACTTCATCCTGCCGCAGACGATCGGTGACGGCTTGCAGCCCCTCTACCGTGACAAGGTCAGCACCGACCATCCTGAATTCGCGAAGATCGAGGGTGAAGTCCGAGACCGCATCAAGCGAGTCATGTCGGTGAAGGGTGATTCCACCCCACTCTCGATTCACAAGAGACTCGGCAAGGTGATCTGGGACAACTGCGGCATGAGCCGCAATGAGACCGGCCTCAAGGGCGCCTTGCGAGATGTCGAAGCCCTTCAGGAGGAGTTCACGACCAACGTGAACATCGCCGGCAAGTCGGAAGACATCAATCAGGCGCTCGAACGAGGTCTGCGACTGATGGATTTCCTTGAAATCGGCCATCTGATGTGCCGTGACGCCCTCGAACGTGATGAAAGTTGTGGCTGCCATTTCCGTGAGGAGCACCAGTCGGAAGACGGTGAAGTCCTGAGAAACGACGACAACTTCGGCCATGTCTCGGTCTGGGAATGGGAAGGCGAAGAAGGCGAAGGCAAGGAAGAGACCCGGCATCAGGAGAAACTGGACTACGAGGTCCTGCAACCCGCAACTCGGAGCTACAAGTGAGCAAACAGGACGCGAAGACAACCCCCCGCCACAATGCCACGATTTCGCTCAACCTCAGGGTCTGGCGTCAGGAACGCGGAAGCAGTCGCGGAGAATTCGTCGGATACGAAGTGAACGACATCCCGGTGGATGCTTCGTTTCTCGAAATGCTCGACATCCTCAACGAACAGCTGAACAACAGAGGCGAGGACTCCATCGCCTTTGAAAGCGACTGCCGCGAGGGCATCTGCGGAACCTGCAGCCTCGTGATCGACGGCCTCCCCCACGGCCCCGGCCAGTGCACGACCTGCCAGCTCATGATTCGTGACTTCAAGGATGGCGCGACCATCACGGTCGAACCATTCTCCACGGGTGTCTTCAACGTGGTCAAGGATCTCACGGTGGACCGATCCGCCCTGGACCGGGTGATTCAATCCGGTGGATACGTGACCGTCCACTCCGGGCCGAAGCCTGAACCGAACTCGATTCCGGTGGAACACGCCGTGGTCGAGGATGCACTCGATGCCTCGGCATGCATCGGTTGCGGCGCCTGCGTCGCAGCCTGCCCCAACGGATCCGCCTCGCTCTTCACGTCGGCGAAGATCGGCCATCTCGCATTGCTTCCGCAGGGTCAGCCTGAACGGAACACCCGTGTCGTGAACATGGTCGAAAAGATGGACGAAGAAGGATTCGGAAGTTGCCGGAACTATGCAGAATGCCAGGCATCCTGCCCCAAGGGCATCTCGATCAAGTACATCGGCAGAATGAACGGCGACTACATCAAGGCGACGATCTCAGGTGGTGACCGACGCGGTGAGATGCAGGCCAACTGAAGCCCCGATCAAGCCGGTTCATCAGTTGACGAAGAGATTCTGAAGCACCCGCTCCACGCCGGGGACGTAAAGGCAGGCAAGTATGCCCAACGCGAAGAGCACCGAACCAAGCTGAATGATCCGGTCGCTCAGAATCGCGACCAACGGACTGTCGCTTCGACCTTCGCTGGCATTGCGATAGAACCGATGCATCACGATCAACACCAGAGGCGTCAAAAGTGCGAATCCCATCGATCGCGCACCGAAGATCTGTTGTGCATGGGTGCTCAGCGCATAGGTCACGTACATCATGATGCTGAGCACGAAACTCATGCCCAGAAGAAGATTCAGCTCGAGCGGGTTGTCGTACCCGGCACGTGACTTCCAATCGGAATCCCCCGCCTTCGCGGCCGAGGACAGATCGCAGAATCGCTTGATGAATCCCAGATAGAGACACAGGAAGAAGACGCAGAGCAGCAACCAGATGGACAGCTTGATGTCGATCGCATACGCCCCCGCGATCGAACGAAGGACGAATCCGAGAGCCACCGCGACGACGTCGACCAGCATCACATGCTTCAGTCCGAGGTTGTAACAAAGCTGGAGCAAGGCGTAGAGACCGAATATGCCGGCGAGAGTGACGCTCACCAGAGAGGCCAGTCCGAACGCGCACACCCCGAGCACGGTTCCGAAGACCATCGCGGAGGCGGGCGAGATCGCACCCGAAGCGACGGGTCTCAACCGCTTGATCGGATGAAGCCGATCCTTCTCGGCATCGACGGCGTCGTTGAAGCTGTAGACGGCGGAGGCCAGGAGACAGAATCCGAGAAGTGCACAGAATCCCGGCCACCAGATGCTGGAGAAGGTGCCCTCCGCGGCCCCCTCACCGCCCAGCCAGAACACGATGGGCAGAAGAACGAAGGCGTTCTTCACCCAATCAAATGGTCGCATGAGTCGGATGTAGTTCACAAGGTCCCCTGATGTGATTCGAATGCACTGTACCGTGTCACGTGCCGTGAGGCACGATACCGTCAGACGAGACGGCTCAACAACGAGTCTGCGAGCAGCCGCCCTGCATGGGTGAGTTTGATTCTGTCATCGTGCTTCTGAAGAAGTCCATCGCGAAGTCCTTCCGTGACGGCGAGACGGCGCTCACCATCAGGATCGAAGAGATCGAGCAGACGATTCATCTCCCCCACCTCGATTCCTTCGACCAATCGCAATTCAAGCATGAGCCGCTCCCCGGTCCGGGTCAGATCATCAAGATGTTCGACATCCACCACGGGAACCGATGAGGTTGATGCCAACCACTCACTCAGTCGAGGCGTGACCTTGAATCGCGTTCCGTCCAGATGCCCGGAAGCACTGGGACCGATGGCAAGCCAGTTCTCGCTCTTCCAGTACACGAGATTGTGACGGCAGGCACGCCCGGGCCGGGCCCAGTTGCTGATCTCGTACTGTTCGAAACCCGAATCACGAAGACGAGCGACCGTATGCTCGTACATCGCGGCTTCCAGTTCATCATCGAGACGTTCTATCTGACCCATCTCCAGCTTCCGAGTCAGCGGCGTATTGGGTTCGTATTGCAATCCGTAACAGGAGAGATGTTCGGGATCGAGCGCCAGCGCCTGGTCAAGATCATCGCACCATTCGGCATGCACCGAACCCGGGACGCCCATGATGAGATCCAGATTGATGGAGTGAATCCCCGCCTTGCGTATGTGCTTGACCGCACGTGAGACGTTGCGGGGTTCGTGATGTCGTTCCAGCATCCTGAGAGACGAGGGTTGAAAACTCTGACATCCGACGCTCACCCGATTCACACCACCCTCCACCAGAACATCGGCGATGACGTCATCGACGGTTTCCGGATTGGCCTCGACGGTCCACTCGCAGCCGGACGCCAACGGCAGGTGTCGAACGACGGAATCAAGCAGACGTGCAAGGAGCTCGGGACGCAGAAGAGTCGGCGTGCCACCTCCAATGAAGACCGCGGAAAGTGGCGACTCGCATCGAGAACCGAGCATCCTGAGATCCTGATCCATTCGTTCCACGAAGACTTCCTGGCGATCCTGGGTGTCGACGATCGAATAGAAATCGCAGTAGTGACACTTGTGGAAGCAGAACGGGACATGCAGATAGGCCGCCCGGACACTGATGGACCCGGAGCCGATGATGTCATCGAGTGAAAGAGAAACGGGATCTTCTCCACCGTTGGCGCTGTTGAGTTGTTCGAGTTCGATGCTCATCACGACGTTTCCATTCGAAGTGAAGGCACTGTAGGGCCCGAAAGCCTCCCGGGGAAACCCGGATTCAGGCGGCCGCTTCCCCGGAAACACGGGTCTGCGCGCTCTGGATCGTCTCTCGAGCCTGTGAGGGACTCGCAGGGACCTTGATATTGGAGCCACAGCCGCGGCAACGGACCACTTCACCGCGTGCCATCTCAGGAACTGCGAGCAGCTTCTGACAGGCAAGATTGGGACAAATGATCCTGATCGAGTCGGTGTCGAGTGATGACATGAAAACTCCTTCGCCGTGGGGGTTGAGCGGGAATCAAACGCCTGAACGGTCGATTCACATCCATGGCATCGGCCGTTTGAATGAGCGTCTTGAGTGGTGAGATGGAGGATTCGATCGGTTTCGACTCATGATCGGGATGGGCCGATATAATCGGATCTGAAGAGGCCTCCGGAACATCCGGGGCCGGCCCAAACGACCCGACAGGAGTCCGCCAGATGGCGACAGCTGAAAACCGTTCTGAGACACTGCCACGAAACACCGCGGTCGTCGGACTTCAGTGGGGTGACGAAGGCAAGGGCAAGATCGTCGATCTTCTGACCGCCAGACATGACGTGGTGGTCCGGTACAACGGAGGCGCCAACGCCGGACATACCGTGGTCGTTGGTGATTCGAAATACGCACTGCACCTGATCCCTTCGGGGATCCTGTATCCGGACATCGAGTGTGTGATCGGAAACGGCGTGGTCGTCGATCCCGTGAAACTCATCGAAGAGATCGACTCGATTCAAAGTCGAGGAATCGATGCACAATCCCGCATCCACATCTCCGATCGAAGCCACCTCGTGCTGGAACATCACAAGATGCTCGATGGCGCACTGGAGGAATTGCTTTCGAAGGACGCGGGTGACAATTCCATCGGAACCACTCGCAGAGGAATCGGCCCGGCCTATGCCGACAAGGTCCTTCGATCTCCCGCGATCAGAACCGGTGACCTCCTGCTCGGCGAGGACGTGCTGCTGGAGAAGATCCGGTTTTCCGCCGACATCCATGCCCGACAACTGGACGCCTTCGGATTTTCCGAGCGCCCGGATCCCGCACGAATCTTCGAGGAATGTCTGCGCTCGAGAGACAGACTCGGCGAGAACATCACCGACACCACCTACCTGCTCAATGATGCGGTCAAGGCGGAGAAACGCATACTCTTCGAGGGTGCGAATGCCTGCCTGCTCGATGTCGATCACGGAACCTACCCGTTCGTCACGAGTTCGAACTGCTCCACCCTGGGCATCCCCACCGGAACCGGACTCCCCCCGAAGGCGGTCGAGCACGTGGTGGGAATCATGAAGGCCTATTCGACACGCGTCGGCGCGGGCCCTTTCCCGACGGAACTCTCCGATGCCGTCGGCGACAAGATCAGAAAGAGCGGAAACGAATACGGCACCACGACGGGACGCCCCCGTCGATGTGGGTGGCTCGACCTCGTGGCCGTCAAGTACACCTCGATGCTCTGCGGTGTCGATGAAATCGCCTGCATGCTTCTGGACGTCCTCTGGGATTTCGATGAAGTGAGGATCTGCACCGCCTACCGACTCACCGATGGCACGATCACGGATCGCTTCATTCCGGATGCCGGCCGACTCGAAGGGGTCGAGCCGATCTATGAAACGCTTCCGGGATGGACTGGACCGCTCGACGTCGAGGGCGCTCGGGAGGATCTTCCCGAAAACGCACGAAACTACCTGTCGTTCATCGAATCTTTCCTCGAGGTTCCGATCAGGCTGGTGAGTGTCGGCCCGGAACGAACTCAGACGCTCGTCGCTTCGGTCTGACACATGACACCTGACGATCTTTCGCGCCCGGAGACGCCCGACATGAGTGGAAACACGCCCAGCGAACCGCTCGCACCTCGCTCATCGTGGCCGAAGCATGTCGCCGTCATCATGGATGGAAACGGTCGCTGGGCTCAGGAACGAGGTGACTCCAGAATCCTCGGACATCGCCAGGGTGCCGAAAGCGTTCGACGCATCGTGGAACACGCACGACGCCTCGAACTCGAGGCCCTGACGCTCTACTCATTCTCAAGTGAAAACTGGAAGCGTCCCAAACCCGAAGTCGACGCTCTGATGACGCTGTGCGCGGAACATCTCGTGCAGGAACGCCCGACCCTCTTGAAGAACGACATCAGACTCAAACGGATCGGGCGAGATGACAACATGCCCGAGCATGTCCTGGATGAGATCGCACGAACCGAGGAAGCCACCGCCCATTGCCGCACGATGACGCTTGTCCTGGCGATCAACTACGGCTCGAGAGCGGAACTCACGGACGCGTGCAGAAGCTTGTGCGAGGACGTGAAGAATGGAATCCTCGAACCGGATTCGATCAGCGAGGAGGATCTGGCCGGCCGCCTCTACACGGCGGGTCTTCCCGACCCGGATCTTCTGATCAGGACTGCAGGCGAACGCCGCCTCTCGAACTATCTGCTCTGGCAGATTTCGTACGCCGAAATTCACATTTCAGACGTCAATTGGCCCGACTTCGATGAGGGCTGCCTCAATCAGGCGATCGACGATTACGCCAGCAGAACCCGTCGCTTCGGGGGCGTGCCCGAGAAGCCATCTGGATCCTGAAAAAAGATGCCTCGGAATGCTCGAAAAAAGCTTTTCTGAGTGAATCATGCAGGCATCCGACGAGGTTATCGTATCTTATTGAGAGAACACTACTTGGTCTGGTGAGGCTAGAATGCCCTTCTGGAACAAGCGAGGCCTCTCGAAGGGACTCGACGGGCGATTCAGACCACGAGGTCGACACGTACAGTCTGCATCACAGGGGAACCCCCCGGGCGTGATGTACGTAGGAATGCAGGACGCAGCAGCAAGGAGCAGGTCTTGGTCAACACGAAAGAACGACGTCACCGACATGGGTTCGCCCTGCCTCGAGGGCTGTCATTGATGTCCCTCATGGTCCTGATCTGTGCCGTGACCCAGTCAAGCCTTCTGGCCACGCAAGCCCACGCACAGTGTGATTGCGTGAATGAATTCGACTTCGATCCCGATCTCGAGATCCCCTGCCTTCCGGATACCGGTTCGCCAGGGCTGGAAAAGTTCGAGCTCATCGGCGGCGACATCGCCGGCAACAAGGCCCCCATCACCGGGTTTCCTCAGCCCGATGGTCTCATCAACGAACTCGACCTGATTCGCCTGATCGACCTCGCCTATCGAGGCGTCTACGAGCCCTGTGCCGACGTCGATGGCAACGGTGTCCTGACGTTGGTTCCGATCACGATCAACGGAGACTCCTACCCGGGTGACCTTCGAGTCCTCAGTGCCGCGGTCTACCAGGATCTGATCTGCCAGCCTGATTGTGCAACCATCAAGGAAGGCGATCCCGACTTCCCTTGCGACACGGCCCACAGTGGCAGAGGGTGCAACGACCCCATCTGCTGTTCGCTGACCTGCGAACTGGAGCCCTTCTGCTGCGAGGTCCAGTGGGACGCCTTCTGCGCGGAAACGGCCAGTGAAATCGCCTGCGCCGACTATTCCGGCGACTGCCTGCTGGTCAACGGAACACCCAGCTGCCTCAACGACGACTGCGCTCAAGCCGTCTGCCTTTTCGATCCACAGGGCGACGGCTCGTTCCCGTTCCAGGACTGCTGCGAAATTGAATGGGATGTCACCTGTGTCGAGATCGCCGGCGAAGTCTGCCTTCAGATCTTCTGCGAACAGGAAGACAATCTCTTCGGTTGCCCCTACGACAACTGTGGCGATCCGCTCAGTGGCCGCTGCGACGTCCAGAACAACACTCCAGGCTGCCGAGACGGGGCCTGCTGCGCCTTGGTCTGCCTGGTCGACCCCTTCTGCTGCAACAACAGCTGGGACCAGGGCTGTGCCCAGGCCGCCGCTGAATCGTGTCCGCTCTACGACCCCTGCGACACCGGCATCGAGGATCCCGATGACATCGATCTCTGCGGGTTTCCGAACACCGCCGATTGTTTCTCGGCGAACGCGGGTGCGGGTTGCGGAAACTTCGCCTGCTGCAGCACCGTCTGTGAAATCGACGCCTTCTGCTGCAGCGTGCGTTGGGACACCACCTGTTCACTGTACGCGGATCAGTTCTGCACCATCTCACCCGGATGCGGCGACCCCTTCTCGGCCACCTGCTTCGATACCAGCGTGCCCGAAGGCCGTGAGTTCGCCACGCAGTTCGGCTGCAACAACACCAATTGCTGCAACATCGTCTGCCAGCTCGAGGAAGGCATCGAACTCGGATGCTGC
>CASICI010000023.1 GCA_949373145.1 uncultured Phycisphaerales bacterium
GGAGTGAAGCCGTTTTCCTGGGTCATGTAGTCGAAGGCGAAGCGCAGAATCGCCTGATGCAGTCGCATGCCGTCGCCCACGAGGACGTAATGACGCGAGCCGGCCATCTTCACGCCTCGTTCGAAGTCGACGAGGCCCAGTGAATCGATCAGTTCGATGTGGGTCTTCGGTGAGAAGCCGCGCTGTTCCGCGAATGTCTTCGAGGGGTCGAAGTCTTCCGGGTGCCAGCGACTCAATTCGACGTTGTCGTCCGAGGAGGTACCTCGTGGCACGTCATCCGATGCCGGTTGCGGCACCTTCAACCAGAGCGCATGCCACTCGGGTTCGATCGCCTTGATCTTCTCGTCGAAGCCCTGGATCTCGCTCTTGAGTGCGGCGGGTTTCGCTTCGAGCTCGGCGATCTCGGCTTCGAGTCTGGTTCGCTCGTCGCCTTCGGTCTTCTTGAGCATACCCTTGCGCTTGCCGATTTCGGGACCGATCTCCTTCGAGATTCGTTTCTGTTCGGCACGCCGGCTTTCCTGTTCGGCCATGAGGTGACGTCGTTGTTCGTCCACTTCACGGAGGCGTGCGATGTCCACATCGACGTTCTTGGCCTTGGCCGCGTCGATGAAGCGTTCAGGAGAGTCACGGAGTTCTTTGAGATCGATCATGGTGTGAATCAGGTTCCGCGGTCACGGTAGGTTGGTGGGGCACCCCAGCGCATCTTCTCGATGAGGGTGTTCCAGTAGGAGGATTCCGGATTGCCGATCAGTTGGGTTCGTTTCTCGTGACTCTTGACGACCAGGTGCTCGCCTTCCGAGAAACGATGGGTCGCTTGACCGTCCAGGACGAGTGAGGTGCCCTCGTTGCCTCGCTTGACGCCGATCTGGATTCGGGTGTCCGAGGCCGCCACGATCGGGCGAAAGGCCAGTGAGTGTGGGGCCACGGCGGAGATGACCAGCGCATCCACGGTCGGTTGGATGATCGGGCCGCCCGCCGAGACGTTGTACGCGGTCGAGCCGATGGGGGTCGAGATGATGAGTCCGTCGCCGTTGATCGAGGGGCCGTCGGTGTCATCGATCATGAGCGAGAGCTCGATCATCCGGTAGGGAGGCCCTGCGGTCACCACGCAGTCGTTGATCGCGACCGATTCGAATCGCGGTGTTCCGTCAGCGCCGAGAATTCGAATGTCCAGAACCAGATGCTCTCGAACCAACGGGGTGCTCCCGAAGATCATGTCCGCATGGCGGGCAAGTGATTCGGCATCGAAGTCGGCGAGAATCCCCAGACGTCCTGCATTCACTCCGAGAATCGGCGTGCCGTGGTCCAGGGCCTGGCGAGCGGCTCCGATGATCGTGCCATCTCCACCGATCACGATCAGTCGATCGAGCCCCGTGGGAATCGTCTCTTCCGACACGAGGTCCGCGACCACGCTGCCGTATCGCTCGGCGATGTCTCGAACCTGTGAGACAAGCTGATCCGAACCCGGCACGGCTCGTGCCTTCATGATGGCGGTCTTGCAGTGAGTCATCTGTGGGACGAATGGTACGTCAAGAACGCCCTCAATGACATGGTTCAGCCGACGATCCCGCGGGTGAGTCTCATGAAGGCTTTTTCGAGATCGACCTGCTCGCGTCTGAGCTCGTTGATTCTGAAGCCCTGAGCGACCAGTCTGGCCGCCAGCTCGGAAACCGGGAGGCCCGCATCGGGGTCGACCACGACCCGCAATCGGTTGACGGTGCCGAGTTCGGCGTCGGCTTCCTCCACCAGGGTCACGCCCTGGACTTCACGCAACAGGGCCGCGGCTTCATCGGCTCGCGAGTCCACGTCGATGATGACGTTGGCGCCCAGTTCCGCTTTCTTCATGGCCTCGGAGACGTCCCCCGAGAAGATCAGCTTTCCCTGTTCGATGATGCCGACGGCATCACACAGTTCGGCGAGTTCGCTGAGAATGTGGCTTGAAATGATGATGGTCTTGCCCATCCGGTGGAGCTCGCGAAGAAGTTCGCGAATCTCGATGCGTGCTCTCGGGTCGAGGCCCGAAGCCGGTTCGTCCATCAACAGCACCTTCGGATCATGAAGAAGAACTCGTGCCACGGAGAGCCGCTGCTTCATTCCGCGACTCAATCCGTTGACGTCGCTCGTGCGCTTGTATCCCAGTTCGGTCAGGTCCAACACGTCATCGACGACCTGCTTGCGCTTCTTGCCGTGGATTCCGTAGCAGGCGGCGAAGAACTCGAGGTATTCCTGAACGAGCATGTCCTCGTAGGCACCCATGAAGTCCGGCACGTAGCCGATCAACGGTCGGATCAGATGATTCTGATAGCCGACCACGTTGCCATCCACTCGTGCCTCGCCCCAGGTCGGTTTGAGCAGTGTCGCCAGAATCTTGATCGTGGTGGTCTTGCCCGCACCGTTGGGGCCGATGAAGCCGTAGCAGTTCCCCGACTCGATCTTGAGGTTCAGATTGTCCAGCGCGACGAGTTCGCCGTACTTCTTCGTGAGGTTGATCGTTTCAATCATGGACATGGTGTTCTCATCTTCGCCGCGACGTCAGGATTCGTCCACTTCTGGTTTGGGATATTCGAAGGGTTGCACTGTTCGCGGGCTGGGACGAACGAGGTCTCCGTCGACCGGAAGCGGGTGGATCCATCTCAGAACGACGGTGCCGTTGGAGTCGACGGCCTCGCCGTCGATCTTCAGGGGAATCGGTGAGGGGACGTTCTCGAGGACTCCGACCACCATCAGGCACGGCTGAAGGAACCAATCCGAGCAATCTGATTCCCGGGCGAGCCAGCGACGCCTGAAAAGCCCCTCGGCGGTGTTGGGAATACCGCTCTCATCCAGTAGAAAACTTCGCTGGGGAAGCATCTCGTAGAACGAGTACATCTCGAGAATCTCGTCCTCGTGTTCGCGCCACCCCTGGTCGACCAGCATGCCGAGATCGATTTTCGATTTCAGCTGCGTGCCGTAGTTGTTCTGCAGTTCACTTCTCAACGAGAGCTCACCGTTGTTCGTGCCGTTGCGGATGCGCTGTCGGCCGCCCAGCGCGGTGCTCAGTTCAAGGCTGCTGCCACTCTGCCAAAGATCAGGCGGGACTGCGCTGAAGGAACCGGGGCTGGGCAGTGGTGCCATGGGAGATTCCCTCGACACGCTCTTGAAGGAGACGAATCTCGGAAGCGGGGTCACGAACGGACTGATCTGAATGATTCGTATTCTGCTGAAGTTCCAGGGCAGTCCATGAGCGATCGTGCCCGAAAGCGCGAACGATCCTTCATTGTTCGTGGTGACCGATTGGACGATCTTTCCCCCCGCATCATTGGGCATGTCCATCCAGTCGCCGGTGAGTTCACCGGACCAGAGTGTCGTGAACTGCGCACTGGTGCCTCGTGAGGGAATGTCCAGTCGGTTGGTCACTCCGTTCGGGATCCGAAAGACATCGGAGTTCGGAAAGCGTTCCAAGGATCCGTTTGGTGGCGAGCTCCAGGTCGAGAGCTGAGCATCCACGCCATCCACCATCACTTCGGTGGTGCCGTAGCGCTCGAGATACGCGCTGAACCAGCTCTGCGCTCGCACCGTCGTCTCGCCGTCGATCACGTCGAGAAACGTCAGATGCGACACCGGTGCCCCCGAGCTGATCATCCTGCGGCCCAGGGTGGAAGCGAGCAGGGCGATCACCGTGAACACGACGGCGATGCCGGCGAAGGCCAGCCATGAATACCGCACCTGTCCCTTACGCCTCAGGTAGTAGTAGCTGAGCGGGCCAGCCAGTGCGCCGTAGAGGATGAACAGCCCCAGCACGAAGATGGTCCAGGTGCCGGCCGTCCCTCCACCGATCTTCAATGAACTGAGTTGCTGAACCAGCTCTCCCGTCCCCATGTTGAAGGTGCCACTCTGCGTTCGCAGCTGCTTGCTGGTTTCGTAGGCTTTCAACTGGTTGCTGGTGGGGAGGGCTCCTCGCCGGCCCAGCAATCTGTTCCAGAAGACATCCGCCTGCGGCAGGCCATCGGCCTGCAGTTGACGGCGTTGGATCGCATTGGCATCGATGCCGCACAGCACGATCCATCCGAAATCCAGACGGCGTTGGACCGCATACAACCCACCGGTCAGGCCATTCGATCCGTCTTCACGTTTGCTGCCGTCCAACGTGCGTGGTGCGGGAAGCGCCGCAAAGGGGGTCCAGGGCGGGTCGAGCGTGGTCTCATCGAAGAGTCGAAGCGACATCGTGGCCGTGGGATTGCGCAGCTGGTCCGATTTACTCAGAACCTGAAGCACGTCCTTGACCGGAACATCCCTCAACTGCCTCGGTGCGGTGTCTGGAAGAAGCTCTGACAATGCGGATCGGGCAGGGCCACCCAGTCCCCAGAGTTCCGAATTCTCTCCCAGCACGATGATGAGGCGACCGCCTCCTTCGATCCAGGTCCTCAGTGCGCGAGCCGTCTCGAGCCCGAGGTCCGCCGGATCCGCATCGGACCAGACCATGACGTCGATCCCGAGATAGCCCCTCGGGTCATCAGGCAGTCCTTGCGGTGTCGTGTTGACCACCACGGTTCGCTGGTTGAGCGAGGGCAGAGGGAACTTGGCATTGTTCATGCCTTCGTAGGCATTCAATCCAAGCGAGCCGTCACCGACGATCACCAGCAGGTCCTCGGTCATTTCAACCGGCTGGCCCGGGCGATTCGCACCGGTCGCATCGACCATCCAACTTGCGAGTTCACGTCCGAAGTCACCATCGTCGTCTTCGTAGACGCGGACGGTGAATGCCTTACGAACGAGCTGGCTCACGGCAGACGACGGCGGCAAGACCGGATAGAGCCATTTCAACGTCGGCTGCCCGGGAGAGAGCACGGCGGCGCGGCTGTATTGCTCGATGTCTCCGTCGTTGTTCAGCACTTCGAAGACGATCTGAACGGGGGTGGGTTTCTCGAGACGATTTCGAATCTCGAGTCTGACCGGAACATACCCACCCGGTCTGAACGAGCCTTCGATTCCCATGCTTTCAAGTGCGATCGTGATGTCTGAGTCGGATGTGCCGGCTTGCTGGGAGAAGGCCGGGCTTGCCAGCACCATCAGAAGCATGAGCGTGGCCAGAATGCTTCGGAGACCCGAAGCGCATTTCAGGCTCGTACTGGTGGTGATTCGCCGAAGGAGTGTCATCATCTTCAGTGTACTGAAACCGGACGTCCATGAGTTTCCATCGTGAGATCGCTCAAGTTCGCCGGAAATTCGTCCGAAGAACCGTTCATGGGATCCTTCGCGCCATCCATCGACCCGATCGTGCTTCAGATCGCACTTGGTGTCTTCATCCTGGGCGTCTGCTTCTTCTGTCTCAGGCAGGTCGCCGACGTGCTCGAACGACAAGGCCGCCTCCGTGAACTGGAGGAGCGCGTTCGCATCGAGGAATCGGAACGAACCCGCACCGGCCGCCCTCAGTGACCAGCCAGCGCTCCGAATGCTTCCAGCATCGCAGCGTGGGAACGAATGCCGTTGCGCAGACAGGTCAGTTCGAACTTCTCGTTCGGCGCATGGACGTTGTCATCGTCAAGTCCGAATCCGACCAGCAGTGAATCGATGCCCAGGATCGCTCCGATCGAACCGACCGCCGGAATGCTGCCACCGGTCCCGATGAGCAGAGCATCTCGTCCGAAGACTTCGGTCAAGGCGCTTCTCGCCGTGACCAGCCACTTCGAATCGGTGGGAACCGCAATCGATGGATTGCATCCGTGTGATTCGAGTTCGACTCTGCAATCCGCATGGGCATTGTGTTCGAAGAACGCTCGAATGCTGTTCAGCACCGAGTCGGGATCCTGTCCCGCGACCAGGCGACAGGACAGTTTCGCACTGGCATGTGCCGCGATCACGGTCTTCGCACCCTTCCCGGTGTAGCCACCGAAGATGCCGTTGGCATCACACGTCGGTCGGCACCAGGTTCGTTCGAGTGCGTTGTAGCCGTCTTCGCCTTTGCCTTCCTTGAGACCGATGGCGCCGAGGAATCCTGCTTCGTCGAAGCCGAGTCCGTCCCATTGGGCCTTGACCTCGGGGTCGAGGGGGGCGACGCCGTCGTAGAACCCGGGGAAGGTCACCCGTCCGTGTTCGTCGTGGATCATGCCGATCAGGCGTGCCAGCTCGTTGATCGGATTGACCACCGCACCGCCGTACATGCCCGAGTGAAGGTCGCTGCTGGGACCATGAACGGTGACTTCGACGTACACCATCCCACGAAGCATGGTGGTGATCGCCGGTGTCTCGATGTTCCACATGCCGGTGTCCGAGACCATGCAGATGTCCGCGGACAGTCGCTCACGATTCGATTCGAGAAACGGGTCGAGGCTGGGGCTTCCCGACTCCTCTTCGCCTTCGAGAATCACCTTGACTCGGCAGGGGAGTTCGCCCCGCGTCTCCTTGAAGGCACGAAAGGCTTCCAAGAAAGTCATGACCTGTCCCTTGTCGTCGACCGCGCCTCGTGCCACGATCCTGGGACCATGTTCGCCTTCGATCACGATGGGGTCGAAGGCTTCGTGGTCCCACAGCTCGATGGGATCGGCCGGTTGCACGTCGTAATGTCCGTAGTAGAGAACGCATGGTGCGTCGGGGTTCGCCCCGGGATGTTCGGCCACGACCATCGGATGCCCCGGAGTCTGGATCGCCTCGGCTTCGAAGCCCATGTCTCGCAGCATCTGCGCCGCGAATTCGGCGCATCGTGCGGTGTCGTCGTCATGCGCGGGATCCGTGCTGATGCTCTTCAGTTTCAGAAAGTCACCAAGCCGTTCGACGCTTCCTTCGAAGTCTCGTTCGATCTGTTCCATCACGTCTGAATACGAGGTCGTGGTGTCGGCCATGTCTGAAGCTCCTGTCGTCGTGGGGTGTCTCGTGGATGAGACACGATAACAGGAGCAGCATGCGTTCAGGTCCGGAGCATCGCCAGCAATCCAAGGAGAATCACCCCCGTGGAAAAGGAGAACGCAAGCCATCGCTCGAGGGTCCGACTCTCCAGTGTCCGCTCGGGACAGCCTTCTCCATCAGGCACCTGGGTCGGCCAGAATTCGAGAAAACCCTCCATCGAGGCGTAGCTGCTCGGAGGGCGATCCCTGAAACTCGTTCCGCAGTGGTGACAGGTTCCATCGGGTTGGCGGTGGGGGAGGCAGGCCTCGCCGCATCCCATGCAGACCGGGGTCAACAGTCCCGGTCGCGTGGCCGTCTTGTTCGGTTCTTCCGTCTCACCTGCCATGGAGTCATGGTGCCATGAATCTCGCTCCCGACAAGCCTTCACTTGGCAGAAACCACTGGATTCTATGGCTGCGCACGATCGGGTCACGCCTGGTCGGTGTCCGGCCGATCTTCGGTTCTGGAGCCGACTCTGGCGCCCCTGGTGTACTGGTCATCGGATTCGAACCCCTCTTCAGGACGTTCGTTCGATCGAATGGTGGTGCCGCCGATGGCACCAGGCTGCCAGATCACCGAAGGTGATTGACGATCCGCGATCAGTCGCATGCCCAGGAACAGCCGGGTGCCGACCGATGCCGTCCAACTGAAGATGTATCCCAACACCGCCGCGACGAGCACGGTCTCCCAGAAGCCGATGAAGGCATCCGCGGCACTGGCGGTTCCCGCCGTCACTCCGTCAGGGGTTTGGAACGTGAAGTCGAGGCGTTTGAAACCACCGGCCATTCTCGTGGCTTCGCCCTCGTAGAAGCCGCCCCAGCTGGCCGCTGCGAGATCCATCGTCAGCACCACCACCGAATCGACCACTGCGAGTGACACCGCGAAAGCGAGCGTCGCGATCACCAGAAGCAGCAGGAAGTGACCGGGCTTCGCGAAGAGCGACCCCCAGGCACCTTGAATGGCTTCTCCCGCGTCGGCGCGTTCCACCGCCACCGAACCCAGAAGGACCGGAGCAAGGAGTGCGTAGCCCAGAAGCAGAATCGCGCAGATGAGTGCGAGCGCCATGGGAATGACGTAGAGAATGGCGCCGACCACATCAAGAACGGGAAGATTGAAGGGGATTCCGACCACGGCGAGCAGGCCTGCAAGGAAGACCACGATCACGAGTGGAAGCAGGACCGCGCCGATGAGTCGACCGATGTTCGCCCACGCGAATTCAAGGCCATCCCACGCCGTCGGTTTTCTTCCGAGTCCGGTATCGAGGGCGTCCAGTCGTGCGATGGCTCCTCCGAACAGTGCGAAGAAAAATCCGATCATGAGCGCGAGCAGTGAGGTCATCATCGGATCTCCGCGCCAGAGTGTGGCGGGGATCTCGAACAGAATGATCTTCAACGCCTTGAACGCCTTCAGCGGTGAACCGTCCACGACCAGCGCCACACCAAGGCTCAAGGCTTCGCCGGTCGCCAGTGCGCCGGCTTCGAATGGCCCCACGCGTCTGGTCGGCATGAGCTCTTCGATCTTGGAGCCATAGAATGCCTCGAGCGCTTCACGCTTCTGCGGATCCTCGGTCTCGGCGAGTCTTTTCGTGCGAAACGTCTGAAGTTCTTTCAGAGCTTCGTCGAATTCAGCCTGATCGAACGTCTCTTCGCTCAGGCTCAGCCCGCTCTGGTTCGAGATCCACTGCGAACTCGAGACCGCATCGATCAGGGAGCCTCCGACCGCGATGCAGGCGATGGCGAGAATGCCAAGCAGCAATCGTGGTGGCTGAAGCGCGGAGATCACCACTCCAAGGACCAGGAGAATGGCTTTGCTCAAAGCTCTTCGATCGCTCTGATGGGACGTGTCGTCTGTGGTTGAGTACACCGGCCAGCATCCTTTCTGCGGGGTGTTTCGTTGCCATAGGTTCGCGTTCCTTGGTCCGAAGTGCAAGCCTGCGGCTGATTTCCTGTTGACCTCGGGGGCTTCGAGCGCCACCTTGGAATCAGATCTCGAATGCCGTGCACTGATTCAGGAGCGATCATGACCCGAAGAAACGATCATCACGATGGGCCTGACGATGCACTTGCTCGCGCGGTCGCACGGTGTCTTTTCGAGGATTCCACGCTCGATTGGAACGGGGCGTTCGTCGCCGCCCGGAGGATCCTGGGCGTCTCCGTGCGCGATGCGATGCCTTCACAGGCACGTGTCAGGCGGCATCTGGAAGCCCTCGAAGAGGTCCGGCTCGGGGCCGAAGGGGCGTGTCTTGCTCGTCGAGGGCGGGTTGTGAGGATCGTCGAGGTTCTCGAGTTCGTCCGTTTCGTTCTCGAGCCTGCGGAGATTCTGGTGGTGGGCTTGCTCGCCCAAGGCGTGGTCGTCGGCCCACTCGAGGTGCACGTGCGAGTTCTGGAAGGCCGTACTTTTCAAGGGCTTTTCGAGCAGCTTGAAAGCGTCGGCGTCAAGGAGGTGTCGGCGTCATCGGTGGTTGGGCCGGTGGGGCGATTTGAATCCGTGCGGTTCGAGTCCGATGGTGAGGCTTTCACCCTGACTCGAATTCCTCAAGCACAGTGCGCGACCACCCATGAACGAAATCTGGTCACGGGAAAGCCGATCGCACAGGAGACCCTGGAGACCTTTTCTCAGTTGTTCGCCTCGTCCTGATCTCTCAGGGCTGCCTCAGCCAAGGCCACCCTTGAGATCATTGGAGGAGAATCGAGCCTTGAGCTTGCGCATGGCAGGATCATCCTCTCGTGGAGTCATGTCGATCGCCTCGCCTCGCCCTCGGCCACGTTTGCCGCCAGAGCGGCCACTGTTGCCGTCGGAACTTCGTGCAGGCGCTTCCGTCATGGCTTTGATCGAAAGACTGATGCGATTTCGACCCGGATCGATCGAAAGGATCTTCACCTGGACGATTTCATCCTTTTTCAGCGCATGAGCCACGCTTTCCACACGTTCGTGGGAGACTTGGGAGATGTGGACGAGGCCTTCAACCCCTGGCGCCAGTTCAATGAAGGCTCCGAAGTCCATGATTTTCTTGACGCGGCCCGTCGTTTCAGACCCTTCAGTGAGTTCCTGAAGAACTTCGGCGGTCGGATCTGACATGACTTGCTTGCGACCCAGCCCGATTTTGACCTGGTCGCCTGACGTATCTATCTTCAGAACCTCGACTTGCATCGTCTCGCCCACCTTGAGGACATCCCCGGGGTTCTTGATGCGCTCGTGTGAGATGTCAGAGATGTGAATCAAGCCATCGACCCCGCCCAGGTCCGCAAAGGCGCCATAGGGTTGAATCGAAGTGATCGTCACCGTCTTGACCTGTCCCACGGCAAGTTCTTCGAGAGTCGCCTTCTTCTGGCCTTCTCGTTCGACCATCAGAACGGCCTTGCGGCTCAGAACCAGTCGATTCTTGGCCTTCTTGAGCTCGATGATCTTGCAGGAGAACTTCTCCCCGATGAACGTTGAAATATCATCGACGTGCCGAATTTCGACCTGCCCGGCAGGCATGAAGCCTTTGTGTTTGTCGACTTCCATTTCGAGGCCGCCCCGATTCACACCCACGCAACGTGCCTCGATGATCTGACCGACCTCAAGGGTGCCCCAGTCAGCCTTCTGGACGGCTCCAGGCAGGGAGACCACGAGCAAGCCGTCGAAGGGATCGAATCGTTCGACCACGAAATCATGCTTGGATCCGACCTCTGGGAGTGCGTCGTTCAGAGCCATGAATTGTTGAGCCGGGCAGATTCCCTGTGATTTCGGCCCGAATTCGATCATGACATCCTTGTCCTGGATGGCCACGATCATGCCGTTTCTGGTGCGGCGCCCGTCGCTTGTGATTTGAACCGTGCTCTTGGCACGGTCTTCCTCGTCCATGATCTGATCAAGGCTCATATCCCCCAGCGCAGCAGCGATCTCGTCGTCGAGTGACTGCTCGATCGAGGGTTTCGCTTTTTCCTGCACAGGCGAGGGGGTCTCAGGGGCTGGCGACGGGGCCGGCTTGGGCGACTCCATCTGGGCGCCTTGCTCGCTCTGGGGTGTTTCCGGACGTTCTGCTGGTGTGTCGTTCTGATCGTGCATGGTGGGCTCGTGGCCGGCAGAGGGCTCTTCGCCTCTGCCGCCGACTTTCTTGCGTATAGGGTAGCTTCTTTCCTCCCTTCTCAGCAAGGGTGAGTTTGCTGCAACATCACGAAGGTTTCTTTCGAATCCTTTGGGTGTTCCAGAGGTCTTGGCGCATGCTCCGAAAGGCCTTCAATTTGCTGATATAGTCATCCTTTCAAGAAGGTCCCCGTGGTTCCTTCATTCAAGCAGAGTCCAGAAGGCGAGAATACGACGCATGTCCACTGCGAAAAGTGCCTGGGGAGTCGAAGTCGGATCGTTCGCGGTCAAGGCTGTTCGACTCGAGAGACAAGGATCCGGAGTCAAGATCACCGACTTCGCGATCATTCCCCACAGCAAGGTCCTTTCGGCCCCTGATGTCGATGCCGACGAGATCGTGCGCATCAGTCTGGGCCAGTTCGTGTCACAGAAGGCCGTCGACAAGACTCGGGTGGCGATCTCCGTTCCCGGCAACGTCGCCTTCAGTGCCTTCACTCGTCTGCCGCCTCACGAACCGAAGCAGACTCCGAACCTCGTTCGGTTCGAAGCGGAACAGCAGATCCCCTTCCCGATCAACGAGGTCGAATGGGATTACAAGACCTTCCAGAATCAGGATTCCCCCGAAGTCGAAGTCGGCATTTTCGCCTTGCAGCGAAGTGTCCTCGACGATCGACTCGGTCTGTATGGCGAACTCGGCATCGAGCCGGACGTCGTCACCATCAGTCCTCTCGCCCTGTACAACGCAGTGGCTTTCGACCTCGGATTGAACGAAAGTTCGAACCCCGTCGTGATTCTCGACATCGCCACCAGGCACAGTGACCTGATCGTCGCCGAAGCCGGGCGTTGCTGGTTCCGTCGACTGCCCGTCGGTGGACACAACTTCACGATGGCGATCTCCGAAGCCTTCAAGATCTCCTACGCCAAGGCCGAACGCCTCAAGCAGGAGGGTGCGACCGGGAAGTACGCCAAGCAGGTCATGCAGGCGATGCGTCCCATCTTCACCGAGCTGCTGGAGAGCGTGCAGAGATCACTCGACTACTACAAGACCGCGGCCACGCTCGACACCATGATCGGTGTGGGCTCGACCTTCAAGATTCCCGGACTTCGTCGATTCCTCGGGACGCAGCTGCAGAAGGACGTCGTGCGGCTGGATGAACTTCAGAAAATCAGAGTCGAGGGCCCCGAAGCCGCGGCCTTCGCGACCGGGACCGTGAACCTCTGGACGGCCTACGGCCTCGCACTTCAAGAGGTCGGCGGGTCCGACATCGATGTCAATCTCGCCCCGATCTCGGTGCTGAGGCAGCAGATGTGGGATGGAAAGAAAGCATGGTTCGCGGGTGCCGCAGCCGTTGCGTTCCTCGCTGGTGGTGCCATGTTCGGCCGATACCTGCTTGACTCCAA
>CASICI010000024.1 GCA_949373145.1 uncultured Phycisphaerales bacterium
GATCGGCATCAACCCGCCATGCTTGGTCGCGTACTTCGGCAGCACCAGCTTGGTCCAGGTCTGTTTCATGGCATCGGTGCACCAGGGCCCCTGATGCTTGAGGTCTTCGTGCGCGAGCCCGTCGAGTGAGGCGGGTTCGGTCGTTGAGGATGGCTTGGCTTTCCAGGACATGTCTATGCTCGGAGGGGGTTCAGCGATCGAGTTCGGCGGCGATGATGTTGAGGGAACCAAGGATGGCGGGAACGTCCGCCACTTGATGGCCTTCGGTCAACTTGGCGAAGACCTGATAGTTGATGAAGCATGGCGGACGGGTCGCGGCGCGCCAGGCGCATCGCCCACCGTCGGAGACGACGTAGAAGCCCAGTTCGCCATTGGGGCTTTCGATGCTGTCGTAGACCTCGCCGATCGGCGTGTCCCAGCCACGGTTGTTCATCTTGAGTTCGAAGAGCTGGATGACGCCTTCGATCGAGCCGTAGACATCGCCGCTCTGGGGCACGGTCGCCTTGGCGTCGTCGACCACGTTGAGCGGGCCGGATGGAATCCGGTCGATCAGCTGCTCGATGATCTTGATCGACTGCTTGATCTCCTCGACGCGAACCAGATATCGACTGAAACAGTCGCCATCGGAGGAGACGGGCACGCTGAACTTCACGGCCTCGGCGCCTTCGCCGTCCCAGTTGTCCGCGTAGCACAGGTACGGCTGGTCCTTGCGGACATCACGACGCACGCCGGCGGCACGGGCGTTTGGTCCGGTGATGCTCCAGGCGATCGCATCGGTCGCATTGATGGTTCCCACGCCCTTCAGGCGGTCCATGAAGATGCGGTTTCGATTCAGCAGGGTCTCGAGGTCCTTGATCGCACGGGGAAGTCGCTCGTGCATCAGGCTCTTCACCATGCGCTTGAACACCTCTTCATCGGGAAGGTCGCGCCAGGCGCCACCCACTCGGGTCCAGTCGGGGTGGTAGCGCTGTCCCGAAACGTATTCGAGGATGTCGTAGATGAATTCGCGTTCGTTGAAACCATAGAGGAACCCGGTGAAGGCTCCCAGGTCGAGCGCGGCGGCACCGGCGCACAGCAAGTGGTTCTGAATGCGGCCGATTTCACACATGATGGTGCGAAGGACCTTCGCGCGGGGCGTGAGTTCGATGCCGAACAGCCGCTCGACGGCATGATGCCAGGCGATGTCGTTGCAGATCGGACTCACATAATCCATGCGGCTGACGGTGCAGACGTACTGGTTGTAATCGTGGTGCTCGCCGAGCTTCTCGAACCCTGAGTGCAGGTAGCCGATGTGGGGCGTGCAGCGAGCCACGCGTTCGCCATCAAGCTCGAGTACGAGGCGCAGCGTGGTATGGGTGGCGGGATGCTGGGGGCCGAAATTGAGGATCCAGCGATCCGGACTCTTCACGTGATCCTTGAGGTATTCGGTTGACTCGACATCGAGGTCGAAGCCTGAATCAGGCTCGAGGCTGTAGGGCATGGGGCGCGGTCCTTGGCACCCCTGCGGTGAGGGGTCCGGGTTCTCTACGAAGTACGTTCACCAGTATAGGGGGTCGGAGGGTGCTTCAGGTGCTCTTAATCCGCTCAGACACGGAAGATCGCACCCATCTTCTTGCCCATGAGAAGCGAGCTGCCGATCAGAGTGGCCGCGAGCAGCATCATTGCCCAGACACCCATGGCGCTGGCGAGGTACTGCCCGTCACCAAGACGCTGATAGAGCACGTAGATCGCCTTGGTGATCGGGTAATCAGCCTCACGCTGAGCGAGAATCAGACTGTCTGAGACCTCGAGCATGGCGAAGCTGAAGGCAAGCAAGCCACCCGCCAGCAGGTTGGCCGCGATCAGCGGGAAGACGATCTTGTGGGTTCGACGCCACCAGCCGGCACCAAGGTTGGCGGCAGCTTCTTCGAGTTCCACAGGAGTCTGCTCCAGACCGGCCACCGCGGAACGGACCACGTACGGAAGTCGGCGGACCGCATAGGCCACGATCAGGAGCGGAATGGGGTTGGGGGTCGACCCGAGGATGTTCGCCCAGGCATGCAGCGGACCGTCGTTCAGCCAGAGGAAGACGTTGGTTTCACCAAGCCCGATCGCCGAAAGAGGCGTTCCCAGCCAGCCGGGCATCGAGCCGGAAAATGGCCACCGCAAGGACATCGCGACATAGCCGAACGCCATCACAAGGCCAGGAACGGCAAGGGGTAACATGACGAGCGCATCGAGCAGCCAGCGCCCACGCAACTTCGTGCGCACCAGAAGCCGGGCGATCACGACCCCGAAGATGATGTCGACGACCATGGCCACCGAAGCCAGAATCAGACTGGTTCGAATCGAACCAACCGCAAGCGGATGGCCCAGGGCCTGCTTGAAATGCTCACCCGTGAAGGCTCGCGGCAGAATGCTCTGATACCACTGCCCTTCCACGGTCAGGCTGGTCAGGATCACGCTGATGTGCGGCAGCGAGGCCACCAGAATCACGGAAAGAATCGAGCCGATGGCAAGCGCGCCCATCCAACCGGTGAGCCGATGGGACGTGGCCGCCCGCGAGGCCTTGCTGTACATGGCGTAGCCACGACCACCGAAGACCGAGCGCCCCAGCAGATAGAAGAGCGCGACCGAGATCAGCATCACCGCCGTCAGCGCATAGGGCCGACTGGACGCTTCCATCTCCTGGATGCCGTGGAAGATCTGGACCGGCGTCACGGTCTCGAACTCGAACATCAAGGGCGTGCCGAGTTCGGTGAAACTCCAGATGAAGACGATGGTCGAGCCGGCGAAGATGCCGGAGCGGATCAAGGGCAGCGTGATCTTCATCATGCGGCGGAACGGGCCGGCCCCGACGTTGCGGGCCGCTTCATCAAGCGCCGGGTCGAGGTTGGCCAGTGACGCCACGATGTTCAGGTAGATGATCGGATACAGATGGAGCGACTCGATGAGGACGATGCCCCAGAACCCCCCATCACCCAGAAAGTCGATCGGATCGGCGATCATGCCGATGTCGAGCAGCAACATGTTGAGCGAGCCGTAGCGACCCAGCAGATGCTCCATGCCGATCGCCCCCACGAACGGCGGAATGATCAAGGGCACCAGCAGAAACGCTGACAGCAGCCCCTTCATGAAGAAGTCGTATCGAGCCACCAACCAGGCCATGGGGGCCGCGATGAAGATCGACAGGATCGTGGTGCAGGTCGCGATCGCGAACGCGTTCATCAGCCCCAGGCGCAGCAAGGGGTCTCGGAAGACATCGAGCACGTGGTAGAGGGTGAAGCCGCCGTCGGAGACCAGTGGGTCCAGAAGGAACGCGCCGCGCACCGTCAGCCAGATCGGCCAAATGAGGACCACCGCCAGTATTGCCAGTACCAGGGTGAAGAGAAAGCGATCGAGTCCTCGGGTCCGTTCCATCGAACAGGAAGTGTAACGGCACCCGCCCCACCCTTGCAGGGTTCAGGAGAGGAGTTCAGCTTGAGTTTGCGGGAAACATTCCCTCGAGGCAGGACCGCCGGGACTCAGGGGCTGCCCCCGGCTTTGAGACAAGCCGGGGGAGCGCACCTGAAATCGTCCACTCAGGAACATGGCCCCCACATGGCCAGGAGCTCACCAAGGTCCGCTCCACTGACGACACCATCACCATTGAGATCCGTCTGGCATCCCGAGCAAATACCCCAGGAGGCCAGCAGAAATCCGAAATCGGCACCATCGACACGCCCGTCGTCATTGAAGTCTGCGGCACACTGCACCGGGCAGTCAGCACTCACGGTGTTACCTCCGAGATCCTCCCATGAGCCCTGGATTTGGTCGGGAGCGTTTCCACAGACCGTGGTTTCGTTGAGGGTGACAGAGCTGCTGTTGCTGTATATCCCGCCGCCGATGCCATCGAGAGCGGAGTTGTTCGTGATCGTACAACCATTCAGTTCCGCGCTGCTGTCACGAAAGTTGAATATCCCACCGCCGCGGCCAGCGGAATTTTCCGTGAACGTGCAGTCTCGGTAGATCGCAGGAGAATCCTCGTCGTTCGCAACCCCACCACCCGCAAATTCTGCGGTATTTCCGATGAATGAACATCGCTCGATGATCGGCGTGCTTCGTCTGAAATTCAGAAGCCCCCCACCAATACCACCAACATTCTCCCCTGAATGGTTGCCGATGAAATGACAGTTCACGATGGTCGGACTGGACTTGAAATTCGACATCCCTCCACCGTAACCATCGGAACCAAAACCATTCGTGATCACCAGATTCTCGAATCTGGTGTCAGGCCCTTCAGAACTCCAGCATTCGACGACTCGAATGAGGTTGGATCCATCGATGACGGTCTTGGGGTTTCCGTTCGAATCGACCGACCCGACCAGGGTGATCTTCTTGCCGCGGGTCACAAGTGTTGCTGAAGGCGTGTAGGTTCCGGCAGCAATCTGAATGACGTCATCATCACTGGCCGAATCGATCGCGCTCTGGATATCTGTAAAAGAGCACGGACCACTGGTGCAGACTGTCAGAGTCTCAGCGTTCAGAGCGGATGCGATGAGCAAGGCGGCGACACCTGACGCGAGTGTTCGTGAGCCACGAGTTGATTGAAGAAATCGTGAATCTGGCAGAGGGAATGACATGTGTTGTCCTTTATATTTTGTTGTAGGAGGTACTCAAAGATCTGCTGTAAGAGGTCAACTTGAGCCTGGATGCGCAGGATGACGAAGAAACAGTCACCGATCGAATCTCATGATGTTTGAGGTATTTGAGGTGCTTGAGGTGCGAAAGAAACATGAGAACAGTTTCCAGCAGCAGCAGCAGCACGAATGTGCTTGTGAAATCCCCGAACAGCATGATGTCACACTCCGAAAGTGCCCCAGAACAGGTGGTGACGGCGAAGCGTGCACCACCTTTTGAAAGTACGACACACAGAGGAAAACACACGAGGAAAGATGGAAAAAAACGCCGATAAGAATGTGAGTCCATACCGCTCACATCCATCGGTTCATGCGTGACGTCCAGACTGTTGACGGCATGTTCCAGAAAAGAACACTGAGGGTTCGTACAGCCCAATGCAGCGGGCACATTCGCTGCCGCGATGACGAAGTCACTGACACTGGCAGTCATGACGACGAAGCCGTCGCTCGGCCCGAGCGGCGCACTGACTCACCAAGCACCGGCGAAAAGGTGGTTCAGCTCCAGTTCGAAAGAAGCTGCGTCAGATCCGCGCCGCCGACGGTGCCGTCGCCGTTGATGTCGGTGTCCGGATCATCGCTTCCCCACGCTGAAAGAAGCATCGCGAGGTCCTGACCGTCGACCAGAAAATCCCCATTGAAGTCGCCGATGGGACCTTGGTCTGATTCGATGAAGAGCCAGGCCAGTCCGCCGTAGGTGGTCTGGGTTGAATTCATGCGATCCATGCGGATGGCATAGTCACCGGGGGCGAGACCTCTGATCGAAATCAGTTCGATGTTGTCGACCTGACTGTTGCTCTGGTGGTTGCCGGACTCATAGGTTCCTGATCCGACACCGTCCACGATCGACTCCGCCACACCATCCACGATCTTGACGAGCTCGAGATCGATGTCCATCAAACTGTAGGAGGCGTAGGTCGAGGTGCTCGAGATACGAGGCCAGGTCAATGCGATGCTGACTTCATCGAGGGGCACCGCCGTCGAGAAGCGCCACCACTTCGTCTGACCGGGGTTCGTTCTCGCATAATCGAAACCGGAGAGGGAGATCTCGGGTGCTTCCTCGAGGGTGAGGCGACCGGTCTGTCGGTAGCCGGTGATGATCTGGTGGCTGCGATCGACGTTGATGATGCCGGCACCTTGAATCTCGTCGATCGGGCGAGCCGTGACGCCGTCGACCGGGTTGTTGGTCCAGTCGCCCTCGCGAGACGCCCCCGCGAGCAGAACGGCCTTCATGATGGGAAGCCTCGGCGCGAGCGGATCGGCCGCAAGAACGGAGTCGTTCTGAATGGTGTCGAAGATCAGTGCGGCTGCCGCGGAAGCCACGCCGGTGGTATAGCTGGAGAGTGCACCCGGGGCGATGATGTCGGGCTTCATGCGCCCGGGACCATCGAAATCGGACGGGGTGTCGGCCGTTGCGTGCGTGCCGCTGGTGGTTCCGACCGTGAGCGAGTTGAACGCGTAGGCAAGGAACCGCGAATCGGTGGCTGCGTCGTTGGCGCGCCCGTTCATCCCCATGACGTTGTCGCGGAGGATCGCGTAATCAAAGCGATTCACGGCCTGAGCGTCATTGGAATTTCCGAACTGACCGATCCAGCTGTGGTTCATGATCTTGATCGAAGCATCAGGCAGACTCAAAGGTGCGAGACTCCCCTGCCCGGTTCGCAGAAAGCCTGTGAACAGAAAACTGTTGGCCTCGTAGACGAAGACGTCGGCGATGTCCGGAGCGACACTCCAACTGGAGCCGTACATCCATCGAGCGACGTTCGTGGCATGACTGCTCACACCGGGAGACCCTGCAGGATAGGTGAAGGACTTGCCATTGAAATCGGCCAGACTGGTGTCGGGCCCCCAGTTCGCACCACCCTCGGACGCTTCGCACTGGAGGATGCCGATGCCAGCCCCTGTCGGAACCTGACCGACACCCAGTCGATCGGTGAGTGCGTTCAAACCCACCAGCTCGCGAACTTCCGCCACGGTCTCCGCGTGTGACTGTGACTGGTGGATGGACATGCCACACAACACGGCAGCGGCGGACAGCATGATCTGAGGTCTGATGGTCATGTCTGAGTGATCCTGAAGGAGGCCTCAACGAGCTTGGAGTCACACCCCGTGTGTGCTTCCAGAAAACGGTGATGAGGTACTTCAAAGTTATGACCGGAAGTCGCAACGGGCCAGAGACAAATGCGAAACCGGGTCAATATCGGTCCTGAAAGACCCGCACAGAGCGCCTTGGTCGGCCTCAAGGCGTGTCCACGGGTTCCGTGCGCACCGGATCGACGGCATGGCGATTGGTCACGCGAATCTCGACCCGTCGATTGGGAGCATCTTCGATCGAGTTCGAAGGGTGATCCGTGAACGGTTCATTGTCACCGGCCGCCACGATCTCGATTCGACGCCAGTTGACACCGTCTGCGGCGAGTGCGCGTGACACGGCCATCGCCCGTTCGAAGGAGAGCTCGAGCCCCGCTTCGGTGTCGTTTCCGGCTTCACCTCGAGAGGCGTGTCCGTGCACTTCGATGATCATGGGAAGACCACGGACCTGGCGAGCGAGTCGCTGGATGCGCTCCATGCCTTCGTCGGTGAGGTGTTCCGAATCATGCGCGAACTTGAGATCGATCATGAGTGAATGCTCACCGGTGTCGCGAGGAGAGTGGATCTCCTCCTTGTCACCGGGCTCACCCTCGTCCAACGCTCGACCGGGACCGTTCGAGTAGTACCAATCGACGACCTTGCGAAGCTCGGGATCGGTGGTGTCGAGATCGATCGGGTTTCCGAAGGCCGCACGTGTGTTCCAGACGAATTCAGCCCAGCGATCGAAAGGTACCGTGGCACCACCTTCGCCATCACTGTCGCCTTCGGCACCGGCCTTCGCTGGCGGTGTCATGTTCAGGGCGAAGAGAATCACGAAGAAGCCCATGATCAGCATCACCATGTCCGCGAATGAGATGAGCCATTCGGGGGCACCTTCGTGCTCCTCGTCGTGCCCTCCGCCCGTCGCGTGGGCCATCATGGCACCATGCGGGACGTGTTCCTCTTCGTGACCTTGGTCGAAATCACTGTCGTTGTAATCGGGCATCGGAAGACTCCGGAAACGGTTGGTCGGGTGACGAATCGCGCTGCGGTGGAAGGGTTACGCGGCCGCCTTCAGACGGAGGCGCTGCTGCCGGGGCACGAATGCGAGCATCTTCTCGAAGGTGGCACGGGGATTGTCTCCAGCATGAATCGAGAGGACGCCCTGAAGCATCATCTCCTTGCTGAGAATCTCCTCACCGGAACGAAGTGAAAGCTTGTCGCCCATGGGACCGGCCACGGCGTTCGCCAGAAGCGTTCCGTAGAGCGTCGCGGTCACGGCCACGGCAAGCATGGCACCAAGCTCCTCGACACCGCCGGTGCCGAGACTTCCGAACATGCCGATCTGACCGATCAAGGTCGCGGCCAGGCCGTAGCCGGGACCGTAGAGCTTGATCAGGTCGAAGAATTTCTTTCCTGACTTGTGACGTTCCTGCATGGCCATGATCTCCATGCGCATGGTGGTCTCGATGACGTGTGCATCAGAGCCATCGACCGCCATCTTCAGTCCTTGCTGAAGGAAGGGATCCTCAAGCTGTTCGACTTCGTTTTCAAGCGCCAGAATGCCGTCACGACGTGCCTTGTCACTGAGCATGGCCATCTTCTCGACGGTTTCGGGAAGCCCCATCTGCTTGTTGGACATGAATCGTTTGACATAGCTTGGGACCTGCTTCAGTTTGTCCATCGGCATCGCCATGAAGACGACGCTGATGGTTCCACCGAAGACCATCACCACACCCTTGAGGGACCAGAACATCCCCCATGACCCGCCATGACTGACGATGAGAAATCCGGTGCCGATACACACCACGATTCCAAGGATGACTCCAATGACACTTGCTTTATCCATCTGTCCGCCTCCAGGCAGGCCGCGGAATATGCGGCATGCTCAGGTGATCGGACGCATCCACACCCATCTGAAGTAAGAATCTTGCGGGATGTGCAGACTGTGTGACCAGATCATTCGGACCTGCCCTCACAGACCTCAGCGCCCATGGGTTCTCGGACCGTGCGGTTCAGAGACTTTTTTTTCTCCGTGAAATCAGGCGTGCAAACCCAGTGAAATCGAGGGATAGACGGTCACAGGCTCACCGGTTGCTGGGGAGCGCACGATTCGCCGAGACCCTTGCAGAGACACATGAAGCCCGTATTCATGGGCACGGCGGAAGAACACCCCGGGAACGGACTGACGGCTCCCGACGATCCCACCGACCGGTTCGTTCTCCTTCGGTCGCTGATCTCCGGGAACGACGATCGAAGGGGCCCGCCAACGGGTATCCTGCGCGTTGGAGACCGTGATGGAAACACATCCGCTAGTCGTGCACACCGAGACCATTGGAAACGCCGCTCGCACATGGCTGGAAGAGCGAGCGGAGGTGATCGCTGCGAGTGCCGACAGCGAGGCGTTCACGAAGCTTGCCCCCCGGATAGACGCCCTTCTGGTTCGCACCTACACCGAGGTCGACGATGCACTGCTCGATCGACTTCCCCGATTGAAGGTCGTGGCCCGAGCCGGCGTCGGTGTCGACAACATCGATGTGGCCGCCTGCCGAAGGCGAGGCGTCGAAGTGGTCTACGCCCCCGCCTCAAGCACGCATGCCGTGGCGGAATACGTGGTCGCGTTGCTGTGCGATGCGCTTCGTCCAAGGGTCTACCTGCAGGATGCCGAAGATCGCACCCGATGGAGTCACTATCGCAAGACCCTGGTGGCAGACAGACAATTCGACGAACTCACTCTTGGGATTCTGGGGATGGGCCGCATCGGCTCGACGGTGGCGGGCTTCGCCGACGCACTGGGGTTCCAGACGATCGCCACGGATCTTGACTCGATTGCCCCGTCTCGTCGCCACGGTGCCGCGATGGTCTCCGTCGAGGCGCTCTTCGAGCAAGCCGACGTCCTGACCATTCACATCGATGGCAGACGCACCAACCGGGGCTTCATCGGCGACGATCTGTTGGATCGGATGAAACGGAATGCCGTCCTGATCAACACCAGCCGCGGCTTCGTCATGCAGCATGATCCTCTGAGGCGAGTGCTCGCCGCACGAACGGATCTGCGGGCCTTTCTCGACGTTCATGATCCTGAACCCCCACCTCCGGGCGATCGACTCTTCGAACTGCCCAATGCCCACCTCCTGCCGCATCTTGCCAGCAGGACCGAGACCGCGATGGCTCGGATGAGCGATGTCGTCGAGGACATCTGGGCGGTTCTCAACGGTCAGGGTCCGACGTGGCCGGCCCCGGAAGATTGACTCCATGCGGTGACCGGGCGGGCATGAATCCCCGTGCAGACGTACACTGAACGATCCTTCTCACCCTTTTCATCACGCCTGAGAACACACCATGAGCTTTCCCATCGAACACGTGCATGCCCGCCAGATCATCGACTCGCGTGGGAATCCCACTCTTGAATGTGAAGTGATCTGCGAGGACGGCACCGGGGGACGTGCCGCCGTTCCCAGTGGCGCCTCCACCGGAGAGAATGAAGCCGTCGAGCTTCGGGATGGCGATGCCACCTGCTGGATGGGCAAGGGCGTGGGCAAGGCCGTGGCACACGTCAACGAGATTCTCGCACCCGAACTCATCGGGTTCAATCCCAGTGATCAGGAAGCGATCGATCAGCTTCTGATCGAATTGGATGGGACTGAGAACAAGGGCAACCTCGGCGCCAATGCACTGCTCGGGGTCTCGATGGCGGTGGCGCACACCGCGGCCGCCTCAGCAGGACTGCCCCTCTACAGATACCTCGGCGGGACCGCCGCGAACCACCTTCCGTGTCCGATGATGAACATTCTCAACGGTGGCAAGCACGCGGACAACACCGTTGATTTCCAGGAGTTCATGATCCAGCCCGTCGGCTTCGAACGATTCGAGGACGCGCTCCGGGCCGGCGTCGAGATCTATCATCATCTCCGCTCGGTGCTGCACGACCGCGGGCTTTCGACCGCAGTCGGCGATGAAGGCGGCTTCGCGCCGGATTTGAAATCGAACGAGGAAGCCCTGGAACTGATCGCGGTCGCGGTCGAAGGCTCCGGGTACAGCCTCGGTGATCAGATTCAGATCGCGCTCGACCCGGCCACCAGCGAGCTCTGGAACGAGGCTGCGAAGAAGGGCAAGGAAGGCTACTGCTTCTTCAGCAGCGATCCCGAGCGGATCATCAGCAGTGATGAACTGGTCGATCTCTGGGCCGCATGGTGTTCACGCTGGCCGATCCGTTCGATCGAGGACGGACTCGCGGAAGACGACTGGAGTGGATGGCGCACCATCACCGAACGACTGGGTGAGACCACCCAGCTGGTCGGAGACGATCTCTTCGTCACCAACCCCTCGTTCCTGCAACGGGGAATCGATGAAGGATGCGCGAATGCCATCCTGATCAAGGTGAATCAGATCGGCACCCTCAGCGAGACCTTCCGAGCGGTGGAACTCGCGCATCGAAACGATTACCGAGCGGTGATGAGCCATCGTTCCGGTGAAACCGAGGATGCCACGATCGCCGACCTCGCGGTCGCCACAAACTGCGGCCAGATCAAGACCGGCGCACCCTGTCGAAGTGATCGCACTGCGAAGTACAATCAACTTCTTCGTATCGCCGAGGACCTGGGCGACAACGCCCGCTTCGGCGTGCTGTGAAAGGACCGTGGGTCATCTTCACCCGGACCTGCGGGGCCGGGCTCTGAACCCTTTTTTCGATGGCCGACTTCAAGATCCAATTTCGCCTCATCCGCCAGCTGATTCTCAGTGAACGGTTGCGATACGCCTGGGCGTTGAGCGCACTCATCGCGGGCACCCTGCTGATCTACCTGATCCCACTGGTTCCGCAGGCGGTGCTTGATGTGGTGTTCAATGACGATCCTGAGAAGGCCTCTGCAATCTCCCGGGGCGTGATCGACATCATCGGCGGGATCGATCTGGTGGGTTCGGAACTCTGGCGACCGGCGCTGCTGATCGGTTTTCTGGCGCTGGGCGCAGGATTCTGCGTGCACCTGCGGCAACGTTTCGCCGCACGGGCGGCTCAGAACATCGCACGCCGCATGCGAAGCGACATCTACGACCACGTCCAGAAGCTCCCCTGCCGCACGCATGAATCACTCGAAAGCGGTGACCTCCTGCAGCGCTGTTCCTCGGATGTGGACACGGTGAGTCTCTTTCTGAGCGAGCAGATCACGATGATCGGCCGAGCGTTCGCGATGCTTCTGGTGCCGCTGCCGCTCATGTTCGCCCTCGACTGGCGAATGGCGGCGATCTCGCTGATCCTCGTGGGTCCGATCGCTCTCTTCTCCTACACCTTCTTCAATCGAATGCGCATCCGATTTCTCGAGAAGGAGAAGGCGGAGGCCCGTCTGACCGCCACCGTCAACGAGAATCTCAACGGAGTCCGCGTGGTGCGATCGTTCGCACGACAGGCGTTCGAAAGCGAACGCTTCGAAGCGCACAATGCGACACACCGAAACCGTGACAACGACCTCTACCGCCTGATGGCCAGATTCTGGTCGCTTTCCGACGCACTCTGTTTCTGCCAGCAGGGTCTGGTCATCGGGTTCGGACTGTGGTGGCTCACTCAGGGCTCGCTCGAGATCGGCACGTTCTACTTCTTCATCTCGGTGGTCAACATGTTCCTCTGGCCGGTGCGGATGCTCGGCAGGATCCTCGCCGAATTCGGCAAGGCCCTGGTCGCGATCGGACGAATCGAAGAGGTCCTGGAACGCCCGACCGAATCAGCACCCGACGTCCCCTGTCATCCGGAGAAACTCGATGGGTCGATCACATTCGAGAACGTGTCGCTCCACCACGGTGATCTTCCCGTCCTGAACGGAATCGACTTCACGATCCATCCGGGAGAGACGATCGCATTGATCGGCCCCGCCGGATGCGGCAAGACCACCATCGTCGATCTGCTGCTGCGCTTGCACGATCCCGATGGCGGCGAGATCGCGATCGGCGACATCGCTCTCGATCGCATGGAACGCGGACATGTTCGCTCTCGAATCGCGGCGGTGATGCAGCAGCCGTTCCTCTATTCACGATCGATCCGGGACAACATCGCGATCACACGTCCGGATCTGGAGAACGATCCCATCGAGGCGGCGGCGATGGATGCCTGCATTCACGACTCGATCAAGAGCTTCGATCAGGGATACGAGACCATGGTCGGCGAACGCGGGCTCACCCTCTCCGGGGGACAGCGACAGCGAGTCGCCATCGCCCGCGCGTTGATCCAGAGACCGGACATCCTCATTCTCGATGACGCCCTGAGCGCGGTCGACACCCGCACCGAACACCAGATCCTCTCCGCGATCGAAAGACGGCACGGACGGCAGACCACGATCCTGGTCGCGCACCGTCTCTCGACGATTCGAGCCGCGGACAGAATTCTCGTGCTTGAATCGGGCAAGGTCACCCAGCAGGGAACCCATGAGGAACTGATCGATCAGCCGGGGCTCTATCGGCGCATCTGGACGATTCAATCCGACCTCGAGACCGACGACCAGATCGAGTCGGGAGGTGCACGATGAACCCCGATCAAAGCCAGGACGACGAACGCTCGGGCGCGATCGACCTTCGCCTCTGGATGAACTTCATCAAGCACCTGAAGCCGCATCGTCGCATGGCGCTCACGATGTGCGGTGCGGGCTTCGGACTCGCGATCATCGAGGCCTCACTCCCCCCGCTCACGGGATTCATGATCGACGAGGCGATCGAAGAGGGTGTCTCGAACCGACTGCTCACCATGGGCGGCATCTTCATGGTGATGATGATGCTCTTCGCCTTCACGGTCTGGCTGTTCATCAAGGCGGCCGGAGCACTCGCGACGGGCGTCGCCTACGACCTTCGCAACGGCTGCTTCCAGAGACTGCAGGAACTGCCTTTCTCGTTCTTCGATGTCAGACCCACGGGCTGGCTCGTGACCCGAGTCACCAGTGACTGCGCCAAGGTGAGCGACCGCATGCCGTGGGTCCTGCTCGACATCTTCTGGGGTTCGACGATGCTCCTGGGCATCTGCACCGCGATGATGATCATCGACATCAAACTGGCGTTGTGGACGATGGCGATCGTGCCTCCACTGGTGGTGGCCAGCTGGGTCTTCAAGCGAAGAATGCTCGCAAGCTCGCGGGACATGCGTCGTACGAACAGTGCGATCACCGCGAGCTTCAGTGAATCGATCAATGGGATCAGAACCACCAAGAGTCTGAATCGAGAGAGTCGCAACCTGGGTGAGTTCGATCAGCTGGCGGACACCATGCGCGGCCACAGCATGCGAAACGCCCTGCAAGCCGCGGTGTTCCTGCCGATCGTCGCGGTCCTGGGATCGATCGGGGTCGGCATCGCGCTCTGGAAGGGTGGCGTTCAACTCGAGACCGGAACCGGGCTCTCGATCGGCATGCTGATCGCCTTCATGGAGTACGCGATTCTCTTCTCCATGCCGATTCAGGAGCTCTCGGCCAGACTGGCCGACCTGCAATCGGCGCAGGCCGCCGCGGAACGAGTCCAGGGATTGCTCGAAGAGGTGCCCGCAATCAGAGACTCACCCGACGTGCTGGCACGGCTGGAAGCGCATTCCGACTCGAAAGGCCCACCGGATGGTGGCGATCAGGTCATCGAAACGATCGAGTTCCGTGGCATCCGGTTCCATTACAAACCGGAGGAACCGATTCTCGAGAACTTCGATCTCACCGTTCGCAAGGGTGAATCGATCGCTCTGGTCGGCCCCACCGGAGGTGGCAAGTCCACGATCGTCAACCTCGCCGCACGGTTCTACGAACCGAACGAGGGCCAGGTTCTGATCAACGGCGTCGACTTCCGGGAACGCTCGCTCCAATGGTGGCAGGCACAGTTCGGGATCGTGCAGCAGGTCCCCCACCTGTTCTCGGGCACCATCATGGAGAACATCCGATACGGGCGGCTCGAAGCCGACGACCTCGACGTGCTCGATGCCGCACGGCAGGCGGGTGCACACGATTTCATCGAACGACTCGACGACGGGTACGAACATGATGTCGGTGAAGGTGGCGAACTGCTCTCGACCGGGCAACGCCAGCTGATCTCTCTCGCCCGAGCATTGCTGGCCGATCCGCAGATCTTCGTCATGGATGAAGCGACGTCATCGATCGACACCGAGACCGAGACGCTCATTCAGGAAGCGATCGACCGGGTGATGACCGGGCGTCTGAGTTTCGTGATCGCGCATCGACTTTCGACGATCAGAGATGCCGACCGGATCATCTTCATCGAAGCCGGCAGGATTCTCGAAGACGGGACCCACGACGACCTGATGCGCGCGAATGGCCGGTATGCCGAACTTTATGCCGGACAGTTCACGGGCGCCTGAGCACTTCCCACCTCCGTCGATCATCCGCTTCGGGGTGATCGACCGGGTCGCCACATCAGAAATCGCAAACACCCCAGAAGACCAGAACCGCGGTGATGTCCGCACCATCGACGGTGCCGTCACGGTTGACGTCACCCACCACGGCAGGACCACTCAAGCCCCAGTTGTTCAAGAGAATGGTGAGGTCTCCACCGTCGACCTCACCATCGAAGTTGATGTCGCCGGCGCAGTCGCAGGGATCCGGAACGCCATTGCCGTTGGTGTCCTGTGAGATTCCCTGTTCGATCTCGTATTCATCACCGTAACCGTTCAAATTGCAGTCGAAGAGCGGTGCGAAGGGATAGACGTAGGCGGATCCGGACTGAATGCCGTTGTCGTTGTCGTATCCGGCACCGACCAGGACGAGATCACCCTCGAGAGCGACGGACATTCCGTACTGATCGCTGGTCTCACCATCGAAGGCGTAGAGCTGATCGACGATGAACCAGGCATCGTCTCCGACGTTCTTGGCCAGGAAGGCCGCACCGGAGTCGACGACTTCGCTGATGTCGCTCAAGGGGGCACCGATCACCAGACGGTCGCCGTCGATGGCCACCGCGGTTCCAAAGGATGCGCCATCATCACCCAGCAGTGGACCGCTGGTCCAGACTTCTTCCCACGTGTTGTCGATGTCCATGAATTCATAGACGAAGATCAGACCGTCGCCGTCATTGGCACCGGGAGCGCCGATGATCATGCGCCCGTCGCTGATGGAAATCGAGGCACCGTAGAGGGTATCCGCGCCGAGTGAGGTCTCACTCAGCAGCTCGAGAGGCAGCCATTCACCCGCCACACGCCGATACATCACGACCAGTCCTCGAGAATCAGCGGACATGGGTGCACCGACGGCCAGGTGGTCGTCATCGAGTGCCAGGACGTCCCCGTATCCGACGAACTGCGAGCCCAGACCGTTCTCCTTTTCCAGGCGCTGATCGAACGTCCAGGATCCGAGGGGCAGCGGGATGTCGTTTTCATCCACACCGTTGTCGACGGTGGGATCGTAGGTGAAGAGTTCCACCGAGCCGTTGTATTCGGTGCTGCTGCCGACAGCCTCGAATCGCTCGCTGGTCACGGCGACGGTCACACCATCGGTGGCGACGGTATTTCCAAATCTGAATTCTGCGGTGGGTTCTTCGGAGTAGAGTTCCTGGTTGAGACACCAGCCGGTCTCACTGTCACTGAGATGCAGGAAGACCGCGCCAGCTCGCGCTTCTTGAAGCACGGGCTCGTCGTCTTCCTCGGCCCCTTCCTCGAGCTCGTAACGGTCACGGAACGGGGCGCCGCTGACGAGGAGTCCATTGTGGGCGGAGATCGACTTGCCCATGCCGTCGGTCGGTCGTGACTCGAGAATCGGTGCCTTGCCATCCTGAATCCAGCAGGTCTCGGGCGTGACACCGGTATAGGGATTCGGAGCGCAGAACCCATCGAGCGTGGGATCCGACGTGCGATAGATGTAGGTGGCGCCGGTGTTCTCATCGCCTTCATCCGAGAGGTAGGAGCCGATGATCGGTTGTCCGTTGTCGATCGCGGTGACGGTGCCGAAGAGGTCCAGTTCGACCGGGTTCGAAGGCAGGATCTTCACCGTGGACGTCGAAGCGGAGGAGCAGGCCCATTCCGCGGCAAACGGGGTCAGGATGTTCATGGTGAGGATGTTGTCGGCACCTTGAAAATTCCCTTCGAAGTCCTCCTCGATCTGTTCACCGGTGGGCTGACCCTGATAGAGAACGTAGGGATTCGAGTAGTTCGGGATTCTCGTGCCGGGCGAGTAGGCCATGATGGTTCGGTACTGGTTTCCGGAATCACCGTTGAAACGCCAGCCGTTCGAGAAGGTGAAGGCACCACCGTTGTCACACCCACCGCCGTCGCCGTCGGCGTGACAGGCGCCCAGGTTGTGACCCAGTTCGTGCGCGAGCACGAAGCCACCAAGACAGAAACGTGCATTCACGTGATACTGCGCTCGGTCTGGGTTGAAGAGATAGGCGACACCACACCAGCCTTCGTCGAATTCGACGATCAACGAGGCGACGTCGGCACTGGCGGCCTGCATGATGTCCTGAACTTCATCCATGTAGTCGTCATCTGGATTCACCAGGTGATCAAGGTGGCCGCTTTCAACCGAATCGTCGTAGTCGACCTGACCGAGATAGACGATGCGAACGCGGGTGGTCGACGCGGAGTTTTCGAAGCCGGTGTTGGCCTGAAGCACGCCGAGCTCGCAGAACGCTTCGACGATGAGCGGGCTGCCGGTTCCAAGGACCGTGTTCTGGGTGTAGAAGATCGCAAGGTCGATCGTGGTCGAGCTGCATCCACCGGAACACAACGGGCCGAGTTGCGGTCCATCACCGGCCAGACCTCCCGAAGTCGACTTGAGAATGAGATTCGCCGGGTCTGGAAGATCGGCAGCCGCTCCACCTTGAGGGTCTTGTGACGCACCTCCGCACAGCGGAAGGTCATCACTCGTCATCGGCTCGACCAGCATCGCGAAGCCAGGGGCCTCCGAAAGGCGCCACCAGGCACCGTCGCCGGTATGGAGCGCGGCGGCGACCGCCCCGTTGCGAAGGACGAATTGCGCATGGGCCTCGCCACCGTCGACGTCTGTCAGGACCACGGCCACGCGTTGGTTCCCGAGAATGCGACGCGTCTCGACCTTGAGTGTCAGAACTTCGGTTCGCTTGGTGAAGCGAGCTCTGGGCGGCGTGAACCGAAGCGTGGTACCGAGCTGAAGACGGCTGATGAAGTCGGCATCGAGCCGGGTCTCTTCGACGCCGGGCGATGAATCGTTCAGGCCCGCGGACTGCGAAAGATCGAGCTCGACGACGCTGTCATCGAGTGCCGCCGGAGCCATGGGTGCCGGTGCACGAAGACCGATGATCATGCGTTCCGAGTCCGTGGACTGCATGGCATGCGCCCCGCTCGAGAGCGAGGCCGAGAGCGTGGTCGAAACCAGCGCTCCGAACGCAAGCAGGCACAGAGGGCGGGCGAAACTGATCTTCACATATTCCAGCATCGAAGTCTCCTATCCGGATGAAAGGTCCGGCAGGCGCGAAGTCGTCCAGGAACGGACCCCTTGCGCCACACTTCACTATGACCGCATCCTGACGGGCTGCAAGCCCTTGATGCGGGATCCAATGGCTCAAATCAGGTGTTCACACACCTGGAAGGCGAAAATGCCCTCAAAGCCTGCCCAGACCGCGCGACCCGAAACGAACGGGTCAGAAAACCATACGTCGGCGAGGCGTTGGAAGGTCCGAAAATACGGAGTTCCGAAAAAGCCCGTGCCCTGTCAGCGGATGAGCGTGGCAAGACACGGGCGGATGTCGCACGTGATTGTCGGCCGCAGAGACGACGGGCGTCTCATTGAACCTTGGTGAAGGCGAGGATCTTCGGCTCGTCGCTGGGCGTCGAGACCGAACTTCGGTCGATCACCATCATGTAGCGACTCTCGTCGATGATGCGGTCCTTGTCGGTCGCATCCCAGAGTCCGGTGGTCGGATCCTGCGAGAAGGTGCGCACCTTGAAGTAGACGGTGAAGACATCGCTGCGCGTGGTCAGCATGTTCGCGATGCCGCTGAAGAGCAGCGCCGCTTCCTCGGCGTCACCACCGACGTTGTCGGGGCGGAACACCTTCTTCGGTGCGTCGCCGACGCCACGCAACCAGTTGAGGTTGAGTCGCTCGGTGTTGCGGTCCGTGGAGAGCCTGGCATCAGCCTGCAGCTGAACGGGGATCGAGTAGCCGCTGGAGGTGTCCTCGTCGGATTTCAATCCACGCCAACCGAGGCGATAGCGTTCACGGGCGTAGTCGACGCCGACGCTTTCATTGATCTGCGGATTCGGATAGCCGAGTCCGAATTGAACACCACCAAGTCTCGACAACTCATACGGGTCGTCTGCAAACGAACGGACGGAGGCGCTCTTGCCCTCCCACTCCTTCGAGCCGACCAGATCAGCGGGAAACCCACTCTGAATCTGATTCTCATCGAACTGGGTCCGGCTCATGGTCAGCAGTTCGCCCAGCGAGACGATGCCCTCGTCGTTTCGCATGCCGGGGAAGAAACCATAGAACTCGTTGTTGGGATCACCATTGAGAATCGTCGGGAAATCGACGGCATCCGGCTGAGCGATTCCGCGGAACCCACGGTCGGCATAGGTGGGAAGCGATTCCTGATCACCGGCGGGAGCCAGGCCGCCATCACGGTTGAAGACGTCTCCGAGACGGTAGCGCTCGATCGTTTCGGCGAACCGGACGTGCATGTCGTTGCCGACACCGTAGGGAATGTCCACGGAGGCGGAACGGCGGTTGCGCCCCTTGCTGTTGTTATTGTGGTTGCCGACACCATGATCCCAGGCGAAGTAGTCGTTGTAGATCAATCGACTCATCTGTGGGAGTGCGCGCATCACTTCGACGGGCGCGGTGTTGATGTTGACCATGCCACGAGTCGGTTCACCGGTGAAGCCACGTGCGAGGTTGAAGCGATTCTCCTCGGAGGCAAGCTGTTCGACGAAGGAGAGTTGCCCGTCGCCGTCGAGGTCGTAGTCATTGATCGCGGTGCCGACGCCATCGACGGTGACCGCATCGAAGAGGCCCGAGCCCGCCGGTAGCAGCGGTCGATACGCGGCGACCAGAAGATTGCCCGCACCAAGGACCTGACGCCAGGGGCGACCGGGATCCTTGCCGTTCGAACCAGCCGAAGTGACCAGTCTGGCAGGACGCCCCTGACCGAGATCCAGTCGGTTGGCGAAGACGCCCACACCGACGGGGTACTCGTCGGCCGGCAACTGCTGACCGTTGGAAGCCATGCCCCACCACTCGGGCACGAACTGGGTCTGACCACCGATCACCGATTGGTTGGGTCGTTCGAACTCGATGACGTTGGTCATCAGTTCCGAGAAGGTCCGCTTGACGGGAAGAAGTTCGCCCGAGGGAAGTCCGCCCTGGGGGAAGTTCAGGACCGGCCCCCAGAGGAAGACGTGGTTGAGCTCGCCGATCTGTTCGAAGTCGGCGTCCTTGACCAGCATCTGCAGAGGAGACGCCCAGAGATCTTCGCGGAAGCCCTTGTAGAACTCCTCCTGCTCCTGAGCCACGAGGTCCATGGGAACGATGTCGTTCTCATTGAAGTTCGTCGGCGTGCCGGTCGGACTGAGGGTCCGCTCTCGAACCAGAAGCTCGTTGGTTCCGAGTGTGGTTTCGAGGGGGAAGCCCTTTCCGTAGACGGCGGCCTGGCCGGACTGGTCGACCACGGTCCAGGTCGGGAAGTTGGTGGGCTTGCCACGGATCTCCCAGGCATCGGGACGACTGCTTTGACTCTGCCAGAGGCCGTAGCCGGGTTCGTAATCACCGAGCGGGCCGTTGGCCCACTTCCAGAGCGGTGCACCATCCTGAAGCTTGGTGATCGGCAGCGTGTAGACCACGGGAGTCGCCCACGGATTGCTCATATCGTCGGGACCACCGGTCTCGAACTGACTGAGCGAGAGCGTGTTGCCGCGGATCGGCCGTGACCCGAAGGAGTCACTCTCGCCAAGGGTCCGGTCGAGGTCCGGTGCGTTTTCGAAGGCACAGATCGGTTCGGAAGTCACGCTGTAGACGAAACGAGGCGAGACCTCGTTCATGTCGTAGAGACCGTTGGCGTCGACATCCCAGCCCCAGAAACGGGAGACGTGCGCCCAGGTGAAGTAGAAGTCGTCATTGTTCAGCCGGATGCCGGACCATTCGAAGCGGCCACCGATCAGGGGATCGAAGTTGTTGCCTCTGCGGGGAGGTGCGCTTTCCGTGATGAAGCGTTCGAACTTGAGAGCCAGTTCGTTGCCGTTGTGCCGAGGATCGTCCTCTTCTTCGACACGGTCGTTCTGAAGACGATCGACGACGACGTTCGCCACATCGTTGCTGCCTCCGGGCGAACCGACCGGATAGATATTTCGCACCAGCTGAATGAGTGGACGCTCGGATGCACTTCCAGAACCGTTTCCGTCGGTGCTGAAGATCGACTCGGGCGTCTTGCCACTCATCACCAACGAAGCATCGAAGACCAGGGATTCATGCCGTGAAAGTGGCATGTCCGGTTCGTATCCGTAGAGTTCGCCGGGTGCGAGATCGAGATAGTCGAGACAGGCGGTCTTCATTTCCTGATAGGGAAGACCGAACGCCTCCTCGAAGGCGGCGTCGTCGAGTGGGCCGATGGTGCCGGGTCGGATCAACGCGAAGACGACCGCACTTCTGGGGGCCTCCGGTTCGGTGGGGCCGAGATAGATCTGATCTGCGAAGTAACGCTTGTTGAGGTGTCCTTCGGTCAATGCATTGGGGTGGGCGCAGTCGAGAAGACGCAGCGGAATCTGACCGCCGGCATTTCCGACCTTGAGCGAATAGTCGTAGAGCGAAATGGGCTCGTCGAAGGGATTGCCCAGCTGGATCGCGACCAGAATCGCGGGCTTGGAACTGTCATCGACGTAGTTCTCTCCAGTGGCCGACGTGGCGCCACCGGTTCCGTTTGCGAAGTAGGCAGGCGCCTGTTCGTTGGGACAACTGATCGCGGGAATGTCGCTGCCTTCAGGCCAGCACCCACCGGGCCCCTGGCCGTGCGAGCTCTTGGGATAGATCAGGCCGTAGAAGGCCTGCATGATGAAGGGCTGCTTCTCGAAGCCGATGTAGGCGTCATCGCGCATCGGTTCGACCTGGCCGTCACCATCAAGGTCGACATCCGGAAGGAAATCACCCGTGTTGGGGTCGTAGGTCGCGGGGCGAAGCGCCTGGCTCGGATGGATGGGCTGATCGATCAGGATGTCTCGACCGTCGCTCGAGGGCGTGTTCGGGCTGGGCGTGAACGGGATCGGGCCATCACGGAATGATTCGATGTTCGCTGCGAGACTTGGAGCGAGCCGCAACGACTTGAGATACGCATTCTGGAACTTGCTCTGACCGGTCGAACCATGCGAGGGTTCATCCGAATCATCGAGGCTCCATCCGGAATCGGTGAAGTAGCCCTGGGGAATGGAACGCCCGGTGAAGGGATCGGTCGCGATCAGGGTGGTTGATCGGTAGATCACCTCCTGGAGATCATCCAACCAGAGACGTCGGTTTTCAAACCAGTTCGGGGTGTTCACCTGGACACCGGGTGGTGAAAAGGACTGGCGCAGGTCGATCTTGCGGCGACGGGTCTGGTACTCGTCGAAGTCATTTCGATCGCCGGTGGCGTAGGTCTCGGAGTCACGGTCGTAGTCGAACTGACGGTTGAAGTACGGGGTCTGCCAGAGCCAGAGCGGTCGATACTCGTTGCGGACGCCGGTGAGCGTGGTCATGCGATGCCGCATGTCGCGAACCTGCTGTTCGTTGATGAGCGAACCGGAGGTTCCTCCAGGATTGGTGACGCTGTTCCCCTGCCGGAGCGTCGAGGTCTCGGCGACGTTGATGTCGGAACGAAGCGGGGAGAGGCTGAGCGTGCCGTCGGTCACGTGGTTTCCGAGCACACCTTCGAGACGGGTGAAGCGCGTGGGGTGATTGAGCCCTGAAAAGGCACGCAGTTCGATCTCGTCGTTGATGCCGAACCGATCCGCGACGTACGGAACCGCTTCATTCGTGCTGGGATCGACCCAGGTTCCGGTGAAGTCGTTCTGAACGAGGTTGTTCCAGAGTTTGCGTTCGCGAACTCCGAGCTCGGGGAGATCATCCATGCCCGCAAGGGCGCGATACTGACCGTAGAAAGGTCCGGCCTGGTTGGTCGATGTTTCAAGCAGCTCGTCGATGCCTCGGGCATTGAGCATCGTCTGAGCGGTCACGGAGGAGGCATCCGAGTACCAACGGTTGAAGTCGAAACGGGTCTCGATGTTCATGCCGACGGTCTTGTAGAACCCGGGATTGACGCGGTTCTTGGGATCACCGAGGAGACCGGTCCAGGTGTCGAAGTCATCGAGATTGACGCCGCCTGAACCGGTGGGGTCACCGAGACGGCTGACCAACGCGGCATCAGCCGGCGTGGCCCCCGACGTCGACCACCGGTCGAAGACGGTGGCGACGTTCATATCGAGCATGGAATTGTTGTCGATGATCGAGACACCGACGACCTGCTTCACGCCGGGACGTCCCGCGGTGGGTGGCACGAACCAGAAACTGTCGGTGAATCCGTCACCGTCGGTGTCGCAGAAGGTGCGGCCGACCACATTTCGCTGAGTGCCTCGCACGAAGGCGTCCTTCGGGGTGCTCAGGAACCCTTCGTTGTCGAAGAGTCCGTTGAGGTCGATGTAGTTCGGCAGAAGATCATTGGAGACCCGGATCGCACCGAAGTTTCCAGCATCGCCGAAGTGAACACGTGGCGTGTTGAACCAGAGATTTCGTCGTCTCTGGAATTCGTTGACGAAGCCATCGACGTTCGGTCCTTCGATCGGAGTCGGCAGGACGTTGGGGTACCACTGCTCGTAGGGCGTCTGAATCGCCACGGGAAACTCGGCGTCGTGGTAGGGACGGTCGCCACCAGCAGGCCCATCGATGGCGATGGTGCTGAGCGTGAAGCCCCAGTCGGGACCATTTTCCTGGTCTGAATTGTCGGTGTAGTCACCATTCGCGTAACGGAACGGATCCAGCGAGGCCACGTTCGAGATGTCGTAGCAGACACGCCAGCCATTCTCGGCGGAAGGGATCCAGGAGAGATGCGTCCAGTGGGTGTACCGCTCGATGAACGGATCCTGGGCATCCGAGTTCGAATCATAGGGACCGCCGTAGTAGTTGCCCACGCGTCGGGGCTCGGTCTCACGAAGCCAGCGCGTGTCGCCGAACCCGGGGTTGCCTCGAGGGTTGCCCACGCCGTAGACCACTCCGGCATCATCGCGAAGTCGGCCAAGATTGGCGACGGGCGCACCGGTTCCGTAGGGAATGAAGAGCGGATTGCTCGAGAGACCACTGCCGCTGAGATCCACGTCGTCCGGCCAGTTGGTCCAGGCACGGGTTTCGTAGGGTGCGAAGTTGAAATCAAAGGTCGAATTCTGATCGAGTCCGAACCGGTCGTAGCCCAGTTTCACGTCGTCGTAGGAGAAGTCACCATCGTCGTCGAAGACCGCTTCTGGAATCAGCACGGTCGATCGGGCCAGACCACTCAACGTGGCTTCCGCACGAAGTTCCAGCGGATCTCCCGCGGGGGTGTACTCGCCAGTGGTGAAGATGCTGTAGTCCTCGAAGGACTCTTCCTGAACGTCACCATCCACGGGACGTGCGAAGAGGGACGTGGCGATGTCCTTCGCGAGCTGATCCTTGAGGATGGACACGTTGTCGCTGCGCTCGTAGGCCGCCTGCTGACTCTTCGCGAGTTTGCGCCCTTCCTGAGTGCGGGTGATGAACGCGGTCGCGATGATCACCAGCAGCACGAGAATCGCGGTCACGAGGACCAGCGTGTTGCCGCGGCGAGAGGATGCTTGGATTTCGGAGGCCGGAATCATGTCGGAAGAACTCCACATGGGCTTGCTGACGGGACCGAGAGACTCGTTGAAGACGCGTTTTCGACTCATGAATCGGCCCTCGGCAGCGGAATGATGAACTCGAATGCACGCCCGCCTTCGAGTCGTGCTTCTGAATCATGCAGACGGAAGGAGATGCGCACCGCGGTGGGCCACGGGGTGTAGGTGCTGACACCACGCCCGTTGTTGCCGGAACCGACGATCCTCGACCCGAGACCAGGCGTGTTCCCAGTAAAGACGTACGGTTCACCGGTTGGTGCGCGAAGAATGGCATTTTCTCCGTTAAAACCGAAAACTGCGCCGTACCGGCGGATTCGATCTCCGGGATCACATCCGGCACCCTCGCCATATTCGATGTGGGCAAGCGTCTCATCGGTCTGAACACCGAAGGGGTCGTCCAGGAAGTACGTCCCGGAACCGATTTCGGTGCCGACCGGAGGTCCGATTCGAACCGCATCACCACCGGCCCCACCACCACTCGTGGCGCGACGACCGGGATCACCGATGTGCGACCATCCGGAACAACCACCGGCATTCTCAGGTTCTTGAGACCCGGACATGAAGGCGTTGGCAGGCGCGGATCCGATCACTTCGTCGGACAGTCCGAACCAGGGGGTGCTTCCACCATTGACCAGCACGGTGCCTTCGACCACCACGCCGGGGAGACCACCCAGAAGTTTCTGGTCGTTGTCATTGAAGGACACGTCCTTGTCACGACCGACACCATCGGCCCAGGTCCATTCGACCCGGAAGTCCGAGACGTTGGGCCCAAGCACGGCATTGGTGAGCATGGTGTCGATGCGCTGCATGCTGGGTGCACGAAGTTCGCCACGCGGATACCCGTAGTACATCGCGTCGAGCACCTGATTGGTCTTCACCAGATCGGTGGGACTTTCAAAGTAGGTGGATTCGCCACCCTGATTCGAATTTCCGAAATCCCAGTCGCTGTTGTCGTTCCAGAAGTAACAGACTTCCTGCTTCAGGGTGTCGCGCTCGGTCGCGGCGATGTCGACCCGCGAGTTGATCAAGGAAGGCTGAAAGCGCAGACCCTCCGGGGTGTTGTAGAAAACCGAGGGTGCGGAGTTCGGATCACCCGCACTGTCGCCTGACATGTAGTAGTCACCGGTGTTGCCGACATCCGAGCCACCTGTCTGACGTGAGCCGTCGTCATCGCCGAGCAGCGTCGACTGGCGACAGAGGATCCAGTTTTCGGTCGACTCTGGAATCAACGGAGCGGTCGCAGCCGAGCTGGCCCCGCTCGGCCAGCGCTGGAAGGGAAGCGCACCCGAGGGGAGGTAACTCCAGGGATGGAGCCCATCGCTCAGTGCGCTGCGATCGATGTCGACGATATCGCCACCGGTCGGGTCGTCCTGATAGGGCTGGATCTTCACCTGAACCCCGGGACTGTAGAAGACGCTTGAAAAATAACTCTGAGCCGGCGCGGCCTTGTCGAGGCCGACCTGATCGGATGAGGCGTTGGCATAACTGTCGAGCGCCCGTGTGGACGCCGCCAGCCCTTCGGTGAAGAAGAACAGCTGATCGGAGCGAATTTCCGTGTCTGCCGGTCGAGATGGATCGAGCAGACGACCGGTGTCTCCGAGATTGACCGTGTTCGGCACACCGACACATTGAACCGCGAAGAACCCATCACGCGTGATGCGCTTGAAGTCGTTGCGAATGACTCGCTCGATCGCGTTGGCCTGTTGCAGGATGTCGGAGTTCGCCTCACCGAGCGAGGAGACTCTCTGCGCCGTGCTGAAGATCGAACTGGTGGCGAGAATCACGACCAGCAGGACCGCGATCGCGATCAGCATTTCGGTCAACGTGAATGCAGACCTGAGGTGTCCGGAGATGACGCTGCGTGCGTCGGCCTTGTTGTCAGCCTTGTTCAAGGGGCGCTGTGGCATCAGAGTTCTCCCACGGTGGCGTACACCGGAGTCAAGGTGAATCCATTGCGAGACTCTGGGGGAATGAACCAGACAGACTTCACCGCGCTGGCGATGTTCGCTCGAGCCGTGTTGTTCGTACCAATGCCCGGACTAGAGTTGTTGAGATTTCCATTCACGTCCATCACGGGAAGATGGGGAACCTGGCTGGTCAGTCGAACGGGGCCTTCCGCACCGTTGTCACGTCCGGCGAGCACTCGGTGAACCGTGCCGTTCTGATCGATCAACCACTGCCCCGCCTGCTGCCAACCGTTCGCATACGGATCGAGCTGGCTGAGCACGGAACCTGATGGAAGCGTTCCGGGAATGGTCAGATTGTTGAGAGGATTGTCATCGGGCGTCGCATCCCCCTCCGGATACCAACGGTCACCGGGCGATGGAAAATTGACTCTGACCGGAAGCGGGGATTCACGGGGATTCGACACCGTGACACCTGAAATGGGATCCGAGTTCGAAGGAGCCCCCCGATGCGCGACTGCGTAGGGCAGTTGTTCTCCACCGTTGAAACCGACCCGGTAGACGAAGATCGCGACCTGCACACGTCCCTGGTATCGCCGAAACATGCAGTCCCAGTAATACTCCGGAGACTCGACGCCCCGCGGCCAACCACGTTCATTCTGAGTGATCGTGACCAACGGTTCGGAGCGACCCTCCCGCAGCGGATCGGTGTGATCGTCAAGACTGTTGTCCCCTGAAGGAAGAAAGTCATTGAGGATCAGGTACTTGTTGCGATTGAATGGAATGCCCGCGAGAAACTTGGCTTCCTCCTGATCGAACTCGGACTGGACCACCGGATCCAACGAAGGTGAGATCGGCGTCGGACAGAATCCTAAAAAGAAGGCCCCCATGTTGGCGAAATCACTGGAGTAGAACGAACTCGAGGAATCTTCCTCTGAAGTCGCGGGATGTTCGGTGTTCATGGTCCCCACGGAACGCGTGTGTCGCAGACCGAAGATGTCGATGGCACCGTCCATGGGACCGGGCAGAGGATTGCGATCGGGCAGTTGGTTCGGGTCGGGCTGTGATGCCCCATCGAGCACGAAGGATGGACGCATCCACCCCCAGTCTCCGGAGACTGTGAACGTGTTGTCGTTTCCGACTTCCGCGGCCACTCGAATATCCCGGCTCGTCAGATTGAACTGTTCGAAGGTTCCGAAGTCCTCCTGGGACATCTTGGTTCGCAGCAGATTAAGCCCTTGCGCGGCGACGATCGGGCCCATGACGTCATCACGAGTCCGCTGCTGCTGCGCGATGCCGGCGGGGAAGATCGCGGCCACCGCGATGATGCCGATGCCGAGAATGAAGATCGCGAGCAGAAGCTCGACCAGAGAGAATCCGGTTGGCGTGTTTCGAGTGTTCATCGTGCGCCCACCTCCGCGAGACCGGTGTATCTGTTGAAGTGAATTCGATCGGCGTTTTCGGTGACCCAGGGGCCCAACTCGGCGTTTCTGTCCTGGATGAAGTTGACCACGCCACTGTCGGCTCCCCAGTTGGTGAAGTCGACATCTTCCTTGGCGCGCGCTTCGTCATATACGACGAGAAACTGCGCTGAGTTCACCAGAAAGTCACGGTCGGTCTGACGTTGTTCGAAGAACACGCTGTTCCCGGCATAGCCGCCCGTCCCCTTGGAGACGTCGAACTGTCGATCCGCGTCGAAATCGACGAATCGATAGGAGGACTTCTCGGCGGAGACGATGGTGTCTGGATCACGCATGATCATGGTGCCATCGCCACTGAAGAGCACGGCGAAACCACCACCCCACTGCCCTTTTCGGGTGTCATACGTCGTGGTCGGTGCACTGTCGCCGCTGAAGGTCATCTGGGTGAGCTCCATCGGTCCGGTCGCCATGAAGTTCCACAGCGTGTCTTCGTTGTCGGATGTGACTTCGCTGATGAGACTGAACTCGGTGTAGGGCGCGGCGACCTTGATGCCTTCCGGCAGCAGACGCGGCGCGATGGTCGGAACCGGCTGATAGCGCTCGAAATAGGCGTTGGACGTGGAACCGTAGTAGCCGGCACCCTTGATGTCACCCGTGAACTGGGCCACCACGACCTCGACCTGCTCCGGTCGACTGGGATCTTCGTAATCCTTGACGACTCGGAAGGTGACCAGAGTCGGGGTGTTCGTGCGAATGGCCTCGGAACGTGCCGTGGTCAAAGCACCAAGCACGCGATTCACTCCGGTCGAAAGCTTCACGTCACGTGAGATCTTCTGAACGGAGACCACGGTGGCGACGGAGAGCACCGAGATGATGCCGATCACGACCAGCAACTCGAGCAGAGTGAAGGCGTGGCGTCGAGCGGAGGGGCGCGAAGATTCTGTCTCGCTGAGTCTCGTGATCATGGTTTCTCCGGCTGATAGGAGTAGACGTTGTCCTGATGGTCGGCGATGCCGTCGTTGTCACCGTCAACATCGACGAAATCTCCGAAACGACCATCAGGGCCCGAAGAGACCAGCAGAGGTCGGCGGTTTCGGCAGATGCCGAACTCGATCTCCTCCTGAGTCAGGATCGTGCCGTCGGTATCACGCTCGAAGTTTCCGTCGTCACAGTCGTACCAGCGACGACCGGGGAAGATGATGTAGACCTCTCGATCCCACGGGTCGATGAATTCCTTCATGTTGAAGGTCGTGATCAGAGGCTCACCCTGAGACGAGCCGATGACACAATCCGCGGCGTGAATCAAGGACGTGTCCGCCTTGGCGATGATCTCACCACAGGCAGGACTCTGCCCCAGAACGGAGAGTGCCGCGGCCAGACGTTTGCGGCGAGGATCCGAACTTGAATTCCAGGGGTTGCAGTTGTTGTTGCGTTCCCACCCGTAGGCACCGTCTTGGATGTCGCCGTTGAACCTCGAGTCACCGTAGGGTTCGACCGGAATGTCGTAGTAGGCATTGACGTAGCGACAGTTGGCGAAGCCACAGTATTCGTCGTCGATGCCCTCGAAGATCATCTCGCGTCCGGCCTGCTGTTCGAACTCGACGAGTGCCGCATCCACGATCGCCATGGTCGCTCGGATCTGTCGATCCTCCGACTGTCGCAGCACGATCGAACCGACTCCGAGGACGAGCCCCATGAGCAGCAGGATGATGCCGAGCACGATCACCAGCTCGAGCAGGGTGAAGGCGCGTCGGGCACGTCTCATCATGTGATGGCGGGATGAGTGTGGGGTCATTTACCGGTCTCCACGATGTTGTCCGCGTTGTAGTCGTTGTCAGCATCGATTCGGACATCATCGGCGCTCTTGCCGTCGGCGCCGGGGCTGAAGAGTGCGTAACGAGAGGCAATGAGTGCTCGAGAAGCCGAGGAGTCGCCATTCGCGTCCTCGAAGCGACTGTTCACATCCGCGCCGGGTTCGAAGGAACTCGGCCGAAGCGCGATCACTTCCGCCAGCGAGAAGTTGTCGTCGAACATTCGAGGATCACGGACATCGACGGGAGGTCGACGGTAGTACCGAAGAGGGTTGCCCCAGTAATCGAGGAACACCTTGGGATTGTTGTTCGTGCCGTAGCCGGCGTCTCCGGGAAGAAGCACCTGATCCCAGGTCTGGCCTTCGACGGCGCCGCTGTCGGAGAAGGCCATGCTCTGGACTTCACCGATCACGGTGTCGTCCTTGAGATCGAGGTACGGCCCGTAGACCTTGCCCTGGAGCGTGTGGTCATTGTTTCCCGTGTAGGAGATGTTTCCGAGATTCCCCGGGTTGCGATTGCTGAAACTGACTCCGTCATTCACATTGCCACCGGCTCCGAAGCGGGGATTGAGCGTCGCGTTCCAGAACCCATCCGGGCCCGGGGATCGAAAGCCCAGCGCAGGGTGCTCACGCTGACCGGGATTCATGTCGGAGGGTGCGAGGGTGATCGGAGGCGATGGGTTGCCACCCTGGGGCACGTATCCGAATCCGTCCATGCGCCGGTCGTCGTAGCCGAGCAGGAACTCGGGAAGCGACGTCAGTGAATAGTACGACTGTTGCTGCTGAAAATTGGGATTCGCACCGTTCACGGGAGGCAGACCGAGCAGATCCCGACCGTGGCCGATGCCACCGGCAGCGGTCAGTTGAGGTCCCAGGACCGGAGGGATGTACCCATGATCGGTTTCGAAGCGGGAGATCGCATCATTGATGGCGTTCATCAGCTGCACGGTGCGCCCCTGCTGGGCGGTTCGGGCGGCCTTCGAAAGCGTGGTGATGAGAATCCCCGCGAGGATCACGATCACCCCAACCGTGACGAGCATCTCGGTGATGGTGAAGGCGCGAGCGCGGGTGTTTGATTCGAGTCGAAGCATGTCGATCGATTCCTTACGGTGCACGGTGGAGGTCGGTTCGCCGACCTCCACGGTTCATTTCTGTCCTGAGACGCTTTCGATCATGGAAACCAGCGGCAGGAAGAGGGCGAGCACGATCGTGCCGACCACGCCTCCGAGGATCACGACCATCGCGGGTTCGAGAAGACTCAGAAGGGACTGGACCGCCACGTCGACCTCTTCGTCGTAGTTGTCGGCGATCTTCATCAGCATCACGTCGAGGTCACCGGTCTCTTCACCGACCTGGATCATGTTCACCACGATCATGTCGGTGACCTTGGCGTCACGAAGCGGATCCGCGAAGGTCTCACCTTCCCGGATCGAATCATGAACGTTGCCGAGTGCCCGTTCAAAGACCCAGTTGCCGGAGGTCTCCTTGGTGATGGTGATCGCCTCGAGAATCGGAACACCGGCCGCGATCAAGGTGCCGAGCGTTCGCGTGAAGCGCGCCACCGCGGTCTTCTTGATCAGATTCCCGATCACCGGGACCTTCGAGGACGATCCAGTCGGTCGAAGCCTCGACCGGCCTGGGGTATGCGTATCAGTTTGTAGCCTACGAATATGAATATCGGAGACAGCACGATCCATATCGCACCGGGTATGTCCTGACCTTCGATCCTGACCCGCGACCCAGCTGACTGGCGTCGATGAGCCAGAGCGTCAGGTCCGGAAGCTTGACGTCGAAGTCGTTGAAGATCTCCTGGAACTTCGGAATCACGAAGTACATGATGCCGGTCACGATCAGCACCGCGATGGTGATGACCACCGAGGGATAGATCATGGCGCCCTTGATGCGGCGACGAAGACGCTGGCCCTTCTCCATGAACTCGGCGAGACGCTGCAGGATGATGTCGAGCACGCCACCGATCTCGCCCGCCGCCACCATCTTGCAGAAGAGACGGTCGAATGCACGAGGGATGCTTCGCCATCGCCTCGGACAGGGTCGTGCCTTGTTCCACGTCCTCGGTCACGCCCTTGAGAATGCGCTTGAAGCGCCCCCCCTTCTGCTGGCTTTCGAGAATCTGAAGCGAACGAAGGAGTGGAAGACCGGCATCCTGCAGGGTCGAGAGCTGGCGGGTGAAGAGCGTGAGCTTCTTCAATCCAACCTTTCCGACGGGCAGATCGAGCACGAGGCCCTTGCCCTTCTTCTTCGCCTTGGCCTCCCCCTTGTCCTTGCCCCGGCCCTTCTGCTTCTTCTCCTTGATCGAGCCCTGCATCGGGAAGAGTCCCTTTTCACGGATCTTCTTTCCGGCTTCCTGAGGAGAGCCGGCGTCGATCGTGTTGGAGAGCTCCTTGCCCGTGGCGTCGACGGCCTTGTACTGGTAAGTCGGCATCGGTGTGCATTCCCATCGTTGTTGCGCGAGGTGTTCGCGACTTGAAAAAGGTCACTGTCTGAAGCTCGCCGTCGGTCCCGGGACCGAGCGAGCGTTTGTGTCACTCAATCGTCGAGGATGGTTTCCCTGACGATTTCATCGATCGTGGTCTGGCCTTCGTAGAGCGCCATCAAGCCGCTCTCACGCAGGGTGCGCATGCCGTGCGATCTGGCTTCGGATCGCACCAGGGCGGTCGAAGCCTGATTCGCGACGAGCTCACGCAGTTCGTCGTTCATCTGAAGGATTTCAAACAACGCCATTCGGCCCTTGTATCCGCCATGGCAGGCATCGCAGCCACGCCCGCGATAAAGGGTGCGTCCCTCGATGTCCTCGTGCTTCAACTGGAGTTCCATCAACTGCTCGAGTGATGGATTGAACTCCTCCTTGCACTTGATGCAGATCTTTCGAACCAGTCGCTGAGCGACGATCGCTTCGACGGTCGCGGTCAGCAGGAAGCTTTCCACGCCGAGGTCGGTGAGTCGCAGCATGGTGCTGGGTGCGTCATTGGTATGCAGGGTCGCGAAGACGAGGTGACCGGTCAGCGATGCCTGAATGGCGATCTGCGCGGTCTCGAGGTCTCGAATCTCACCGACGAGGATGACGTCGGGGTCCTGACGCAGGAACGAACGCAGCAACGCCGCGAAGGTCAGATTCTGATCGGTGTTCACCTGGCACTGGACGAGGCCGTCGATGTCGTATTCCACGGGGTTTTCGGCCGTCAGAATCTTGGTTTGAGCATCGTTGAGATCACTCAAGGCGGCGTAGAGCGTGGTGGTCTTGCCGGAGCCGGTGGGCCCGGTGACGATCACGATTCCGTTGGGACGTCTGATGATCGACTGAACCTGCTCGAAGTCATCGTCACGAAGGCCGATGTTCTCGAGCTCGAGGCTGACGACGTCACGGTCGAGAATTCGCAGCACGCCGGATTCGCCGAACATGGTCGGAAGGATCGACACACGAAGGTCGCGACCCATCATCGCGATACGACCGTCCTGAGGCAGTCGTCGCTCGGCGATGTCGAGGTCGGCCATGACCTTGATTCGACTGATGATCGCCATGGCGAGATGCTTGCGGACCGGAGCCATTTCGTAGAGGACGCCGTCGATTCGCTGACGAATTCGAAGCTGATCCTCGAACGGTTCGAAGTGGATGTCGGACGCCTGTTCCTGGATGCCGATTCGAAGGACGAGGTCCAGAAGCTCGATGATCTGGTTGTCACCGGCGGCCTGTTCGATCACCCCGAGGTCGATCGACTCACCTCTGCTCGAGAGAGACCCGAGAGAGTCGGAATCCTCGGCCCGCGCCAGCACCTGCCCGAGGTCGGTGGCACCGGAGAAATGTTCCTTGATCAAGGCATCGACCTGAGCCGGATCGGCCACGACCGCCTGCACCTTGAAGTCCATGAGCTGGGAGAGGTCGTCGATCGCACGGAAGTTGTCGGGAGACTTCATGGCGATGAGGATTCGGCGCGAGGCCTCGTCGTACTTCAGGGGCACCACCGAATAGGCACGGGCCGTCTCCGGCGGAATCGCCGCAAGCGCCTCAGGGTCGATCGTTCGCCCCTCGAGGTTCACCATCTGGAACCCACGCTGCAGAGAGAGTGCCTCGGTGATCTGAAGCTCGGTGCAATGACCGAGCTCGATCAGCAACACACCCAGCTGCTCCTTGCGTTCCTTCTGAAGGTGAAGTGCTTCGTAGACCTGCTCGCGAGTACAGCGCCCCATGCGACGGAGAATCCGCCCGAGACGTTCACCCTTGAGTACTTTTGGATCGATCTTTGCCATCGTCTCACATCGCCCTGGCCACAGCCGTACGAGTCTCGGAGGTTGACGGTCTTCTGCGTGAGAAGCCCGTTGACGGTGGATGGCACCCGGTACAGTCCGAAGTCCATCGGGAGAGCCCGCCTTCTACTCCCATGATGATCGGGGGATTGGAAGCGTCCTGCAAGGCGCTCATGCCGGAATTTAATTGTGACATCTGGATTTTATCACTCCTACATGAACCCATACGTAGAAAGCTGATGAGCTTCTCCGCTCAATCCCAGATTTTTGTGCAAATGAACCGCCTTGAGACCGACTAAAGCATCATTCATTGATTGTGACACATGGACTTAAGCGTACTTGCATTGAGGTATTCGGAGGGCCGGAGCATTCCAATCCAGAAAAAAACCGGCACCTGAGTGCCGGTTTGAAGTGTGCGTGGGAGGCGTCTGGCCAAGCAAGGCTCAGTCCTCTGGCGACTCCTCGTCGAGCTCGGCTCGGCCGACAGAGCCACCAAGCTTGTGCACCTTGGAGGTCAGCCCTGCTGGGTCACGACATTTGTCGATCATCTCCTCAGCGGAAATCATGCCGCGTGAGAACAAGGCCCAGAGGTGGTCATCAAGCAACTGCATGCCGAACTTCTTGCCGGTCTGGATGGCAGAGTCGATTCGGAAGGTCTTGGCCTCTCGAATGAGGTTCGCGATCGCCGGCGTGACGACGAGGAATTCGTAGCAGGCGACTCGCCCCGGCTTGTCGATTCGTGCGAGGAGCACCTGACTCAGAACCGCGATGAGGCTGGTCGAGAGCTGGACTCGGATCTGCTCCTGCTGATCGACCGGGAAGGCATCGATGACACGGTTGATGGTGCCGGCGGCACCCGTGGTATGCAGGGTTCCGAACACAAGGTGACCGGTTTCCGCAGCCTGGATCGCGGCCTCGATGGTTTCGAGGTCTCGCATCTCCCCCACCAGGATCACGTCGGGGTCGGCACGCAGGGCACGTCGAAGCGCTTCGGAGAAGCTGGGGACATCGATACCAAGCTCGCGCTGGTTGATGATCGACTTCTTGTGCTTGTGGTAGTACTCGATGGGATCTTCGACCGTGATGATGTGGTGGTCGTGATTCATGTTGATGTAGTCGATCATCGTGGCCAGGGACGTCGTCTTGCCCGAACCCGTGGGTCCGGTGACGACGAAGAGGCCTCGAGGACGACGGATCAATTCACGACAGATCTCGGGGAGCCCGATCTCATCGAAGGTCAGCAGCTTGTTCGGAATCAGTCGAAGCACCATGACGGTGTCACCGCGCTGCTTGAAGACCGCGACACGGAAGCGAGCCATGTCGCCGAAGGCGAAACCGAAGTCGGTCGAACCGGACTCCTGAAGTTCCTGCTGGTTCTTTTCCGGGGTGACCGCCTTCATCAGGACGGTCATGTCGTCGTTGTCGAGAACCTTGGTGGAAAGTTCGCGAAGGCGACCGTTCAAACGAAGGGTCGGCTTGCGTCCGGTCGTCAGGTGGAGGTCGGAAGCATCCTCTCGGACGACTGTCTCCAGAAGTCGGTCGATCTGCATTGTGGACATCGTTCAGGCCGCTCTTTTCTTCACTGGGAATCGATGGGGATCAGCGTCGGACCTTACGAAAGACCGACGCACGTGTGGGGATCAGATTTCGTTGGGGTTGAATCCTTCGATCTGCGCGAACTTCGCGATCTCTTCAGGCGTGGTGTCGCCGCGCAGAATCTTGACTTTGCCGTCGCCGAGAAGGCTTCGCATGCCACCGCGGATGGCGGCTTCCCGGATCTTGGAGATCTGGGCGCGTTCGAAGGCCAGCTCGCGGACCTCGGCGTTCATCCGCATCAGTTCGAAGATGGCTTTTCGCCCTCGATAACCGGTGCCACCACAGTTGGGACAGCCGACCGACTTGCGAATGTTGCCGGCATCGACCTCGTCGGAGTTGATGTTCACCAGCTTCAGGAATCGAGGATCAGGATCCTCGTCGGGCTGTGCGCATTTGGGGCAGAGGATTCGAATGAGTCTCTGCGCCATGATCGCCTGGATCGAACTTGCGACGAGGAAGGGCTTCACCCCGATGTCGATGAGTCGCGTGATCGCGGAAGGCGCATCGTTGGTATGCAACGTGGAGAAGACCAGGTGACCGGTGAGCGAAGCCTGAATCGCGATGTCGGCGACTTCACGGTCTCGAATCTCACCCACCAGAATGACGTTCGGAGCCTGACGCAGCATGGCTCGGAGAATCGCGGTGAAGCTCAATCCGATCGAGTCGCGGACCTGAACCTGATTGATGCCGCTGAAGTTGTATTCCACGGGATCTTCAGCGGTGATGATCTTGCGATTCGGAGTGTTCAGCGTGTCGAGTGCCGAGTAGAGCGTGGTGGTCTTGCCCGAACCGGTCGGCCCGGTGACGAGGAAGATGCCGTTGGGCCGCTTGATGATCCGTTCGAAGATCTGAAGGTTGTCGGGTTCGAAACCGATGTTGGCGAGGCCGATTCGAACCGCATCGGGACGAAGCACTCGAAGCACGACGCTTTCACCGTGGTAGGCGGGACAGAAACTGACACGGAAGTCGATGTCCACCGCTTCGCCGCCTGATTCCTCCGCGATCGCCATCTTGATGCGACCATCCTGAGGAACGCGGCGTTCGGCCACGTTGACACCCGCCATCAACTTGAGGCGCGCGAGCAACGAAGGCTGAAGGCTCTTCGCGATGTCGTGACGTTCGTGACAGATGCCATCGATGCGGTACCGAAGTCGGACACGGTCGACCATGGGTTCGAAATGGATGTCACTCGAACGGCCGCGAACGGCTTCCTTGATGATCTTGTTGGCGAGCGAAACGATCTTGGAATCACCATCGACATCGACGTCCACCGAAGCATCGATGGAGTCGACCGACTGTTCCTTGTCGACCGAGCGGTCGTCCGATTTGTCGATCGTGCTGTCGTCGCCGCTGACTTCTCGTTTCATGCCACCAGCGAGATCGTCGATGTAGGACTTGATCTGACCGCGAGAGCCGATGACCAGTTCGATGTCCTTTCCGAGACGGAAGCTCAAGGTGTCGATGAGTCCGAGATCGGAAGGGTCATGTGCGACGAGCGTGATGCGCCCGCTGGTTTCCTCGAGCGGAAGAACCAGGTGCTTTCGAATGATGTCGCCATCGATGAGATCGGGATCGATGCGCCCGAGCCCCGCTGCCGTCGTGAGATCGATGAACTCGATTCCGAACTGGGTGGCGATCGCCTCGGCGATCTGCTCTTCGGAGGCGATTCCCTCTTCGATCAGAACCTCGCCAAGCTTCTTGCCGGTGGCGGAGGCGGTTTCATGGGCACTGTCGACCTGGGCCTCGTTGGCGATTCCAGTTTCGATCAGTATCTCACCAAGCTTCTTGCGTGCCTTCAGAACCAAAACAGTCTCCGTTGCGACCCTTGTGGAGAAGGAACGCATCAATGATGGGACATCGGCGAGATGTCCGCGAGCTTCGTAGTATGGTCGGCAGTGCACCTTGAGGCAACCACTCCCCATGAATGGAGTCCGATGATGGGCAGAAACCCTTCCGGATCGAGCGAGCGACAACCGGCTCTCAAGAAGACTCCACCGAGGGTCCTGATCACGGCTGGGCCCACCCATGAGCCGCTGGATGCCGTCCGTTTTCTGGGAAATCGTTCTTCAGGCCGTCTGGGGATCGCTCTGGCGGAGGCCTCAGTCAACCGCGGATGGCACACCACCCTGCTTCTGGGGCCCACATCTCGAACTCCAGTCGACCATCCGTCCCTGACCACGCAACGGTTCCAATCGACCGCCGACCTGCAATCACTTCTCGGACGTTGCTGGCCGAATCATGACCTGCTTCTGATGGCAGCTGCCGTGGCTGATTTCAGACCCAGGCATCCAGCTGCCAACGAAAAGATCGCACGCAGCTCGGAGGGACTCACCCTCGAACTGGAACCAACCCCGGATCTGCTGACTGAACTCTCCGATTCGAACCCAGGGCATGGCATGCGCGTCGGATGGGCTCTGGAGCCCCAGAATCGCCTTCGAGAGTCAGGCAGGCGCAAGCTGAAGGCGAAGAATCTCCACGCACTCGTGGCCAATCCATTGAACACCATTTCGGATGAGGCCATCACCCCCCTTCTTCTCTTGAAAGACGGAGGCGAACGCACCCCACCAGAGAGCTCTTTGCTGAAACCAGACTTTGCCGACTGGCTTCTGGATCAAATCGAGCCCCTGAGGGCCGAGGCGAAGTAAAACCATCCCGTGGACATCGATGCGATGCGGTATAGTCCGGACTGCACGAAACACCCTCCAATAAATCAGGAAGTTGGGCTCTAGAATATGCAGCTTGGAATGATCGGACTCGGACGAATGGGCGCCAACATGGTCCGTCGACTCATGAAGGATGGCCACGATTGCGTGGTCTTCGACGTGAACCCCGACGCAGTCAAGGAACTCGAAGGCGAAGGAGCGACCGGCTCGAATTCGTACGAAGACTTCTGCGCCAAGCTGAAAGGCCCCCGAAACGTCTGGATGATGGTGCCCGCAGCCCTGGTCGATCGAGTCATCGACGCGGTGGTTCCCCACATGGGCGCGGAGGACACCCTGATCGATGGCGGAAACTCCTATTACAAGGATGACCTCAGACGCTCGAAGGACCTCAAGGAAAAAGGCATCCACTATCTGGACGTGGGCGTCTCCGGTGGTGTCTGGGGCCTGGAACGAGGCTACTGCCACATGATCGGTGGAGAAGATTCAGCGGTTGCACGAATGACTCCGATCTTCGTCTCGCTGGCACCCGGCGTGGACGCCGCGCCTCGAACTCCCAACTACGAAAAGAACGCGAAGGGTGCTGGCAAGACCTCCGAGATGGGCTACCTGCACTGCGGCCCCAGCGGCGCGGGACACTTCGTGAAGATGGTCCACAACGGCATCGAATACGGTGTGATGGCAGCGTACGCCGAAGGCTTGAACATTCTCAAGCATGCAAACGCCGGCCTGAAGCAGCGCGATGAGGATGCCGAGACCACGCCTCTTCGCAACCCTGAGGAATACATGTACGAAATCGACTGCGGTGCGGTCTCCGAGATGTGGAGACGCGGCAGCGTGATCGGATCGTGGCTTCTCGACCTCACGGCAAGCGCACTCGCCGAAGACAGCGAGCTCACGAAGTTCCAGGGCCGCGTCAGTGACTCTGGTGAAGGACGATGGACCAACCTCGCCGCGATCGACATCGGCGTGCCCGCCCATGTCCTGAGCGCCGCACTCTTCGAACGCTTCGAATCCCGTGGCCAGTCTGACTACGCGGACAAGATCCTCAGTGCGATGCGATACGAATTCGGTGGCCATCTTGAAAAGACCGACGACGCACACACGTGATGTGAGCCTCATCGACCGCGAAGTGGCGCACTCGGACCTGTGGCGGAATTGGCAGACGCAGCGGACTTAAAATCCGCGGTCCCTAGGGACATGTGGGTTCGAGTCCCACCGGGTCCATTGGCGCCGGCTCACCCGGCGGAAGATGTTGGTGGCTCCGAAGAGACGTCGACGAACTCCAGTGGTCTCGAAACAGACTGCCAATCCGAGGTGGACATGATGATGGACTCGCGCAAGGACCCGGCATTGAAGGCGATCCGTTCCTGAGCCAGGACGGAGACGTCGGCAAGCAGGTCCAGCTCCAGAAGCGGACGCCCGAACGGCGGAACGCTGCCCGGCACCAGCTCGGTCAGATCCAGAAGCTCTTCGGGCGTCACGAAGCGCATCGATCTGGCCTTCAAGTGCTTCTTCAAGCGCTTCGAATCGAGCCGGCGAGACGCACTCATCACCAGCACCAGGTGTCGAGCGTCCACCTTGAGAACCAGCGCCTTGCCTCCGACCTCGAGTGGCTCGCCGCGAACGCGAGCACTGTCCTCCGAGGTCGGTGTGGGCTCATGGCTGAGATGCCGGTAGGCGACGTCATGCTCATCAAGCATGATTCGGAGTCGGGCGGTCACGGAGGCGGGTGGCTCGGAGTGCGGCATGATGAGATCCCCTTGGTGGGACGCCGAGGGTCGCCGCGCGGGATGCGAGGCAGAAAGTCGCGTTGACTCCCTTTTTCGGCGACAAATCGGAAATAGATTGCATCGTATGCTCGATCGGGGCTGCTATCCTTAGGGATCACATGACCACGCCACGTAGGAGGCATTTTCTTGAGTATCGCAAGCACCCAGGGTAGAGATCTCCCCGACGTCCAAAGCGCCGCCGACGAACGTTCGGTCGCAATCGACCGTGTCGGGGTCAGTTCAGTCCGCCATCCAGCCACGATCATCGATGCCGATGGCACCAAGCAGCTGGTGGCAGCCACGTTCACGATGACCGTCTCACTTCCCCCGGAAGTCAAAGGCACGCACATGAGCCGCTTTCTGCAGGTGCTTGCCGAATGTCAGAATGATCTGGGACCGAAGGGGCTTCACAACTTCGCCCGAGAACTCACCAGCCGGTTGAATTCCGAATCAGCCCAGGTCGTCATGACCTTCCCCTGGTTCGTCGACAAGCCAGCCCCGGTCACGGGTGAAGTCGGCTTGCTCGAATACATGGTGACCATGAACATCGACATGGCCGCGGACGGCACTGCGACGCAGCTGCTCAAGGTTGCGGTTCCAGCCACCAGCCTGTGCCCCTGCTCCAAGGAGATCTCGGAGTATGGAGCACACAACCAGCGATGCGAACTGACCGCCGAAATCGAGACCAAGGAACCCATGGGCATCGGTGCTCTTGGAAGTCGTCTCGAAGCCGCAGCCTCCTGCGAAGTCTTCCCGGTTCTCAAGAGACCGGACGAGAAGCACGTGACCGAGGTCGCTTTCGAGAATCCGAAGTTCGTCGAGGACATCATCCGCGACATCGCGCTTGAACTCGACCGGGACGAGAACATCACCAGATACAAGGTCACGAGCGAGAACTTCGAATCGATTCACAGCCACAATGCATGGGCAGAGATCAGCCGCAGCAAGTGATCAACGCACCCGGTTCGGCGCCTCGACCCGGACCCGCACGCCGGATTCAGCTCGTCGACCCAGGAACAAGGGAATACCTCATGCCACGCAAGAAGACCCGATCAATGATGACCCAATTCTGCACGGCCCTGGCAGGTTCGATCCTGGCCGCGGGCTGTTTCGCACAGGATGCACCGACAAGGAACGTTCAGATGGAAGATCAGAAGACAGGCATCTCGGACCGCGGTTACGACCTGACCCCACCCAGCGCCGAGGAGAAGACCGAACTTCTCTCGAAGCTGAGTCCGGAACAGATTCGAATCACTCAGAAGGCCGGTACGGAAGCAGCCTTCTGCGGCACCCTTCTCGACAACAAGAAGGAAGGGATCTACACCTGCGTGGTCTGCGGTCTTCCGCTGTTCGACAGTGCGGACAAGTTCACGTCGGGAACCGGCTGGCCGAGCTTCACCCAGACCTTCGATCCGGGACACGTGATCGGCAAGGTCGACAGCTCATACGGCATGGTGCGAACCGAGATCGTCTGCGGACGATGCGATTCACACCTCGGGCACGTCTTCGAAGACGGGCCACCCCCCACCGGAATGCGTTTCTGCCTGAACTCAGAATCGCTGACATTCATCGATGAGGACCAGGAAATGCCCGAGAATTCCAAGCCCATGATGATGGAAGAAGCCTTCTTCGCAGGAGGCTGTTTCTGGGGTGTCGAATACGGATTCGCTCAGCTTCCGGGCGTTCTCAGTGCGACCAGCGGGTACCAGAACGGCGACACGAAGAATCCCGACTACAGAGCCGTCTGCACCGGTGAGACCGGACACGCGGAATCGGTGCGGGTCCGATTCGATCCCGAAAAGATCGACTTCGAGACCCTGGTCAGATTCTTCTTCGAGATCCATGACCCCACGACACTCAACCGTCAGGGCCCGGACGTCGGAACCCAGTATCGATCCGGCATCTACACGGCGTCCACTGAGCAGGCACAGACGGCACGCAAGGTCGTCAAGGAACTCGCCGACAGCGATGAGTTCAAGGGACGGACGATCGTCACTCAGATCGAACCGACCGGTACCTTCAACCAAGCCGAGGAATACCACCAGGATTACGTCGTCCGCACGGGACGAACCTGCCACCCCGGAATCGGTACCGCGGTGGCGAAGTACCAGCGCCTGCTGGACCGCCAGCCGGCACGGGAGACTTCTGACAACACATGACCCTCAAGGGCCGGTGGCGTCAGGAATCCAGAAGCCTTCTGAGCTTGTATTCAGACAGTCTGGTGCACAGCACGGTGAACGCGATCGCCACGATGATCGCGTAGATGCCGGGTCGGATCTCGGTTTTCACCATCTGTTCACCCTCGGTGACCACGATGGAAAGCGCCATGAGAAAGACGCTCAGCATCGACCACTCTCCGACGATCCGGATCAGCTCAAGTCGCCTTGAGATCAGATAGCGAGTCTTGTGGAACAGCCAGCACTGCCCGATCAGGATCAGGGCCAGCAAGGGTGCGACGCACAGGAAGAGCACCATGAAGATCGTGAGGGCGATGCGGCCGTCGTAATAGAGAGCCTCGATCGCGGTGTGAATGCTGTATGTCTTCGAGAACAAGGGGATGTTGTTGATCTTGAAGAACGGAAGCTCGATCGCGTAGATGATCGAGATGATCCCACCAAGCACGAGAAACGGCATCACCCAACCGATGCCACCCGTCATGCTCAGAGGCTCCAGGACCTTCTTGTCGTCTCCGAAGTTCTTCTCCGGATTCATGTTGAATCGTCGATCAAGACTCGCGACCAATCGACTCATCAACATGTTGCCGATGATCGCGACGATGAAGAACAAGAGACCGATCTGAGGTTCGGTGTTGATGAAGGTCTGCTTCGTCGAGATCACCATCAGCAGAATCACGACGAAGATGTCGAACATCGACCACTTCCCCGCCGATTCCAGAAGGTGAATGAAACGATGCCGATTCGCCGGCTTGATTCTGCTGAACCAGACCAGGATGAGCGAAACCGTCTTGAAAAGAGGAAAGGTGATCGAGAAGACCACGATCAGAATCGCGATCAGATACAGCTTCGTCTCCCACATCAGCTGAACGGAATGCGGCAGGCTGTAGACTTCCTTGCCCATGAAATCGATGGAGAGAAAAGGCACGAACAAGGCCGTGATGTTCGCAAGAAGAACCAACAGAAGTCCTGCCGGGACGAGCCAGCCCTTGCGCCCGGCGAGGGTCAGGAGGCGGTTGGCTGGAGCACGATTGAATTCTTCGCTTATCTTCATCGAAGTGAAAGCCTCTCACCGGAGATTGTGCAGACAGGGAGGGTCATGTCGACGTAGGCATCGGCACAAGAGTACACTGCAGTGGACTCTTTGTGAGAATCAGATGCACCAACACGCCGATGCCTCCGAAAACTCGACCTGCGGAGACGGCAGCCACGGTGGTCTACTGGGCCCCTACCACGACCTGGTGCTTCCAGGGCTGGCAGGCATCATGCTGCTGGCGGCGTGGATCACCCAGACATTCACATCGAACTCGGACTGGATCCATCTCGCTCTCTATGCCGTCTGTTATCTGCTGGGCGGAGGTGTCCTTTTCCTAGACACTCTGAAGGGACTGGCACGCGGGCGCTTCGACATCCACTTTCTGATGCTGGTGGCTGGCATCGGGGCCGCACTGCTCGGTCGATACCTGGAGGGCGGCCTTCTCTTCTTTCTGTTCTCCCTCGGGCACGCCCTGGAACACTACGCCATGGGAAGAGCGCGCAATGCGATTCGCGCCCTGGGCTCACTGACACCGAAGACGGCACTGAGAATCGATCGGGATGCCGAGCACCTCGTGCCGGTCGAGAGCCTCGAAGTCGGAGACAGGATTCGAGTGAGATCGAATGCACGCATCTCCGCGGACGGCACGATCCTCGAAGGCAGTTCCTCCATTGACCAGTCTTCCGTCACGGGAGAAAGCATTCCCGTGGAACGAGGTGAAGGAGAGCCGGTCTTCGCGGGCAGCTTGAACGGTGATCAGGTGCTGGTGGTTCGAGTGGACAAGCTCTCGACCGACACGACGATGGCTCGAATGATCACTCTGGTCGAGGAAGCCAGGGCGAACAAGGGAACGAGCCAGCGGTTCACCGAGAAATTCACGCGGATCTACGTCCCGATCATTCTTGTGGGCACCATCCTCCTGATTCTGGTGCCACCACTCCTGAACGTGCTCACCTGGTCTGAAGCCTTCATCCGCGCGATGACCGTGCTGGTCGGAGCATCGCCTTGTGCACTTGCGATTTCAACACCTTCCGCGGTTCTCTCCGGGATCGCTCAGGCAGCGCGAAACGGTGTCCTGATCAAGGGAGGAAGGCAGCTCGAAGCTCTCGGACGAATTCGCTCGATTGGAATGGACAAGACCGGCACGCTCACTCTCGGGCGCCCTGAACTGGAACGAGTGGAACTGGTCTCCGCCTCGAGCGAGACCGAGGTTCTCGAGCTCGCAGGTGCTCTGGAGTTCCAGTCCACGCACCCCCTGGCGAAGGCCATCACCCGCACGCTTCAGGCAAGAGGCATCAAGGCTCCGGCAGCCGAAGAGGTGACTGCCGAGGCAGGCATCGGAGTCATCGGGATGATCGATGGCCGAAGGTACCGCATCGGTTCGGAACGACTGCTTTCCGAATCGAAGCTGCCCGAAGAGGATGCCACACGAAGGATCATCGATCGCTTCCAATCGGAGGGACGGACCACGATGATCCTCGCTTCCGAGGATTCGGTTCTGGCGGTCTTCGGACTCGCGGATCAACCACGGGCCAATGCCGCGGAGACGATCCGACAGCTCAAGAAGATCGGCCTCAAGAAGATCGTGATGATCACCGGCGACAACCGGCAGGTCGGAGAGATCATGGGCGCACGCATCGGCGTGGATGCGGTGCATGCCGAACTCATGCCCGAAGACAAGATCGAAGTGATCAAGACACTTGCTCGCGAGAACAAATCGGTGGCCATGATCGGAGACGGGGTCAACGACGCACCCGCACTGGCTGCCGCCACCGTCAGCATCGCGATGGGTGCGGGCGGGACGGACGTGGCCCTGGAGACGGCGGACATCGCGCTGATGGCCGACGACCTGAGCAAGATCCCATTCACCATAGGATTGAGTCGTCAGGTGAAATCGATCATCGAGCAGAACTTCCTGATCTCGATGGGTGTGATCGTGGCACTGGTCCCCATCGCGGCCCTGGGACTGACTCCGATGTGGGTCGCAGTGATCTTTCATGAAGGTTCGACTCTGGTCGTCGTCGGCAATGCATTGAGACTTCTCGGCTACAAGGGCTACGACAAGTGATCCGGAGTCTGTTGACGATCATGATGCTTGCGTTCGTCTGGGGTTGCCAATCCAGCGGCTCGGAGCAGAAACAGGAGGATGAAGGTCCTCTCGAACCCCACGAGTACGTGGAAATGGTGATGGCGTCACCGGTCATCATCAGGGTCTACGCCTCATCGG
>CASICI010000025.1 GCA_949373145.1 uncultured Phycisphaerales bacterium
CGTCCGTGATGCGGTCGGATTCAATTTTCTTTCAGATCGTCCCACGCAGGCGCGTGTCGGTTCGAACACCGGGCCGGCCATCAGGCAGAATGTGGTGAGCTGGCTCGACTATGCGCTGGGACTCACGCCTCTGGTGTCGTTTCGACAGGATCATCTCGAGGGTCATGATGGAGCGATCATGCTCAGACATGAACCCGCCACTTGAGTATTGACTCTGTCGCGTCTAGCTTAGACGCATGGCAACATTGATCATTCAGAACGGCGAGACCAGTCCTCCCGGACTTGCACTCGAAACCCTGCGTCGCTTCGGTCACTCCATCCAGATGGTGAAGATCTGGAAAGGGGAGTCCCTTGCCCGATGATCTGGGTGATGTCGATGCGATTCTCTGTTGTGGAGGTGACCAGAGCGCCCGCAATGATGTCTCGGATCCCGTGATGGAATCTCAGTGCGCCTTTCTGGCGCTCGCCCACGAGGCGGGTGTCCCGATTCTCGGCCTGTGCCTTGGAGCGCAGGTGCTGGCGCGTGCTCTTGGAGGGACCGTCGGGTCGCTCGATGGGGGGCCAGAGTGCGGCTTCACCGAGATATCCCTGAATTCCGTCGGTCGTGAGGACCCTCTCTTCAAGGGCATCCCCTGGAAGACCCCATCAGTTCAGCTGGCATGAGGATGCGATCACGTCGCTCCCCCACCGGAGGCGTGACGCTTTCATCCAGCCGGCGGACCGAGATCCAGGCCTTCCTGGTGGGCACCACCAGCTACGGCCTTCAGTACCACCCCGAGTACGGAACCGCTCCTCTGGAGGAGCACTGCCGCCGTACGGATGCCTTCGCCGACAGTGCCGGAGGTTCCGAAGCACTCATGGCAGATCTTGCAGAGCATGGGACCAACGTCGTGCGACATGCCGAACGTTTCTTCGAGTCGATGGCTCTGTTTCTCATGCCTGCCGACCGGATTCACCGGGGCGTCAGACATGAGATCGAACATTGATCATCTTGCGGCGTTCAATGTTCCAAAGCGTTGCATCGATCTGATCATATGTCGATCACACCGGTGTGTTGGTGTCCATCTTGACCTGTGTGTCTGCCGCAGCAGCAGCCTTGGATGAATACTGATCGACTGCGTGCCGGATGGCGCGTTGGATGCCCATCGAATCGATGCCGATCTCCGCGAGCTGCTCGTCTCTGCTGCCCTGGAGGATCCACCGTTCAGGCATCCCGAGACGAATGATCTTGCTGGCATCGAGACCCTCTCGGTTGCATGCTTCGATCACCTGGCTGCCGAAGCCGCCTGCGAGTCCATGGTCTTCGACGGTGATGATCGGTGTTCCGCTTTGGATGAGCCTTCTGAGCAATGAGATGTCGACCGGTTTGGCGAATCTGGCATCGTAGACTTCGGTCCGGTACTGTTCGGACAGTTCGTCGGCCGCCTCGATCGCATGGATCGCACTGGTTCCGTAGGCGAGCACGGCGACGCTCGGGTTCTCATGCTGGATCAGTGGGCGTGCTTCACCGAGTCGGAAGGGTGGGGCGGGTCCGAAGCGTTCCTCCGCGAGCATGCTGACATTGTCACGTGGATATCGAACCGCACTCAGGCCCTCGTCGTAGTCGTTCATGAAGAGCATGCATTCGCGAAGGCTCGATTCATCGATCGGTGCGACCAGTGCCGCCTGGGGAAGAACCGCGAGGAGTGAGATGTCGCAGAAGCCCTGATGGACCGCTCCATCACCACCGACACAGCCTGCCCGGTCGAGGCAGAGTTTGACGGGATGTCCTTGAAGCGCGACCTCCTGAAAGGCCTGGTCGAATGCTCTCTGAAGGAAGGTCGAGTAGACGGCGAAGTAGGGTTTGAGTCCGGTCTTCGCCATACCAGCCATCATGTCCATGGCGTGGCTTTCACAGATCCCCGTGTCCCACGCGCGGTCGGGCCATTTCTCGAGAATCTGGGTGATGCCGGTGCGCGTCGGGCATGGCAGCGGTGCAGGCCACGGCTTTCGGATCCTTTTCCATGATCATCGCCATGGCATCGGAATAGGCTGCGGTGAACGAACGTCCGGACTTGCGGAGTTCGACGCGGCATCCGGAACTCACAAGCTCCTGATCGTCGCCCTCGTCCGGCATGACGTTGAATGCCGGAGGCGAATGGAACTGGGTCGCATTACCTTCGGCGAACTCGTAGCCCTTGCCTTTCACGGTCTTGACGTGGAGGACCATGGGGCGCTCGAAGCGCTTGGCCTCGTTGAAGAACTCGACGAGGGTTGGAATGTCGTGTCCGTCGATCGGGCCGACGGTGAGCAGGCCGAACTTCTCGAACCAGGCGTCTTCCGCAAGGACAGCCTTGCTCGCTTCGCCCAGTCGGTGGTACAGGTCCGCAGCGAGTCCGCCACCGGGGAGGTGCTTGGCGAGTTCCTTCGCGGCCTTGCGAAAGCCGGTGTAGGTGTCGCTCAAACGAACCCGGTCGAAGTACTGCGCCACCGCGCCCTGGGGTTTGGCGATCGACATCCCGTTGTCGTTGAGGACGACGAGGAACTGGCGTTTCAAGGTGCCTGCGTTGTTGAGACCTTCCATCGCAAGGCCGTTGACGATCGAAGCATCACCGATCAGGCTGACCACGCGGCGACCTTCGGGGTTCGACTCACTGGGATGGTCGCCGGCAAGTTCGTCACCACGCGCCATGCCGACCGCGGTCGAGATGGCGGTGCCTGCATGGCCCACGGAGAAGAGATCGAACGGGCTCTCGTTGGGCTCTGGAAACCCGGCCATGCCGCCACGTTGTCGGAGCTTTCCGAGCATGTGGTGTCGGCCGGTGAGAAGTTTGTGGGGGTAGCACTGGTGGCCGACGTCGAACAGCAGTCTGTCGTGACCGAAATCGAAGACGTAATGCATCGCGATGGTCAGTTCGACCACCCCGAGATTCGGAGCGAGATGTCCACCGGTCTTGGAGACCTGATCGCAGATCGCGAACCGAATTTCCGCAGCCAGCTCGTCAAGCTGCTCTAGCGTGAGCTTTTTCAAATCGGAAGGACCTGAGATGCCGGGAAGGAGGCGGAATTCCATGGACTGTCTTTCGATAGTGACTCGGGAGTGCGGGCGTCTTCGTGATTATAGCCGCGTCAGGGCTAGGTGGTTCGGCTGGAGAGCAAACTGGTGATCATTCTGAGGGGCTCTGCGGATGGCCCGAACTCACTCAGGGCGCTTTCAGCCTCTTTCTGCAAGTCACCCACGACACGTCGGGCGCCTTCGAGTCCATGGACTGCCGGATAGGTCATCTTGCCTTGGGCACGGTCCTTGCCCGCGGTCTTGCCCAGCTGTTCGGTCGTCTGCGTTTCGTCCAGAATGTCGTCGACCACCTGGAACATCAGGCCCACGGCCGCTCCCCAGCGGTCCACCTGCACCATGTCCTCTTCCCGCGCGTCGGCGGCGATCGCTCCGGCACGGGCGGCCCGTTTGATCAGTGCAGCGGTCTTGTTTCGATGGATCAACTCGAGTGAGGCCGCTTCGTCGAGTGCCTCCGGAAACATGCCGATGGTGTCCCAGGTCTGCCCTTCGATCATCTCCCAGGTCGCCTGAGCCACTTCAGCGGTGACCCGTTCCGGGTTGCGGGGGCTCTCCCCAGCGACCACGAACGCCAGCGACTGCAGCAGGTCTCCCGTGAGCACGGCGACGCACTCGCCAAACGCCTTGTGTGTGGTCGGGCGGCCGCGCCGCATGTCATCGTCGTCGAGCGCCGGTAGATCGTCGTGAACCAGACTGAAGGCGTGGATCAGCTCGAAGGCGCACGCGGCAGGCAAGGCATCCTCGACCGTGCTGCCGAGCATGAGTGCGGTTCGAAGAGCGATGATCGGCCTGATTCTCTTCCCGCCACCCAGGGTCGAGTGCTGTGCGGCCTCTCGAAGTCTTTCATGATGGATTCGATCGACGATGCCGGACAGTCTTTCATCGATGACCCCTCTGAGGGCCTCGTCATCGAGTGTCGGGCGAGTGTGATTCTGCGTGTCGGTCATCGATCCCCATGATAATGGCTTGACGTGGAAGAATCATCACCTGCGACCCTTTCCATCATGAAGAGCATCGAATCCCTATAATCGAAGCATGTCAGAATTGTTCGAAAGACTTGGAGAACTGGTTGATCGTGGCGGTGTGGTCGTCTGGCCTCTCCTGTTGATGAGCATCCTCTCGATCGCACTGTCGTTCGAGCGAGGTGTGTTCTGGTGGCGCATCAACGCCTCCATCAATGGTCGGTTCGAAGGACTGATGAAGGCGCTTCGGCGTGGCGATGCCGCTGAGGTCAGAAGCATCGCGCGTGATGATGGTTCACCATTCGGAGAACTGGCCGATCGTCTTGCTGAGGGCGGCGACGCCGAAAGCATCAGCATCGAGGTCGTCGAACAGGCCCGGCCTCGGATCGAACGCTACATGCTCGTCTTTTCGACGATCATCACCGCAGCCCCGATGCTTGGAATTCTCGGTACCGTCCTCGGAATCATCAGGAGTTTCGAACTTCTCGGGGCTCAGGAGACGATCACCGATCCACGTGACATTTCAGGCGGAATCGCGGAAGCCCTGATCACCACCGCTCTGGGCCTTGTGGTGGCCTTGCTGGCCCTGGTTCCCTATACGGCATGCCGCGGGCAGGTCGAACGTGCTCTCGGTCGATTCGAGGCGATGGCCGCGGCAGCTCGTGGTCAATTCACGCGTCAAAACAAGTCCGATTCGTGACACAGTCACTTCGCTCCCGAATTCGTCAATCCAACACACGGGCACGCAATCGTCCACGGAAGGGGCCACCAGGTCATGAATGAAAGCAACACGGATGGTGGTTCGAGCGACATCACGGATCCCGGGCTTGAGATCGCCATCACCGGCGAAGGCACGAACACTGCGCTCACTCTCGAGCAGGATGAGTATCTGATCGGCCGCGCGGTCGATGCTGAGATTCAGCTGGCATCGCCATCGGTTTCACGGCGGCATGCACGGATCTTCCGACATGACGGGGCATGGTTCGTCGAGGATCTGGGCTCGAGGCATGGAACCGAAATCGGCGGGGTCTCCATCGAACCCAACCGGCCGGTGAGCCTTCAAGAAGGCGAACGTGTGGTGGTTCGGCCCTATCTCATCAGAGTCAAAGGAGACGGGCAGGAGCGATCGACGATCTTTCCCACGGATGACAGTGGCACCGTTCAGCCGGATTCCCTGGCTGCGGTTCCCGATTCGGAACTCGAGATTCTCGCCTCGCATCGGCTCGGGCTTCTCATGGATTCCGCAGCCTCGATCCAGCAGACCGAGGATGTCTCGGCGATGGCCGACGCCGTGATCGGTTCGTTGCTGGCAGGCACCGAGTTCGGTCGGGCATTTCTTCTCGAGCCGGTTTCCGGCGGATTCGAAGAGATCTCGATCATCGGTGGGCAGACCCGACTTGGAAGCACGGATGGTTCCGAAGGCGACCCCATCAGCCGTACCCTCCTGAACGCCGCGTCGCGCGGGCAAGTGGTCCGTTTGATGGATGAACCCGACATTCAGGCGGCGGTCTCGATCGTTGGTGCCGGAGTCAAGGAAGCCTTGTGCGTACCGGTCAAGGTGGGTGAGGTGGTTCAGGCGTATCTGTACCTCGATGCCAGCGCGGTCAGCGGTTCGGACAGCTCGGATGCAGCCGCCTTCTGTTCGGCGATCGGTCGACTGTGTGGACTGGCATTCGCGAATCTTCAGCGATTGGATCTTCAGACCGCTCAGGCTCGTCTGGTGCAGGAGCTCGAGGCCGCTCAGATGGTTCAAAAGAGAATGTCGCCTCCCGAAACCGGTTCCTTGGCCGGAATCAAATGGCAACTTGATGTCGTTCCCGGCACGATCGTCGCGGGGGATCTGGTGTGCGCGTGTCAGGATTCATCCGGCAGACCGATGGTCTTTCTGGGCGACGTCGCCGGCAAGGGTGCAGCCGCAGGTCTTCTGATGGCCGCACTTGAAGCGCGACTGGTCGCGGAATCGGAACGCGAGGGCGACCTCTCGGGAATGATCTGCCGATCGAACAACGCCATCATGCGGGTGACCGATGCCGCGGAATTCATCACGCTCTGGACGGTCATCTTCGATCTTGAGAACAACAAGGCGATGTGCGTTGATTCGGGGCATGGATACTGCGTCATCGTGAGAGTGGATGGAACCATCGAGCAGGTCGAGATCGAAGAGGGGGGACCTCCGATCGGAGTGGTGCCTGACTACCCCTACGTGGATGAGTCCGTCGACTTCAATCCCGGCGATCGAATGGTCATCTTCAGTGATGGCCTGGCCGAGCAACAGGGGCCCGAGGGCAACATGTTCGAGTTCGAGCGGGTCTTCGAGGCGCTCAGGGGTTCCTCCAACGAGCAGGAGGATGTCCAACGCCTCTATGCCGCGTTGGAAGTCTTCGCAGGTGGGCGATCATGGCAGGACGATGTCACCATCATGAGCGTCACGCACGACATGTGAGTGGCGACGCTTGCGTCTCTTCATGCTGATGCTGACAGGTTGTGCTCCGCCGAGGCGGGAGCGTCCGAGTTAATCGAGTCCGAACTCGCCGTTGTTTGCGACCGGATCACATTCGTGGCTGAAGGTTCGTGGTGACTCCACGGCCTCCATCGCCACGGAAGTCCAACGGTCCATGTTGAGCATGTCCGCGAGTCCGATCTGTGTGGTCGCACCGTCGCAGGTCAGTGAAGGCACCGTGATACCGTAGCGCCTCAATGGAACGGCTTCTTCGACGAACACTTCCATGCCCTCACCCGCCGATTGAGCGATGGTCGAGCCCAGATTCACTCTGTTTCCCGTGTACTCCTCCCAGATGGTCGTTTCGCACAATCGGGAGGGCACCACCCAGGGGGCACCGTTTGGGATGTTCTCTTCGCGGATGTAGACGCCCGGCTGTCGAAGAGTGGAGCAGGTGAATGCGATCTGGCGCTCAGGTTGCCGGATGCTTCCTGCTGACAGGGCGACCAGTCGACCTTTGACCGTGCGCACGTCGTTGCCGACTCTGATGTCGGCCGGCGTGTCTCCGAAGATCAGGTGCGCGGAACCGCCATTCATCTTCCACCAGCCTCCGAGGTAGTAGGCGTTGTATCCGAATTCCGGAACCTGGCTGATCTCGCGAAGCGCGTCCTGGTGGCCGGGGTCGTTCTCATTGGCATATGAGTTTTCAAGTGCTCGCGAGTCTTCGAGGTAGCCGTAGAGCGGCTCGATCTGGTTGTCCAGGAAAGGCAGCAGGCGCCAGGGGTACGTCGTCGTCACCGAAGGGTCGAGTCTGGATCCGGCAGGGCTGTTGTATCGAACGCGCCAGTATTCTTGAACACCTTCCGACATGTATCCGGGAAGAAGTCTGTCGTCGTAGGTGTTGGAGTAGGTGCTCCAGCCGATGAAGACCTGACGAAGATTGCTCATCGCCAGTGTGTTGTTGGCAGCTCTCGAGGCGCTCTGGAGGCCTACGAGCAGCACGGCCAGCAGCAGTGAGATCGCACCGATCACGGCAAGCAGCTCAACGATCGTGAACCCTTGACTTGATCGGTCACTCTGGTGTTGGTGGGGCATCTTCGCGCTCTCCTGTGGTCTTTGAATGGATGAGTCCGTCATCCTATACGGATTTCGTCGTCATTCTGATGCTTGATGGCCACGGATTCGCCAAAAGCGCCTCTTGTCGGTCGGATCGAAGGTCAGCTCTTGCCGATCGTGATCTGTTCGACATCTCCGGAGGCGATCTTGTCGGCTCCCGAGCCAAGCTCGCCGATCGGAGCTGGAGGAACGATTTCAACGTTCTTCTGGCCAAGCTTGGCTTCGCCTCGGTTGACCTTGTCCTCGAAACGTTTGCATTCGGCCAGCAGGCTTTCAAGGATCTCCTCTTCCTTGACATTGGCCACTCGCTCGCCCTGTACGTAGATGATGCCTCGCTTGTTGCCGGCGAACACGGCCACATCGGCGCCTTCGGCTTCTCCCGGTCCGTTGACCACGCATCCCATGACGGCGACCTTCATCGGCATCGAGATTTCACGATCAAGGGTCTTCTTGACCTCTTCCACCAAAGTGAACAGGTCCACCTGGATTCTTCCACAGGTGGGACAGGCGATCAATTCGATGCCTGTTCGCTCACGCTTGTTCAAGGCACACAGAAGTTCGACCCCATCTTCGACTTCGTAGACCGGATCACTCGCATAGGAGATTCTGATCGTGTCGCCGATGCCATTCGCCAGCAGCGTGCCGAGTGCCGCGATGGATCGAACCGAGCCGGTCTCTCTCGTGCCTGCATGGGTCACCCCGAGATGCAATGGGTACTCGAAGCGATTCGCGATCTCCGTGTAGGCGTCGATCACCAGAGTGGCGTCCATCGATTTCGCGCTGATCACGACGTCGTGGAAATCACGAGCATGAAAGATGTCGAGGTATTCCTCGAGTTTCGCGATCATGATCGCGAGGAGGTGTCCCGAACGGTGGCCTTCGAAATAGGCCCCGAGTTCCTCCATGCGCTTCTGCTTGTCCTTGCGCTCGATGATCGAACCTTCGTTCACTCCGATTCGAATCGGAATGCCGGCGCTCTTGCAGGCGTCGATCACGTCGTTCACCTGATCACGATCACTGATGTTGCCGGGGTTCAACCTGATCTTGTGGACGCCCGCCTCGACGGACTCGAGTGCGCGCTTGTAGTGGAAGTGCACGTCCGCCACGATCGGGACCGTCGTCTGGTTGATGATCTCCGCAAGTGCTTCCGTGTCCTTGCGTTCCGGCACGGCGACACGGACGATGTCCGCACCCGCATCGGTGAGCTTGTTGATCTCGGCGACGCACGCATCGATGTCGTGGGTGAACACCGAGCACATCGATTGCACCGTGACCGGCGCGTCTCCACCGATGGCGATGCGTCCGACTCGATCATCGCCGATGGCGACCTTGCGGCATTGTCGTCTTTTCTGCATGTCCTCATTGTACTTCTATCTGTGTTCTCAAGGCGCAAAATCATGCATGGAACACCATCTGGTCGTTAGCATTTCTGAAGCACCTCACTTGATTTCCCACCCAGGCACGATCTGAACGACTCCGGAGACCCACTGATGACGACCGCAGACAGCACCACGCAACTTTCGGACAACGGTGGACCGAAGATCCGCCTCGGGATCATGATGTTTCTTCAATACGCAGTCTGGGGAGTCTGGTTGCCCGTTCTGGCGATCTATCTCATGGCGACCGTGGACGACGGAGGGCTCGGATTCAGTGGCGCGGACGTCGGTTGGATCCTCGGTGTGGCAGCAGCCTCCGGGGCCATCACGGCGCCCTTCATCGCGGGCCAGATCGCAGATCGCTTCATGAACGCCGAGATCGCACTCGGAATCCTCCTGATGATCGGAGGGCTTCTGAACATAGGATTGGCCTACGTCACGGACTTCTTTCCCTTCATGTTGCTTTCGATCGGGTATTCGATCTGCTACATGCCCACGATCGCTCTGACCAATTCGATCTGTTTCGCCAATCTTTCCGATCCTGAAAACGCCTTTCCCAGAGTTCGTGTCTGGGGCACGATCGGCTGGATCGTGGCAAGCACGCTCTTCGGGCTGCTCTATCTTCAGAGCAACATCTCCCTGACCTGGATGCCCTGGTTCTTCGAGGGAACACCCAAGCCGGATGGAACGACGTTGATCGCCAATTCGCTGATCGTCTCCGGAGTGATCTCACTGGTCTACGGCATGTACTCGATGCTGTTCCTGCCTCGAACGAGACCGACGCGCAGCAGCAAGCATCCTCTGGCGTTTCTTGAAGCGTTCAGTCTGCTCAAATACCGAGGTGTGTTCGTTCTGACGCTGGCCGCGCTGCTCATCTCGATGATTCACAACGTGTATTTCGTCCGCACCGGACCCTGGCTTGAATCCATCGGATTCGCCAAAGGGGAGGTCGGCGCTGTCATGAGCGTGGGGCAGATCGTCGAGATCTTCGTCCTCGCCGTGCTGGGGTGGTTCCTCAAGGGGCTTGGTTTCAGGCTGGTGATCACGATCGGTGCCATCGCCTACTTCCTCCGATTCGCCGACTTCGCCTGGGCCACCGGCGGCCCCAAGGAACTCGCTTTCATCGGAATCGCGCTGCATGGTTTCTGCTTCGCCTTCTTCTTCGCGGCAGCGTTCATCTTCATCGACCGTGCCGCACCGAAGGAAGCCAGACACTCCGCTCAGACCGCCTTCGGCATCGCCATCCTCGGAGTGGGGCCGATTCTTTCCGGCTTCTTCAACGGGTGGTTGGATCAAGTCGGCTCGGCCACGAATTCCGAATCGGAGTTCGCGGTCACAGAGCTTGGAAGCCTGGCGATGAGGTGGCGCTCGACGCTGGAAGGTATGGGTGTCCCGTTCTTCGAGGATGGCATCAGCTATCAGGCGATCTGGTGGACCCTCGCCATCGTCGGGGCGCTTTCGGCGGTCATCGTCGTGGTGGCCTTCACCGACGACTCCGGCAAATCCTCCGCGTTCGGTCAGGACTCCGACTGATCGGGGCCTGAGCGTTTTCGAGACTGAAAAGACGGCGCCGCATTCGAACGAATGCGGCGCCGTCGTCATGTTCGAATGTCGAATGCGGGGAGGATCAGCTCGCGGCGGAGCTGACTTCCTCTTCCTTGCCCGCGTCAGGGTGGAGTGAAAGCACCGCGACGCCACCGGGCACCAGCAGTTCGCCGATCGGGGTGCCCGCTTCGATCGGAGTGTCGTCCATGCGGGTGATGACCGGCATGGGATGCTTCTTGAGATGGTTCTTGAGAGCAAGTTCCAGTGTCTTGCGTTCGTCCTCTTCGAGTTTGGCCCAGCCCATGCGGCCTCTGCACTTGGGGAATCCGCTGCAGCCGAGCCAGGGACCACGCGCACCTTCGCGGAGATACATGGGTCGTTCCTCGCACTTGGGGCAGGTGAGTTCGGTCTCGTAGGGTGGGGGAGAGGGAAGCTTCAAGCCGCCCTTCTTGTCGATGTTCAGGACGAACTGCGTGTCGGGATAGTTCGGGCTCGCGATGAACGGTCCGAACCGACCGGTGCGTTTGATCATCTGAGCCTGATCCTCGGGGCACTTGATGTCGACCTGCTCGGGAAGCAGTGGCTGACCCTCGCGATCGACGGGTGCGGCATAGTCGCATTCGGGATAGGTGCTGCAGGACAGGAAGCGGCCGTTCTTTCCGAACCGGTAGCTCGTCGTCGCGCCGCATTCCGGACAGGCATAGGGAGCTGGACGGGTGACGGCACGCGCATGCATGAGGTTTTCATGGGCATGTGCCAATGAGCTCGAGAATCGTCCGTAGAAGTCACCGAGCATCTCACGCCAGTCCCGGTGATCGCTTTCGATCAGGTCGAGTCGTTCCTCGAGATCCTTGGTGTAGGACACCTGCATCAGCACCGGGAACGCCTCGACGAGCATGTCGGTGACGACTTCTCCCATCGCGGTCGCATGGAAGCGTCGGTCGACCTGTTCCACGTAACCACGGTCCTGGATGACTCGAATGATCGAAGCATAGGTCGATGGGCGGCCGATGCCTTCTTCTTCGAGTTTCTTGACCAGCGAGCCTTCGTTGTATCGAGGCGGAGGACTGGTGAATTTCTGCTTGGGCGTGATGGAGAACGGTGCGGTTTCCTGGCCATCCTCGAAAGAGGGGAGGGTCTGTTCGTCGCTGGCCGTCGGGACGCCGGCGACTCTCATGAAACCGTCGAAGACCAGCACGCGGCCGTTGGTCTTGAGAATCGCGCCGGTGGGTTCGTCGCTTCGTTCGAAGAGCACGGTGGTGGCATCGAACTTCGCGGGCGTCATCTGGCATGACACGTATCGTTCCCAGATCAGCTTGTAGAGCTTGTACTGATCTTCCTTGAGCGCGCTTCGAACCGAGTCGGGCGTTCTGTGCGCTTCAGTCGGACGAATCGCTTCATGTGCTTCCTGTGCGGCCTTGTTGGATGAGCCGAAGAAGTTGGGCTTCTCCGGGAGGTAGTCCGTCCCGAACGTCTTCTCGATGTAGTTGCGAGCGTTGTTGATCGCTTCACCGGACAATGTGGTGGAATCGGTACGCATGTAGGTGATCAGGCCGACCTGGCCTTCGCCCTTGATCTCGATGCCCTCATACAGCCCCTGTGCGAGTCGCATGGTTCTGTCCGTGGCGAATCCCAGTCTGTTCGCCGCGTTCTGTTGCAGCGTCGAAGTGATGAAGGGTGCGTAGGCTCTGGACGTGGTGCGTTTGGTTTCCGTGGATTTCACGGCGTATCGCGTCTTCGGGTCGAGTTCGCCCTGCAACGTCCGCTGGAATCGAGCTGGGCCCTTGCCTCGTTCGTTTTCGGTGGAGTCGACCGAGATCTTCTTCATGCCGACGGCCTCGGCGACTTCGGTGATCTCCGCACTGAGGTCCACGGGGGATTCGGCCGAGCATCCGAGGTTGAAACGAGTGCCACCCAGTTCGACCAGTTCGGTCTTCAATCCGCCATGTTCCGCAAGCCATGCATTCTGGACCTTGATGGTCGGGCCCTTGCCCTTGGCATCGGTCGTGGTGATGAAGTCACCCCATGATCCGGTGAGCGTGCCCGCCTTCCCGGGATCCAGCGCGAGAAGCGCTTCGACCGACCATGATTCATCGGGGACGAAGATGTCGATCTCGCGCTCTCGCTCCACCACGATTCGAACCGCGACGGATTGAACACGACCTGCGGACAGTCCGCGGGCGACTTTCTTCCACAGCAGGGGGGACGCCTGATAGCCGACGATGCGGTCGAGAATGCGGCGTGCCTGCTGGGCATTGACCTTGTACTCGTCGATCACATGCGGGGTCTCGAATGCGCGCTGGATCTCCTTGCGAGTGATCGCATTGAAGATGACGCGTTTCGCTTTGGATGGCTCGACGCCGACGATGTGCGCGAGATGCCATGCGATGGCTTCCCCTTCACGGTCGAGGTCGGTCGCGAACCAGATGGTGTCCGCCTGCTTGGCGAGTTTCTTCAGCTCCGTGACGGTCTTCTTCTTGTCCGTCAGAATTTCGTAGCTGGGTTCGAAGTTGTTCTCGAGGTCCACTCCTGGAACCGGCATCTTGACCCCTTTGGGGGCGCGTGGTGGAAGGTCGCGGACATGGCCCACGGATGCTCTCACGACATATTCGGGGCCCAGATACTTGTTGATGGTCTTGGCTTTGGCCGGGCTTTCGACGATCACAAGCTGCTTGCCTGTCGCATTTTCGCTGCGGGTTCGGGTACCAGCGGCCTTCTTGCGGGTCGACTTCTTCTTGATCGTGGTGGTCGACTTCTTTTTAGACGTGGTTGATGTCTTCTTGGAAGTGGTCGACTTCTTCTTGGTTGTCGTTTTTTTCTTTTTCGCCATGTCCCTGCCAGGTGCTCTGATTCTTCGTACTTCTATAGATCGTCTCTACATGCCCTTTCGGTCATTCATGGCGGGGACTATGAGAACCTTCTGGGGGGGGCGTCAAGTCGATTCCGGGTGACTTCGGCCGATGAACGGGAAGCGTCGTGATGCAAAGTTATTCATAATAAGGGTTTATGGAATTATAAAAAGAACTGGGTCAATTCTTCAAATGATCCATCACGATCCGCGCGGCCTGGTCAGGCATCTCTGGAATCCCGTAATCCAGTCTGAGCACCCCCTTGATGGCATGAAACCGTCGAATCCAGGTTCTCTGCTGCTTGCCGTAGCGCCTGGTTCGTATTTTCATCGACTCCAGCGCCTCAGCCTCGGAAAGCCCTCCCTGAAGGACTTCCTGAAACTCCCGATAGCCCACCGCCTCGCGCGCCTGCCTTCCGAGTGGGTGTCGTTCCAGCAGGCCCTCGACCTCTTCCTTCAGGCCCAGTTCAGCCATCATCTTCACGCGGGCGTTGATCCGTCGATTCAATGCCTCGGTCGGCCAATCAAGGCAGACCAAACGGGCCGGCCTGCGAGGTGTGATGACGGCACTGGACCATTGGGTCTGGTGCTCTGAAAGTCGTCGTCCGGTGACCTGATGAACCTCCAGTGCCCGGATGGTGCGCCTGCGGTCGTTTCGATGAATTCTCTCTGCGGAGTCCGGGTCATCGCGTTCGAGGCGTTCACGCAGTTCATCGGTTGAAAGCGCTTCAAGCTCGTTACGCAGTTCGATCGGTGCGGGTGGTTCTCGAAAGACGCCTTCCAGCAGGGCGCGGACATACAGGTTGGTTCCCCCCACGATGATCGGGGTCGCTCCTCTCGACTGCGTGGCGGAGATCGCCTCTTCCGCATGGTCCAGCCAGTCATGCACGGTGAAGCCTTCCTGCGACGGGTCGGCGATATCGAAGAGGTGGTGGGGGACTCGAGCGCGTTCCTCCTCGCTGGGACTTGCGGTTCCGATATCCATTCCTCGATAGATCTGCATCGAGTCCGCGCCGATGCATTCACCACCTCCGGGCAGCGCTTCGGCCAGCTCGATGGCGAGTCTGGTCTTGCCGGATGCGGTCGGTCCGATCAGTACGAGAATTGGGGGGGCGTCGGGCACGATGTTCTCCAATGACGAGAGCCTTCTCGTCTCCGAGCAGGGTATCATCAAGGCCGACACCTCAACCCCATGTGTGGGACGCACGAAGTGCGCGCCTCCCGTCACGCAACAAGGACAACGATGACGTTCAAGACCATTGAAGATGTGGATGTGAAAGGAAAATGCGTGCTCATGCGCGTTGATTTCAACGTGCCCATGAGCTCCGAGGGCCGAATCGAGGATGACTTCAGAATCCGGCATGCCTTGCCGTCGATTCGATCGGTTCTCTCCCGAGGGGGACGGCTGGTCCTGTTGTCGCATCGTGGTCGACCTTCCGGAAACGGTTTCGAGCCATCGCTTTCCCTCGCTCCCCTGGCTCGCCACCTCGGCGAGCTCCTCGGTTCCGAGGCCCCGCGTGGCGTGGGCTTTCCCTCCACGGACTGCCTCGACGACGAGGCCGTCCGGGCGGTTTCGGAACTCACCGATGGGGATGTCCTCATGCTCGAAAATCTCCGGTTCGATTCCGGTGAGACCTCTGATTCGACCGACTTCGCCCAGGCTCTCGCGCGGATGGGGGACCTCTATTGCAACGATGCCTTCGGGTGTTGCCATCGGACCCATGCGTCAGTGCATGCGCTTCCCATGGCGATGTCCGACCGTCCCCGCGTGGCCGGTCTTCTCGTCGCCGATGAGATGCGGTATCTCGGGCAGGCCCTCGAGACGCCGGAAAGGCCGTTCGTCGCGATCCTCGGAGGCGCCAAGGTGTCCGACAAGATCGGTGCCCTGAAGAATCTCATCGGCAACGTGGACACGCTGCTGGTTGGTGGCGCCATGGCCTACACGTTCATGAAGGTGATGGGGCAGGACGTCGGTTCCAGCCTCGTCGAAGACGACAAACTCGCACTCGCCAAGGAGATCATTCAGCTGGTCGATGCGAGTGCGACCGACCTGGTGCTTCCCGTGGATCACATCTGCGGCCGTGAGCTGTCCCATGAAAGTCCGGTCTGCATGTCCGATCAGAACATTCCAGATGGTTGGATGGGGCTCGACATCGGGCCGGCCACCACCGCGCGATTCACCAGCGTGGTCCGCCAGGCCCGAACCGTCGTCTGGAATGGGCCACTGGGTGCGTTCGAAACCGTTCCGTTCGACGTCGGCACGCGTCAGGTCGCCGTTTCCATGGCCTCATGTGCTGAAAATGGCGGAATGAGCATCGTTGGAGGGGGGGATACGGCTGCTGCCGTGCTCCTTGCGGGCGTCAGTCAACGCATGAGTCACGTCTCGACCGGTGGTGGTGCGAGCCTCCGACTTCTCGAAGGTGAGAAGCTCGTGGGGCTTTCTTGCCTTGAAGAAACGTGATTCCAACATTTCGAATGCTATGATCTCAATGAACATCCGGGTTCTTGCCGTGTTGATAGACGAAAGGGATACCTCACCATGACACTTGTTTCACGATCCTCACTGCTTCTGCTTGCCCTCATCCTGTCTTGCGCGATCGGCTCCTCCGCCGACGCCCAATCGAAGAAGGATGTCAAGTTGGAAGTGGGCAGTCTTCCTCCCAACATCTCGAGCTGGGGCACGATCGTCTCCGGGAAGAACCCCGGCAAGAAGTTCGGGAACGGCACGACCTACGTCGTCGAATTCTGGGCCACCTGGTGCGGCCCATGTCGCCAGTCCATTCCGCATCTCAACCAGCTGTATCAGACCCTGAAGACGCGCAACGTTGAAATGGTCGGCATCAGCGACGAATCCGAGAAGATCGTCAAGGACTACCTTCGCAAGAAGGGACCCGGCATGAGCTACACGGTCGTCGCCGATCCTTCGGGGACGATGCAGGACCTCTGGATGAAGCCCGCTGGTGCGAACGGGATTCCCACCGCATTCATCGTCGGTCCCACCGGACGCATCGCCTTCATCGGCCATCCCATGGATCCGAGTTTCGAACGGGTGCTCTTCCTGTGCTCCGAAGGACGTTACGACCCGACCCTGATGTCCAAGGCACAGCCGCTGCTCGATGCAGCCAACCGATCGATCAAGGCTCGCGACTGGCGCCAGGCGCACCGTCAGCTCGATGAAGTCATCAAGCTCGACACCTGGGTGTTCTCCGACAAGGTCGAAAAGAAATATCGTCTGATGATCGAATTCGAAGGTCGAAATGATGAGGCCTTCGCGTATCTCGACAGTCAGGTCGACGTCTACTCCAGCAAGGCCGACGTCCTCGATGACTTCGTGCGAATGATGGTGTTGGACCCCGATCTTCCCAAGGTGCCGCAGGCGCTTCTGGAAAAGACGATCGCCGCGTACGCCCAGCGTGCCGGTGAGGAGTCTCCCGAGTATCTCCAAACCATGGCCATGGTGGCGCATCGCAATGGCGACATCGATCGTGCGGTCGATCTCCAGTTCCAGGCATGGATGAATTCCTCCCCTGACTACCGACCCGCCAAGAAAGCGGTTCTGGATGCCTACAAGGCCGAGCAGGTCAAGGGCAAGGGTTCCGGACGCGGCAAGGGCGGACGCCGCTGAGTCGGCGACTTCGTTCCTGCGCGTAGAACACGTTATTCTCACGAAGGAAGCACCAGAGTGCTTTCTTCGTTTTTTCATGTCCGCGTCGTTCTCGTTCGACGCCCTGCAGGAAGCACGCCACATGACACCGACGCCCACTCCGGGTTCAGCACTCTTTCGCTCACCGCCACCCCACACCCTGGTGGCGCCCTCGATCCTGTCCGCGGACTTCGGTCGACTCGCGGATGACTGCATCGCAGTCGTCGAGAGTGGGGCGGATCTTCTGCATGTCGATGTCATGGATGGGCACTTCGTGCCGAACCTCTCACTCGGTCCGGCGGTCTGTGCGGCGATTCGACGCCACCTCCCGGATGTGGTGATCGATGTCCATCTGATGGTGTCCCGGCCGTCGAAGTACCTCGAGCCCTTCGCCCGGGCAGGCGCCGACCACCTGACGGTTCATTGCGAGGTGGAGGACTCCGCGGCGTCGCTTGCCGAGTCGATTCGTGCATTGGGATGCTCTCCCGGTCTGGCGATGAACCCCGACACTCCGGTCGACGCGATTCTTTCCGACATCGAAGCCTTCGATCTTGCGCTCATCATGAGCGTCCATCCCGGATTTTCCGGCCAGGCCTTCATCCCCGAAGTGCTGTCGAAGGCGGTCGATCTGCGTGCTCGATTCGGTGACGAACTCCGAATCGAAATCGATGGGGGGGTCTCTCCCGTGACCGCTCCAGCCTGCCGCGAGGCTGGTTGCGACATTCTGGTTTCGGGTTCCAGCGTCTTCGGTTCCAAGGATCGGGCCGCCGACATCACGGCGATTCGCGGTGGGTGATGTCCCGTTTTTCGGCTTGAGACCCGCAAAGCCCGTACGGAAACGAGTATGCTCGATCTCATCAACGGTGTGAGTTCGCATGCATGGCGTGCACAGGAGGTGCTGCTTGGCCGATCAAACGATGCCACGAACCTGGGATGACGTTCAGTCCGAGGCTCAGAACAAGCGAGGAGTTCCCGAAGGGCTCTGGATGAAATGTCCTGCCTGCGCGGAGACGTTGTTCCGCAAGGCCGTCGAGACGAATCTCTGGGTCTGTCCGAAGTGTGATCACCACCTTCGCGTCAGCGGGCCCGCCCGGGCCGAGCAATTGCTCGATCCCGGCACCTTCGAGCCCATGAATGCCGAGATGGCCCCCAGGGACCCGCTCAATTTCCACGACCTCAAGCCCTACACCAAGCGAATCGAAGCCGCCCAGGCACGCAGTCGTCAGAACGATGGCTTGCAGACCGGGACCGGATTCATCAAAGGTCGAAAAGTCGTGATCGCGGCCATGGACTTCAACTTCCTCGGTGGCTCCATGGGGTCCGTCGTGGGGGAGAAGCTCACACTCGCCATCGAAGATGCGACCGATCGTGATCTGCCCCTCGTGGTGGTGAGCTGCTCCGGCGGCGCCCGCATGCAGGAGTCAGGCTACTCGCTCATGCAGATGGCGAAGACCTCGGCCGCGCTCGCCCGCTTCGACGACGAGGGCGGACTGTTCATCTCGCTTCTCACCGATCCCACCTACGGCGGTGTGACCGCGAGCTATGCGATGCTCGGCGACGTCATCCTGGCCGAGCCGAAGGCGTTGGTGGGTTTCGCCGGACCACGCGTGATCAAGCAGACCATCAGACAGGACCTTCCAGATGGATTCCAGACCTCGGAGTTCCTCCTCGAGTCCGGATTCGTTGATCGCATCGTGCACCGTCACGAGTTGCGCAACGAGATCGGTCGAATCATCGACTACGCAGGCAAGTGATCTTCCAGGGGGAGTCTTGATGGACTCTGTACGCCGATGACTCCGACCGATGACACTCGCTGGCATCCTCGAACGAGGACGCTCTGGTCGCTCGCGCTGATCTTTCTGCTGACCTACGCACTTTCATTCCCACCGTTCGGTCTGTGGTGGATGATCTTTCTTTCGCCCGTCGCATTCGCACTGCTCGTCCTCGCGCCGAGGCGCACGCGGACCATGGTGTTGCCGGTCTTCGTCTGTTCCTGTCTCCTCTGGGGATGGTTTCACTGGTGGGTGTCCGGAATCACGTCCGCCGGCTACGTCCCGATGGTGCTCTACCTTGCCGGCGTCACCACGCTTTCGGCGTTTCTGCTGCGTGTCATGTCAGGCGGCAGACTGGCGCTTCCCATCTGGCTGGCACTGCCCGTGACTCTGACCGGGGTCGATTATCTTCGAGGTCTGATCATCTTCGATGGCTACTCATGGTTTCTTCATGCCCAGCCGTTGATCGACTTTCCTCAATTCGCAGGACTTGCTCGCATCGGCGGCGTCTGGCTTCCGGGGCTGATCGCGCTGGCGTTGTCCGGCTGCCTGGTCTCCTTGATCTTCTGTCTTCTTCGATGGCAGCCCGCGAAATCATGGCGAGTGGCGGGGCTGGTCGCGCTCGCGCTCAGTCAGGTTGTTCTCTGGCATTGGGTGCTGGATGATCGGGCCGACTTCCGTCTCGCATCCGAGCGACCGGTGGCCTCCATCCTGCTGGTTCAGACCGATCTTGATTCGGACAACAAGATCGGTTGGACCTACGAGCGCCAATTGGAGGACGTGCCCCGATTCATGCGTCTCACCGTCGACGGCGTCGAAGGCATTCGCGCATCCGGCGGGCAGCTCGATCTGATCGCCTGGCCGGAAACGATGTTGCCTTCGGTCGGTTTCGAACGCGGTGATCAGTTCTCGATGGCGATCGAGAATCTGGTCGGTCGACTTGATGTTCCGATGCTCGTCGGTTCCCCCAGCTACCTCGGCATCAGTCAGGCTGATGATGGGGCGTGGGGATGGGATGCGCACTACAACAGCGCCTACCTGATCGGTCCCGACGGTCCACCGTATGCCCGGGTCGACAAGGTCTTCCTCACTCCGTTCGGTGAGACCATGCCCTACATCTCCAACTGGGAATGGCTCGAGCAGAAGATGCTCGCCTTCGGTGCCCAGGGAATGCGTTTCGAGCTTGATGCCGGAGACGAGATCGAACGAGTGGTGTTTCCTCTGCGCTCGGATCCGGAGGTGCTCGTCCGTGCGGCGGTTCCCATCTGCTTCGAGGACACGGTCGCGCCGGTCGTTCGAGAGATGGTCTGGGAGGACGGCCGCCGCGTCGCGGATCTCCTGATCAATCTGAGCAACGACGGTTGGTTCGGAACCGATGATTCGATTCGTGCGATGCATGAACTCTGTGCCCGCTGGCGCGCCGTGGAAAACGAGACCTGGATGGTGCGTGCGGTCAATACCGGGCGAAGTGCCGCCATCTCGCCCGACGGTCGTGTCGACCGTTCGATCGCGGTCGGGGCACGTGCCGACGGAACCCTTCAGGTGGACGTCGAGATTCCCGGAGATGCCTGGACGACCGGCCGCCCGCCGTATGCCGTGATCGGAGAGCGTTTCGGTGCCGGCTCATGGTGGCTTCTGTTGATCCTGTGTCTCGCCAACTGGCTGTATACTTCCTCGCGTACGAAGCCTGAGAACGACTTGTCGTGAGTCGTCTGCAAGCATCAAGATCCGGCACACGGAGGTGCAAGATGATTCGTTCACCAAGAACTGCTGTGTCCCGACGACGAACGCTCATCGGAAGCGTCCGGATCTGGGCACCTCTTGTCGTGGGTGTGGCCCTTGTCGGATGTTCGGTGGCACGGAATGAGAGTCGTTCCACGAGAGACCAGGCTGGCCCCGCGGTTTCCCTGGAGGCGCAGAGCGATGGCAGCACTGCGGCCAGACCCATGTCCACCGCTCGCGCCTCGGCTCCCGAAGGCACGAATTCGGGTCAGGCGCAAACCAGAGCCGAGGTTCCACCCACCTCACGGCCACGGCTGGCTCCCACGCGACCACCCGAACCTGCATCGGCCCAGGCGTCCACGACACCCTTGCCCAAGCGTGTGCTCACGCCAACTCAGCCACCGAAAGTCGAGGCATTCCAGGATCAGTCGAGCGAAGCCGATGTGCTCCAACTCGGGCCGCGGCAGGAGGCGATCTCGATTCTTCGCGCGGCAAGTCGTTCCGAATGGCCGCAGTTTCGAGCCAATGCACTTGAAGCTCTGACCAGTGACGTTCAACTCCTGCGCGGTGAGATCGTCACCGGGTTGCTCGATGAGAATCGCGGCGTTCGATTCGTGGCACTGATGGCGCTCTACAAGGCGCAGCTCTGGGAGCTCGCTCCACTCGTCAAGCCTCTGCTCGACGACTCGTCCGACTCCGTGCGTGCGGCGGCGCTGCTGGTGCTTCATGCCTCCGGCGCATCGATCGACCCGACACCGCTTGCCGCGATGGCCACATCGGGTGATCCCGAGATCCGAGCCAATGCCTACGTGGTCCTCGGGCTCATGGGCAACAAGAGCGCAGTGGGTCTGATTCGTGAGTCACTTGGTGATTCACTCGGACTTGTGGCTCAGGATCGAATCCGAATCGTCGATCTCCAAGGCCGCCGCCGCACTGGTACGCCTGGGTGATGCTCAGGAGATCGAACCACTGCGGGCGGCACTCTTCGCGCCCGTCGAGCAATCCGAGCTGACAGCCCTGGCGATTCAGGCGTTGATCCAACTTCAGGACAAAGGCAGCACCGGCATGCTGGTTCGATTGGTCGAGGCATCCGGAGACCAGCAACGCCCACCGGAGATCAGGCTGTTCGCGGCTTCGGCACTGGCGCGTCTGGGCATGCGGGAACCGGCTCCGTTGCTCCGGCTGGCATCGGAGTATCTGGCCTTCGATGATCCTCTGGTCCGGGCGCAGGTGGCCATATTGCTTGGCGATGTCGCCGATCCCACCGCGCTCAGAGAGCTCTCATCGATGATGCGAGATCCCAGTCCGATCGTCCAATTGGCTGCCGCAGGGGGGGTGCTCAAGTTGGTACCGCCCGCTCGCGAGGCTCTGAAAACACCATCCGATCAGGCGCCTTGAACGTAAAATCGTCTTGAATCTGAATCCCATGACCCACCTTGATTGAACTGAACCGGGGTTTTGGGTACAAACTACGAAGTCATTCACCCTCAAGGGACGGAGGATTCGTCCCGGTGCATGCACTATTCCGTCGGCGCGACGGAAGACATGGATTCGTCGCCGCACCAACCCTCATCGGCCTCGAAGGGCGAATGCTCGGACCGTGAGCACGCACCTGACATGGACCAAACGGCTTGCAAATGAACACAGAACGGAAGACACAGTGAACGTCGTCACCAAGATCTTCATCGTCCTCGTCGCCCTGCTCGCAGTCCTCCTGGTCCCCTTGGTAGCGGTCAACGCCACCAACGCCACGACCCTTCGCAAGCGAATTCTGACCATGCAGTCGGAAGTGACCGCTGCGGAAGCCAGCATGACTGCCCAGGCCGTCGCTCGCCAGAACGCCGAAGGCGTTCTGATGATGCGCAACCGTGAACTGCAGCAGCAGATCATGGAAATCGAACAAGGACGAACTTCCGACCAGCGCATGATGGCTCAGATGGAAGGCCAGCTCGCCGGCCGCAACGAAGTCCTCGCAAGCCTCCAGGCTTCGATCGACGTCTTCGCTCAGACCGACCGTTCGAAGGCCGATCTCACCAGCGCGCTCGTCGGTGAACTTCGCGACATTCGTGTTCGCGCACTCGCCTCGGAACGTCAGGCCAACCAGCTCGACCAGACACTCAGTGAAATCAAGAACCAGCTCGACGTGGCCGACGCCGCTCGACGCAAGCTTCAGGAAGAAGTGGTCCGACTCACCGATCAGAAGGATCAGGCTCTTGGAACCGTCTCCCGCTACGTGGCCTATGTCGGGGATCTTCCCGAAGCACGCGCCGGCGCCACCGGTACCAGTGCTCGAGTGCCCGCCGACCGAAACCTGAGCGCCACCGTGATCGCGGTTCGTCGCTCATCCGACGGTTCGCTCGCCGAAATCAACGCTGGCAGCCGTGACGGTGTCGGTGACGGCTGGGTCATGGCGATCACCGACGGCAGCCGTTTCGTCGGCAACCTGCGCATCATCGAGACCGACGTCAACCGGGCCACCGGTGTGATCGAGCTCGAGGACAAGCAGGCACGTGGTGAAGTCAAGCCCGGAATGAGCGCCATCGCCCGCAAGGGTGAGTGAGATCCGAAGTCGGCTTCGGTCGCCATTCGGTCATCAAGGAACACTGGCATCCGTTCGGATGCATTGAGAGGTACAGACGTATGAATCAGACAATGGGTACAACCGCCGTCGAGGGCATCCGGGATGGATGTCTATACCGGCCTTCTGGTTGCCGCCTTCGTGGTCCTCCTGGCAGGCTTCCTCTGGGTCGCCGCCGCCAACATGGAACTGGCAGACGGCGAACGGGGCTCGGGCGGCATGCTCGACTCCATCCCCGGGTTCAAGGCCGTCCAGCAGGATTCCTGAGCCCCGCGCAGCTTACGCACGATATGTCCACGACCCGGCGGTTTCCCTGTGGGAGCCGCCGGGTTTTGGTACGTTGATCTGTCGCTTGATACGGAACAACGCATGACGTTCACCTTCTCGCCCTTAAGTGGACGGGGCAGGTGGGTTGGAGACTACCGTGATTCTTGATGCCATTTTAGGTTGGTTCAGTGTCGACATGGGTATCGATCTGGGCACCTGCAACACGCTCGTCTGTGTTCGCGGCGAAGGAATCGTCCTCAACGAGCCATCCGTGGTCGCCGTGCGCAAGGGAACCAACAAGGTCATTCGAAACGGCACCGCCGTCGGTTGGGCCGCCAAGGAGATGCTCGGCAAGACGCCCGGGGCGATCTCGGCAATTCGTCCGCTCAAGGATGGTGTGATCAGCGACTTTGAAATCACCGAAGCGATGCTCAGCTACTTCATCCGCAAGGTGAACGGGAAGTCCCGAATCATGCGACCCCGTGTCGTCATCGCGATTCCCTCGGGGATCACCGCGGTCGAGAAAGCGCGCCGTGCTCGACTCCGCGGAGACTGCGCGGGAGCACGCCGGGTCTACCTGGTCGAGGAGCCCATGGCCGCAGGCATCGGTGCCGGACTTCCGATCGTCGAACCCACCGCCAGCATGATCGTCGACATCGGCGGAGGCACCACCGAAGTGGCCATCATGTCGCTCGGTGACATCGCCACCTGCGAGAGCGCACGCGTCGCCGGTGACGACTTCGACGAGGCCATCATCAACTACATGAAGAAGAACTACTCCCTGACCATCGGGGAGCAGACCGCCGAGCGCATCAAGATCGAGATCGGCTCCGCCGCCGAACTCGAGGAGGAGAAGCGCCTGGAAGTCCGCGGCCGCGACATGGTCTCCGGCATGCCGCGCAAGACCGTGGTCACCAGCGAGGAGATCCGAGAAGCCCTCAGCGAGCCGATCGACGCCATCATCGAGACCGTGATGAAGACGCTCGAACAGGCCAAGCCCGAACTCGCCGGCGACCTCGTCGACAACGGCATCACCCTCGCCGGCGGCGGTGCGCCTTGCTGCGAGGGATGGACACCGTCCTGCTCGCCAAGGCCACCGGGACTCGACGTTCGTCTGGCCGAGGACCCGCTCACCTGTGTCGCGCGAGGCACCAGCATCTACCTTGGAGAACCTCGAGGACCTCAAATCGACCCTCGAGTCGGACATCGACGAACTCTGACTCCGCCAGCCCACCGAGGTCGTTCGTCTCCACGCGGATGGCGAGGGCCTGAGAACCACGGTGGAACCCGGATGCCGCGAGTCATCCAGCCAGAACGAGGACTCCTGCTCGTCGCAAGCGGCAGTGGCTCTGCTCCTCGCACTTGCTGCCAACACGCGCTGGCTCGCCGGCTGGACCGCCGATGTCGGGGCGATCGTCGCCCTTCCTCTGACCCCGCTTCGGCACGCCGCGTCGGGTGCGGTGGCCTGGGTCCGACCTGAGAAATTCACAGAGGAATACGACTCGGGAACGCTCGATCGCCTTGAGGTCGAACGGGATACCTATCGAGGTCGCTGGCACGCATCCCGGCTCAAGGTCGAGGAACTCGAACGAGAACTGCAGCAGCTTCAGCAGGCCCGCTCCGTCGGAGGCGAAAGCAAGTGGACGCCCCGCACCGCTCAGGTGGTCCGACACAATCCAGGTGGCGTCGGGGGCGTTCTCTCATTGAACATCGGATCGCGGCACGGCGTCTCGGGCGGAACCGTGGCGGTGGTCGACGGTGACCGACTGGTCGGTCGAGTGGCCGATGATCCTGCGGTCCTGACCAGTCTTCTGATTCCGCTGGGTTCGGCCGGGGACATGGCCTCGGAGGATCTGCATGCCAGGATTCTCCCCTCGGACGACGAGTCGCTCTCTCCCGAGCGACAGGGCATCGGTGAACCGATCAGATTACAGAGCATCTCCGGCTCGAATGACTTCGAAGGGCTTGTGGAACGCAGAGTGGCTGTCGCGGTGGGTGACCCGGTTCGTCTGGGCATGGACCAGGCCTGGCATCAGACTGCCTGGGGCATGTTGATCGGAACCGTCAGTCGAATCGAAATGGTCCCGAGTCAGCCCCTTCGCAAGCGCATCGTGGTCAGACGGGCGGCGGTGCCCCAGCGTCTCGCCGCGGTCACGCTCAAGATCGAGGGCGCCTCCGGTGACACGCGTGCCTGGGTCTCTGATCCGGAGGACGGACCATGAGGATCGCCGTCTTCATTCTCTTTCTGGTGCTTGCGATCGTGGTCGACACCCGATTCATGGAAGCACTGCGCATCGGAGACGTGCTTCCCGGAATCGCGGGAACACTCGCGGTCTTTCTGGTGCTGTGTGCGCAACGCTCGCACGCACTCTGGGCATGTCTCGCCATCGGTCTGTTGCTGGACTTCTCTGAATTCGCTCTGTACGACGGTGACATCGCCTACTGTCTCGTCGGTCCGTACACCCTTGGTTTTCTTTTCGGGGCGAACCTGATCCTTCCGCTGCGAGCGATGGTCTTCTCCCGAAATCCGATGACCTTCGGTGTGCTGGCGTTCCTGTTCATGCTGGCGGTGACGGTCGTCTACCTGATGCTCTGGCAGATCCGCGGGCTGTATCCCGGAAGTCCTCCGCCCTGGATCGAAGCTTCGATCCTCGATGAACTGGGTCGCCGGGTGCTCTGCGCCCTTTATTCGGGATTGGTCGCGATCCCAGTCGGGTGGTTCCTGGTCAAGACCTCGCCTCTCTGGGGTTTCACAGGGTCCGTCGCTCGTCGCTGACCCTCTTTTCGCGGCCCTGGATCATGCGTCCGGTCTCCCGGCAGGATATCCTCTAGGACATGCCCCGACTCATTCTCATTGATGATGGCCTCGCCTGTCTCGGTCCCCTTGGTGATCTGCGGGCAAGCTTCGAACAACGCTCGGGCATCTTCTCCGCCCTCGAGCGAAGCGAGCGCGCATTCGGTCTGAGCGCGCAGCTGCATCTTTCGAGTGGTGATGCCTCACTGGCCCACGAACGGACGTCTCGCCCCCTGGTCGACCTCGACGACCTCTCAGCTGCGATCGTCGTGAACGGTCGCTCCGCCGCCGGTGGGGGCGACGAGGCTCCCGCACTCGGCGACATCCATCGAGACGCCGCAGGCTCGGTGACACTCGCACATCTCGAGGGCGACGCGTTGCGTTCGATCCTCGAGCACCCGGTGGACGCCTCGTCGCCGGGCACACGACTTTCATTCAGGCACCCCTGGGATCTTCTTGATGGTTTGGGGGATCGGATCGCCGCTGATGCCGCACTCCTCGAGAGCTCCCATGGGTTGCCGGAATGGGTGACGAAGGTGGGGGATCATCCCTGCCTGATCGAATCCGATGTCACGTTCCTGCCCGGTGTCGTCCTTGATGCCACCGAGGGCCCGATCATCATTCAGCGCGGGGCACGCATCCGAGCCAACGCGGTCCTCTGCGGTCCGTGCTCGATCGGTCCCGGTTGTCTGATCTCCGATCGCACCCTGGTCAAGGGCGCCACCAGTCTCGGTCCCGGCTGCAAGGTCGGCGGTGAGGTCGGTTCGGTCATCATGCAGGCGCACGCCAACAAGGTTCACGACGGTCATCTCGGTGACGCCCTCGTCGGGGAGTGGGTCAACATCGGCGCCGGCACCGACAACTCGAATCTGCTGAACACCTACGGCGACGTCGCGATGCGGCTCGACTCGGATGGACCGATGCACAAGACCGGCCGCATCTTCATGGGCTGTGTCCTCGGCGACCACGTGAAGCTCGCGATCGGCACCCGCCTCATGACCGGAACGGTCCTTTCGACCGGCACCATGTACGCCGCATCCACGCCGCCCAGGGCACTCGTCGAGCGGTTCAGCTGGTGTACCGATGCCGGCGAGCGGCTCTATCAGTGGCGCAAGTTCGAGAGCGTCCTGCGGACCGTCTTCGCACGTCGTTCGCTCGAGCCCGGCGAGGCATTGCTGAGTCGCCTGAAGACGCTCCATGACGCCCGTGCATCATCCAGCGGGTGAGTGGATTTCGATCAGGCCCAGGCGATTCGGCCGCCTTCAGGAATCGTTTGACCGCAACGTGTCACGGCCTTTGATCCCATACCTGGTGAAGACGTGGTGGTTTGACCAGTTCTCAAAGTCCTGATCCACTGCGGAGCTGCGGAAGTACTCTCCATCGTTTGACCATCCGCCCAGCCGGGATGAAAGGCTTGCACCGGAGTTTCCGCTGAGCCGCTTCACGTACGAATCCCCGTCATAGACCTCGATCGGGCTCAGGATTCGTACGCTTCCATCGAAGAAGAGTGCCAAGGGCCGTCCCTTGGTCGATTGGTTGAAGAGGCAGGGTGCTGGAGTGCGTCTGTTCGAACCGTCGATTCTTGTGTTGAACCCGGGAAATAATCCCTTGGGCAGATTCACTTCGATGGTGACGTGTTCCATGATCCTGGTCTTGAGTTCAGGGTAGACGCATTGGGTGACGTACGGTGAGGCGAAGCTTTCATCGAACTCGCGTGGGTCGTTCCAGAATGAACTCTCGCCGGTCGTGGGGTCTTCGATTCCAAAGACATCGGGGTGCCACATCGCGGCAGGGGAGAGAATGTAGCTCGAGGCTCCGATCGGCTCGGGATCGTCCTGGGAAAATTCGAATCCGCAGTCGCCACCGAAGTACTGGCTGGCACCACGTTTCATGTAGGGGTCGTCAGGCGCCCAGAACATCCGGTCGTAGTATCGCCCGTTTCCGTAGGCGGTCAGGGCCGCTGCATTTGGAAATCGGTACGCTCCGGCGGTTCGGAAGTAGCTGGCGAAATTGAGGTTGTCGTTTGGAAAATCGAGGGTGATCGGCATGCGTGCGTTCGCGTTCTCGCATCCGTAGAAACCGATCGGCGTCCCATCGCAGTCGTCACCCAGCACCAGTCCCGGAATCGTCTTTCCGTGGGCGGCTTCCCAGGCGGCACAGTCGCCCCCGAACGCCCCGAGATCGTCGGGAACCGCGGTGAACTGGCGTTGGTTCCAGTCGGCGGCATACATCGCGTGGATGGTCTGCTGCTGCACGAGGTTGTTCATCGACTGCAGGCGCATTCGCTTTCCACCGATCGTGTTCTGGATCGGCAGGGCGGTCGCGATGCAGGCGGCTGCGACCACGAGCAAGGCCACGACTTCGAATCGGGAGAGTCCTCTTGAATGGTGTCTGGAGTGTCTCATGGTCTGTCTCCGTTTCTTGAGAGGATGTCCCGCCCCTTGATGCCGTCGGTGGTCAGGATGTGATGACTGATCGCGACGCCATCCACGGAATCCTCGCCTCGATACCCGTTGGCGCCCAGCGGGGTGTCTCTGCTCCAGAGTCCACGGGCTCCTTTGGTGCCGGCCTGCACGGTGAGGTCATCAAGCCACGCCTGGGCGGTGGAGAGTTCGGCGATGCTTCCATCGAAGAAGAGTGTCAGCGGACTTGCCTCGAGTCCCTGATTGAACTGCCAGGGTTGATCGGTGTCCGGATTCTTGAGTGAAGGACTGTTTCTGAACCAGTTGTGCTCCAGGACGCGAGTCTTGAGATCCGGGGTGGTGCACGTGGCGGTTCGTGGTGAGACGTAGGTGTCGGGAAGCTCGTCCGTCGATTGGTAGCCACCGTCCGATGCCGCGCGGAGAACGTCAGGATGCAACATTGCTGCGGGGGAGAAGCAGTAGGTGCTGAATTCTATTCCCCCTCCTTCGAGAGCCTCGAATTCATTCTGGTTGTTGAAGACACCAGAGACCTTTTCGCGAGTCGGATCGCCTTGGGCGTACCAGACGGGTGCGTAGAACTTGCGCTTGACATACGGATGAAATGCCTGGGCGTTGATGAATCGAAAACTCCCGAACCCGCTGGAAAAATCGATGGGTTTGATGACCGCGGCATTCCCGCAACTACCGACGCCCTGGCACTGGCCGAAGCTGTCGATCCAATAGGCCCACAATGCCCAGCTGCTCGAGCCGAAATTCTCCCAACCGAGCGTCATGACTGGAATGCACGATCGCTGCTGGATGTAGTCATTGCAGTCGTTGTAGTACCCGAAGTCATCGGGAATCCAGTCGACCTGACGGTCGTTCCAGTCCGCGGCATAGTTGACGAGGCCTTGGTTGATGCGCATGAGGTTCGCGGCGGATGTCGTCTGCGCGTTCTGTCGCTTGGCGGAGGCGACGATCGGGATCGACGCCATCAGTCCCACCAGAATCGTCACGAGCACGATCATCACATCCGAACGTGTGAAGCCCTGGCACTGGCGAGAGGTGTGGCGAATGTGCTTGTCCGTGTTCGATCGTCGCGGCATGGCATGATCCAATTCTGTTGTGTGTGCTCATGAGACCTATACGACACCTGCTGCCAAGGTATGCCTATTGATCTTTGATTTCCATGTTTTTCTTCTTGAACGCACTTCGGCCCTCGGATGAAAACTCATTTTAAGGCGTTGCCACTACAATGACTCCATGTCTCAGCAGGAGCCATCCTCGACGTTCTACATCATCGACGGCTACGCACAGTTCTTCCGTGCGTACCACGCGATCCGAACCCCGATGTCGAGCCCGGTCACGAACGAACCCACCCACATGACCTACGGCTTCATCGGCATGCTGCTCAAGCTGTTTCGTGAATACGGACCCGGTCATCTCGCCCTCGCGCTCGACGTCTCGAGTGATCGCGGCACGTTCCGCAGCCAGCTCTATCCCGAGTACAAGGCGAACCGCGACGCGCCCCCGAGCGACCTTCGGCCCCAGGTCAATCGCTGCCTCGAGCTCATGAGGAGCATGGAGATCCCGATCTACGGCGTCGAAGGGTTCGAGGCGGATGACGTCATCGCCACCCTGGTGAAACGAGTGCGCGCCGACCATCCCGAGGTCGAGATCCGGATCATCTCGAAGGACAAGGACCTTCAGCAGCTGCTTGATGACAAGACCGCCTTGGTCGACGTCCACAAGGACACCGTCAACGACGTCGCCGCGCTCGACGAGGCCTTCGGGATCAGACCCGACCAGGTCGTCGACATGCTCACGCTGATGGGGGACACCTCGGACAACGTCCCGGGCGTGCCCGGCATCGGCCCCAAGACCGCCGCGCAGCTCATCGCGGAGTACGACACCATCGAGGGCATCTTCGAAGCGATCGAGGCCCAGAAAGCACTGCCGAAGTCGAAGCAGGCGATCAAGGGCAAGCGTCTTGAGAATCTGCTGGCCTCGCGCGAAACGATTCCCCTCGGGCGCGAACTGATCACTTTGCGGGACGATTGTGAATTGCGCGATGACCGCGAGGTCGAGTTCACACTCGACGCCACCGCAGTCGACTTCACGGCCATGGCGGTCGATGACCTCGTCGAAGCGATGCGGGTCCTGGGGTTCAATCGACTGCGTGATGAGCTGTCGATCCTGCTCGGTGGCTCGGCGGCACCGAAGTCAGAATCATCCGCCACCGAAAAGACCACGGAGGCGACCGACGACGGGTTCGCCTCTCTGGGTGGTCTCTTCGCGGAGACCGCGGTGGTCGATCCCACCTTGCCGGTCTCCGGTGACTACACGATCATCCGCACGCGTGAGGCACTCGAGGCCGTCGTCGCCGAGGTACGCGCGAAAGGCATGATGGCGGTCGACACCGAGACCGACGGTCTGTGCGCGCCGGTGGTGGGGCTTGCCGGGATCTCGATCACCACCGAGACCGGGCGGGGCGTCTACATCCCGACGAACTCACCCGACCCGAGCAGTCATCTCGATGAGGCCACCGTGCTCGAGGTGCTCCGTCCGCTTCTGGCCGATCCTGCGATCGGAAAGGTCGGCCACAACCTGAAGTTCGACCTCAACGTCCTGCGCGGTCATGACGCACCGCTCGCCGGGATCGCCGGCGACACCATGATCGAGAGCTACGTGATCGACGCCACGCGAGCGAGTCATTCGATGAACGCGCTTTCTGAAAACGAACTCGGTCGGCGGTGCGTCTCGATCACTGAAATCATCGGGAAAGGCAAGAAGCAGATTCGGTTCAGCGAGGCCGACCTCGACACGGCCGGGCCGTATGCGGCGGAGGATGCCGACGTCACCCTGCAGCTTGAGGAACACCTGCGTCCTCAGGTCGACGCGCTCGGGTTGTCAGATCTCTACGAGAAGACCGAGCTGCCCTTGGTCGAGGTTCTTGCCGAGCTCGAATTCAACGGCATCACCGTCGACCCGGATGAACTCGATCGGCAACGTGTGCGGTTGCAAGGTCGAATCGACGAACTTCGCCAGGCGATCATCGACGAGGCGCCGCATCCTTTCAGTCCCGATTCCCCGAAGCAGCTCGCGGCGGCCCTCTTCAACAAGCCGACCGACGAGCCCCCGGGACTCGGCCTCAAACCCTTGAAGAAGGGGAAGACCGGGCCATCCACCAACGTCGAAGTGCTGACCAAGATGTCGGACGACCCCGCGATCGAGTCTTCGATTCCGGAGCACATCCTCGAATACCGGCAGCTCACCAAGCTGGTCAACACCTATCTCGTCGCCTTGAAGGAGGCGATCCAGCCGAAGACCGGGCGCATCCACGCCAGTTTCAATCAGGTGGTGACCGCGACCGGTCGACTGTCCTCCAGTGATCCGAACCTTCAGAACATCCCGATCAGAAGTGACGCGGGCCGCGAGATCAGAAAGGCGTTCGTCGCCAAGCCCGGCCACGTGTTGCTCGCCGCGGACTACTCGCAGATCGAACTGCGCCTGCTCGCCCATCTTTCGGGTGATGAGAATCTGATTCAGGCGTTCAAGGACGGCATGGACATCCACACCGCGGTCGCCGCCGAAGTGATGGGGGTGGCGCCCGAGGACGTCGATGGTGACATGCGCTCGACCGCGAAGATGATCAACTTCGGGATCGTCTACGGCATCACCGCCTTCGGCCTCGCCCGCCGACTGGGGGGCGACGTCTCGAATCAGGAAGCCGCCGACATCATCGAGGACTACAAGTTCCGCTTCCCGCGGATCACCGAGTTCCTCGATGACTGCGTCGCGCAGTCGAAGGGGCACGAAGACGGACACGTCGAGACGATCCTCGGACGACGTCGCGCCATTCCCCAGATTCATGCGAGAAACCCGAACGAAAAAGCACTCGGCGAACGCATGGCGATCAACACCGTGGTGCAGGGCTCCGCGGCCGACCTGATCAAGCTCGCGATGCTCGACCTCCATCGCTGTCTGCCGGAAGAAGCGCCCGGCACCAAGATGCTTCTGCAGATTCACGACGAACTGGTCTTCGAAGTCCCGGAGGCGGAGATCGAACCCGTCACCAGGCTCGTCATCGAACGCATGGAAGCCGCCATGACCCTCGACGTCCCGCTCGTGGTCGACGCCGCCCACGGTCGCGACTGGTTCGCCGCCAAGTAGCGCCTGCTGCTTTGTTCCCTGTGATTTCCAGCAAACCGACCTGAGGCCGATCTCAATGGTGATGGTCTCGTCAATGGCGCCGACCTCGCCACGCTGCTGTCTGAATGGGGTGACTGCTAAGTCGTCTGCGGGTCATAACCTGTGTGATGGATGCGTTCCTTCTTGATTGAAGGCCGGTCTTGCTTTTGTGCGGTCAGGGCGGGTGGTGTCCGATTAAGATCTGACGGAAGAGCGTGCCTCGGTTCGTTCTCATTCCTGAACCATCTGGTGACTCGTCATGAAACCCACATTTCTCGGTATCGGCCCGGCCCGCTGTGGCTCGACCTGGCTTCACAAGTCGCTGGCGTTGCATCCAGACATTCAGATGAGCGACCCCAAGCAGGTCTGTTACTTCAATGAGTGGATCCTCTCTCGGGATCTTGATTGGTATTGGCCTCATTTCGATCCAGCGGAAGGGGAGGCGCCCTCGCCGGTTCGTGGTGAAGTCACGCCGTTCTATGCTCGACTGAGCCAGGCCTCGGTCGACGCCATCGCACGCCTGCTGCCCGAGGCCGCCATCGTCCTGACGTTGAGAAACCCGATCGATCGTTGCTGGTCGGGTGCGCATCTCGATCTCGGACATTACGGCAAGAACACGCTGAAGGATCTTTCACCCGGAACGTTCTTTCGATACTTCGAACGCTCGCGTGTCAGGCGGTATACCGACTACAGCGAGATCATCAGACGCTGGCGCACGGCATTCGGAACCAAGCAGGTGCATGTGGCACTCTTCGACGACATCAAAGCCGACCCCGTCGCCATGCTCGAGTCGATCTATCGTCACCTGGGCGCAAGCTCCTCATGGCACCCGCCTCTCGAAGAGGTCGCGCCCCGGGTGCGACCCGAAGGTGCCGGGCATCAGGATCATCAGATGCCCGAGATCGTTCGGTGGTATCTCGCGGACATGTGGTTCGATCGAGTGGTCACCCTGAATCATGAACTCGAAGGACTTCTCGACCACTGGGTCAGCGGGATGCAGGAGGCCCTCGGAACCGTGCGCCCTTCGTGGCGGCTTCGTCGTGCGATTCTGGGCAAGGCCGGGTCGTGTCCCGAGAAGCTCGCGTTCGCGATGTACGACGCACTCAGCGAAGTTCGGCTTCGATCCGCGTGGCGACGCCTCGGTTCATGATGCCGATTCCTGATCTGGTCTTTCAAACTGGGTTTTGATCTCGGTGTCTAGGTGGAACGTTTCGTTTGCTTGCGAAAGCTTCGAATCTTCTTTCGAGCCAAATCCTCGAGCTTCAACTTCATCATGAGTGCCTTGGTGACAATGCCAAGTCGGTAGACGCACATCATGTAGTGATAGAAGGGATTGAAGAGTGCTCTCTTCGTCCGAAGCTGTCGTTGTTGCGCCATCACCATCTTGGAACAGAGCCTCGACTTGTAGTCAGCTTTTCCGATTCCGAAATCGAAAGTCTCCTGCTGCCCGGTCTCGATGTATCGTCTGATCGTTTCGTAGAGAAGAATCGTTCCCAGAGGATATTTGCAGAATGTCGGGTTGAACCCCATCTGCGTCCCAAAGCGCTGGTCCTTGATGACGGCATTGTTGAGGAATGCCAGAGGCTGCCCATCGATGAAAAGGATCGAGATCTCAAGGTTGCCCTGGGCGGCAAGGCCTTTGTAGAACGCATTCATTCTGGGGTTGTTCTGGACGTTGACGCCCAAGTCCGGCGTGGTAGGAATGTGAATCGATCTCCTCGCATATCGTCAGCGCTTCATTGATTTCTTCGCTCTTGGAAAACAGGGTGATCTCGAAGCGATTCTCGTAGATCCGATTGAATCGGTTGAGGTTGTGTCTCAAAGTGCTTCTGGTGCTTTTTCCAAGTAACAGCATCTGTTTATCGAAATCTTCGGCGATCTCCATTTTCCAGTGTTCCTCTGCCCTGAAAAATGCTTTTTGGTAACTCGCGAGCGATGACGTCCTCAAGGCCTCGAGAAGTGGATCATCCTCGTCGATGTGGGGAAGCTCGATGATGTCGACCTTCTCCTTCTGAATCGCTTTGGTGGTCAGGTCGAGCAATGCTGCGACATTTTCGACCGCTTGTCTTCCGCAAATCCCCCCCTGCGGAATGGTCAACTTCCTGACTTTGGCTCTGGGAAGTGGAAGGTAGGCATCGCGACCGATGTACTGCCGTTCTATTCGTGCACTGAACATGCAGGCGATCCGGCCCTCATCATCGACAAGAATCGGAATGAACGGCTTCTTGATGTCCGGGTCACTCTCGCACAGCCGCAGAACGACGGCCGGATGTGCTCCCGGGTGCGTGGCGACAGCTTTCCACTCGTCCAGATGGGGAGTGATCTCTTCATCAGTCGACAGAATTTTGAAATGAAGTTTCGTCATGACACCATGGATTCGTGACTTGGGTCCTGTTCCCGATCGATCAGAATACCAGCTGGATAAAACGTACCCTAAAATCCATGTCTGGACGGACAGGTGTTTGGCTGAACGCCAAAGAAACCGGCTTATTTGACTCCTCGAACCTTATCAGTCGCGATCATCGAACAACTGCTTCGTCAGACGACGCAATGAGTCCAGCGGGTCCGCTGGATCAGCTTCGAATAAGTCATCGCCCTGCAGGAATTTATCGGCCGCTCTGGTCAGCCATTCAAGAAGATACGCCCTGCCGTCATTGCCGCATGTCTTCAGCGCCATCACATGCATGTGCAGCAATGCGTGGATGTTGTCCTTCTTCCAGGCAGCGAATCTTTCCTTGTCAGGAATCAGTCCTTGATTGATCTCGAAGGGAACTCGTCGCTCCGTGCTGCGCACATATCCCAGCAGTCCGTCGTAGGCATCACCCACGAAGGTCCTGCCATCGAGCGCATCCATCGGAAGATTCGTGGTCTGAGCTTCGAATCGTGACTTCACTTCCTGGTAGAGCTGCAGGTCCATCGGGTTGTTCGCCTCGAAGACGGACTCGATCATCGACCAGTCATCACCACGTGGCGTCTTGTGAATGCTGGTGCGGTGTCTTTTCAGCTGTTTTTCACAGACGATGTCCAGGCGATGTTCGGCATTGGCGACGGTGCGTGTCATCTCTTCGGTCACACCGAAGGTGAAATCAAGTTCATCGAGTCGTCTGACCAGGCATTCGAACGCCGACTCCTCGATCGGTGTGGGATCATACAAGTCTCTTCCGAGCAGAAATTTGGTCATGCTTTCGGAGGCTGATGGAGTCTCCACGAATGCCTTGAACGTGTCTGGATATTCGGACTTGTTGGTTCGTTTCCAGAGAGCTCTGAATTCAGTCCTGTTTCCCAGAAAGTTGTATTCGGATTCCAGGCGATCGATCGGTTTTCGAACGACCAGGGTGAGTTGGCGATTCCGATACTTGGCGGCTCCATCGGCTTCGAAAATGTCACCGGCATTGGAGGTCATCCGTTCCTTCTTGGCAGGATCGATCCAGAGGATGTGTCGATAGCAGTCATCCGCTCTTCGCTGACGTTGCTCCCCGGTGAGCGCGACGATCAGAGTGGTTCCTCCGGTCTTGGGCACGTGAATGACGATCGGTTGATTCGTGTTGTTTGCAGACATCGTCCCGGTCAGCGACCGAATTTCCCTCTCATTTTGATGGCGATCAAGAGGCCGATGCCCGTGCCCACCGCGGTCACTATCAGGAGTCCGCAGACCACCAGAAAGGCATTCGGGTCGTCCGCATCAGGAATGCCCTCGACGTTGATTCCAAGCAGGCCCGTCACGAAGGTGAGAGGCAGGAAGATCGTCGCGATCCAGCTCAGGCGATACATCGAGGTGCTCATGTCGTCCATGGCCAGCATGTGCTCGCGGTCTGACAGGACACGAACCCGGTCGAGCTGACTGTGCACACGTTGTTCAAGACCGTTCGCACGGCCAAGCAGTCCTTTGAGCGAAGTCACGTCGCGTTCTCTCAGCTCTTCCGAGAAGTCGAGCATGGAGCGCCCGATCGCCGTCTGAATCGGGTCGAGGGAACGGTCGATCGTCAGCAACGAACGGCGGATTTCACCAATGGCGGCCTCCTTGACTCGTCCTTTTTCTTCCAATTCCGCTTCGGCCTGATCCAGTTGCAACGCACAGGTCCGCACGATCGGTCGGATGTGGTCGATGAACTCATCCCCGATCTCGGACAGGACGCCCAGGGGGGTGACGTGTTCGTCTCGATTCTGAGCGATCGATTCGCACGCACCGTCGATCACCTGAAGACGGTGCCAGCCGATGGTGAAGATGTGTTCGCCCTGGGTCACCGCCGTGATGACAAGTCCATCTTCGATCTGGCCTCCCGGCTGGCTGGTCGGTGGGAGCTCAAGGCGAAGAATGCTGGTTCCGCTGTGTCGATACCGGACGCTCTCTCCCGAACTCTCGGAGAGGATCTCCATGACCTCTCGGGAGATGCCCAGGCGATCGAGGCAGCGCTCGATGACCTCCAGGCCGGGCTCGGCCATATCGATGGCAAGGTCCAGCCATTCGAAGGCGATGCCTGGGGGGGTCAGGCGGCGGACACCTGGTTCAATGATCTCGAACCACTCATTTGGAAGATTCTTGGCGGGCATGGGCGGTCTCCTCGTATGGACCTCGCCCAGACTATCGCCTCACCGCCCTGAAATGGGCCGAAAACAACCACATCTCTCTGCTTGAATCACCAGAGATCGGATGGAGTCGCCGACACGGTTGACCGACAATGGGGGGGTGGTATACTTCTCGACTCACGAGAACGTCATTCCGACCTTCTGGGTCGTGTGTCGACTCTCGTGTCCCCGTCTGGGGCGGTAGCTCAATTGGTTAGAGTACCGGCCTGTCACGCCGGTGGTTGCGGGTTCGAGTCCCGTCCGCCTCGTTGCCCCACTAGGCACGGAGAACAGTTCAGCCGGGACGCGCTTCAGCGCGTCCCGGCTGTCCTTTTGGGGCCTCCTGCGCGATGATCCTGTACGATTTCCTTGTCGTGACCCCGGCTTGAGCCCAACCCACACACGAGGAAGATGACATGACCGTACCAGCCTTTCCCGCAGACAAGCGTCGACTTCTGTTCATCACCTGCTTCATCGCACTGATCGCGACGTCCTTCGGATTCATGCTTCGAATTCAACTGGTTGAAGAGGTCTGGAAGCCGATGTTCGATCTGAGCGGTACTCAGGTCGGCGAAATCATCGGAGCGGGCCTCTGGCCATTCGCGATTTCGATTGTTCTCTTCTCTCTGATCATCGACAAGATCGGCTACAAATTCTGCCTGTGGTTCGCGGTGATCTGCCACGTCATACAAGCGGGCATGCTCATCACTGCCGGTATGGCGTGGATCCCCGAGTCCATGCAAGGCTACAACTGGCTCTGGGTGGGTTCGTTCATCGGCGCACTCGGGAACGGTACGGTCGAAGCGGTCATCAATCCGGTCATTGCGACCGTCTACCGAGAGCAGAAGATCAAGTGGCTCACGATTCTTCATGCTGGTTGGCCAGGAGGGCTTGTACTCTCCGGACTCATTGCGCTCGGGCTTGGATCTGGTGGTCTCGGGCTTGCCTGGCAATTTCAGGTTGCGGTACTCCTTTTTCCCGTCGTCATCTATGCACTGCTTCTGATCAAGGCTTCTTTTCCGGTTAATGAGCGAGTCGCTGCAGGCGTGCCCTATACGACGATGCTTCGACAGGCAGGCGTCCTCGGGGCTTTCATCGTTGTAGGACTGATCGTCCTCGAGTTTGGCCGAGTCATTGGCCTGGGTACCGAAGGTGTCAACTTCTGGATCCTTGCGCTGGTCATGATCTTTGGTTTCGGAATCGGAGGAGGCCTTGGTAGGCCGCTCTTCATCGTTTTACTCCTACTGATGATCCCACTGGCAACCACTGAGCTGGGTACGGACGCCTGGATCAAGGGCTTGATGGGGCCAGCTCTTCAGAACTTTGAACTCAGTGGTACCTGGGTTCTGATCTACACGGCGTTTGTGATGATGATGCTTCGTCTTTTCGTGATCGGTCCTCTGTCCAAGGTGTTGAATCCACTGGCGATTCTGGCCATCTGCTCCGCGTTTGCGGCTGTCGGCATCTTCATGCTGGCAGGTGCAGAAGCTGCCGTGATCATTCTCATCTTCGCCACGGTCTACGGCATCGGTCAGTCATTCTTCTGGCCCGTCACGTTGGGCATTGTGTCCGAGCAGTTTCCTGAGGGTGGTGCACTTACCTTGAATTCGATCGCCGCTGTTGGCATGCTCGGAGTAGGAATCATTGGTACGCCTCTTTTGGGAAATCTTCAAGACACCAGTATCCATGCCAACATGCAGGGTAATGATGCCATCTACGAGACGTACATCGCAGATGAGGAGAAGACTTCGATCTTCGGTGCCTACAAGTCCGTCAATCAGGATGTCGTGACTGATCGTGAGTCTCGTATCACGGCACTTAATGACCAGCGTCAGGACCAAGATTCCGCTGATCTAAACGAAATGGAAGCCCGCGAACTTGAAGTTCTGATGGGTGAGCAGGGAATCTTCGAGGGTCTGACCAAGGACGCCAAGGCGAGCGCACTGCGCTTCGCAGCCGTTCCCGCAGTCTTCATGTTCCTCAGTTACTGCGTCCTGATTCTCTGGTTCAAGTCCCGAGGTGGATACAAGCCCGTCGAACTCGACTGAGCGCCGGGTGCGTGTTCGAGCGCGCTCAGCCGACTCAGCCCATGTAGGCGGGGGCCTGTCCCGGTGCCCATTTGATGCCACAGCCAAGGGCTGGTTTCTGATCTGCAGGGATCGGTTCACCTGCAGCCAGTGCATCGAGTGCCGCTCGAAGATCTTTTCCATCGACCGGGATATCCGTCTTGGGTCGACTGTCATCCAGCTGACCTCGATAGACCAGCGCCTTGCTCGAATCGAAGAGGAAGAAGTCCGGGGTGCAGGCGGCGGTGTAGGCCTTCGCCACCGACTGGTCCGCGTCGAAGAGGTAGGGGAAGGTCCAGCCGTTGGCTGCCGCGGTCTCCGCCATCTTGTCGGGAGCATCGTCCGGATAGTTCTCGATGTCGTTGCTCATGATGCCGACCATGCCGATTCCCAGTGCGCTGCAATCCCTGCCAAGCTTCGTGAGTTCATCGTAGATGTGCTTCACGTAGGGACAGTGGTTGCACATGAAGACGACCAGCAGTCCGTGTCGGCCTTCGCACTCGCTCAGTTCATGGGTGCGTCCATCGGCGGCCTGGAGGGTGAACTCCGGAGCGATGGTCCCGAGTGGAAGCATGGTTGAATTGGCAGGTGGCATGATGTTTCTCCGTTCTGATGACGAACGGCTCGACATGAGCACGTTTCGACTTGAGGGTGAGTATAGTCGGGCCATGCCCAGACGATTTGAACAGAATGAAGGTCCCAGCGAGGATGACATCCAGCGTTTCGGTGGCGCGGATTCGTCTCTGGGATTCTGTCCCGAATGTGGGGCGGAGATCTCCGATCTCGCCGACATCTGCCCTTCATGTCACAGCTGGATCCCAGAGGGAGCCCAGCGACGCCATCCGCTGACCAGCGACATGATGAGACGTTGGTATGCCTTCATCGGCATCGTGGTCCTGGGGGTCTTTCTGTATCTCTGGCTCTTTCGTGGTGCGGGCTGAACCGCCGGGTCGGGACACGGAGTTCATTCCGGGATCCTGCGGCCATGCGGGTCGGTGGTCGGCGTACCGGTCTCTCTCGCCAGCTGTTCGAGCATCTCCTCATCGGTGACATGCTCGAGTCTCATTGCAGTCTCATGGACGTGGTCCGGCGCAAGACCGGCGCTCTTGGCGAGCCATGCTTCCCAGAGTCTGTGCGATCGGACCAGAGTGGCTGCGCGTCGTCGACCTGCATCGGTCAGCGTGATCAGGTCTTCTCGTCTCATGAAGTCACCCTGACTCAGCAGGTGTCGAAGGCTCCATGCGATTTCGAATCTCGAGACCCGGCGAGCAGTCGTCAGATCGTGGGTGAGCACTCGAGCCGAGCTCTGGCCGCCACGTTCCTCCAGGCGCCAGGCGAGCGCAAGCAGATCCTCCGTCGTCGTTTGAAAACGAAAACGCCAGCGTCGGACGCTTCTGGGCACCACGCCATGGGTTGGATTGATGAGGATGCCAACGAAGAGCAGGCAACCACCGGTGACGGCGATCATGCCTGAAGTCGGGACCGATCCGTACCCGATGAGATGGGGAAGTTCGACCGCTCCAAGGTGCCCCAGGACCGCGGACGTCAGCCCCAGGAATGACGCAAGCCACAGCATGCTGGTCAGGTTCGTCGCGAAGAGGCGTGCACAGACCGCCGGAACGATGATCATCGCGACCACGATGATGCTGCCGACCGCCTCGAATGATGCCACCGTGGTCACCGCCGTCATGCCCATCAAGAGGTGGTGCATGAGATCCGGGCGCATCCCCTGTGCCCGCGCCTGTTCCGGATCGAATGCCGCGATTCGAAACGCCTTGAACCAGACGATCAGAATGAACAGATCGATCAGAAGCACGATCGCCACCATCAGGAACGCTCGGGGCAACTGCACGCCGCCCAGCAGAGGAAGCGTGACGAGGTCGAGTGGTGCGAATTCAAGAGCACCGTACAGAACGCAACTGGGATCAAGGTCCACGGAGTCCGCGCCTTGGACGATCAGCAGAAGCCCCACCGCGAAGAGGGTTGTGAAGACCACGCCCATCGCGGCGCCTTCATCCACGCGTCCGAAACGTTTCAGCCACTGGGAGAAGAATGCGGTGAGGAACCCTGCGACGATCGCTCCCGCGAACATGATTCCATTCGATCGAGAGCCTGTGAGAAGAAAGCCGATGGCAATGCCGGGGAGGACCGCATGGCTGATGGCATCGCCCATGAGACTCATGCGTCGAAGCACCAGGAAACAACCCGGCAGGGCACAGGCCACCGCGCAGGTCGCCGCGATGACGATGATCCAGCCATCGAAGAAGAGGCTCCATTGCGTCATCACCGTCGTTCTCCCCGTTCGAGGGCGGACAGGCAGGATGATCGGGTGCGGGCTTGGAGGTATCGAACCCCGTTCGGTGTTCAATTCCTTTTCCAGTTCATCGAGCAGCTCGAGTGGAAGCAGGTGCTCGAGATCGTCGGCCCCACGGTCGACATGGTCTTCGTCGAAATCAGCCCGGCGCAGCAGATAGTGTTCCCAGAGTCGGTGGCGCCGCACGACTTCGACCGCGCGTCTTTCACCCGTGGGTGACAGACGTATCTCGGTCTCGGAAACGGTCTGGATGATCGTGAGCAGTCCTGCACGGTGAAGGCGTTGGCAGGTGTTCGAGTTCGCCCATCCTCCGCGTGCGGTGATCTCGGATTTGTGGCAGAAGTCCGAGCCGGAATGTTCGAGGCTTTCCCAGATCGCTCGAAGAGCATGTTCACGTTCCATGGATCGTGAACGCCGTCTCAGACGGAGCGCACGACGAAGCAACCCGCGTTGTCGGCCGAAGACGAGGCTCAAGAGAAAGAAGCCACCAAGTCCCAGGACCACCATCGCTCCGGCGGGCAGATCCGGGGCGAGTGCGCTTGAAAGGGTGCCGGCCCAGCCGCCAAGCCCGCCGATGACGCCTGCCGTGAGGAGCAGGTGGCCGGTCCTGTTGGTCCAGAATCTCGCGGCTGCCGGTGGGATCACGAGAACCGCGATCACGAGCACGAGACCGACCGCCTGGAGACCCACCACGACGACTGCGATCACCCATCGCCATGAGCAGCAGATCGTAGGCTCCGGTCTTCATCCCTCGCCCACGAGCGTAGTTCTGATCGAAGCAGATCAGTCTCAACTCCTTGAAGAAGACGATGCATGTCGTGATCGTGAGCACCGAAGTGACGGGCCGATCATCATGGCGTCACGCACCAGCATGGACGCGGTCTTTCCGTAGATGAACGTCTCCAGTCCAGCCGCACTCGCGGTGGTCTCCTGTTGTGCCAGTCCGAGAAGCGCGGCACCCGCCCCGAAGAAGCGTGCTCAAGACCACGCCGAGTGCGGAGGTCCTCTGGAAAGTCTTCCTGAACTCGTCAACCAGTGGACAGCGATGATTCCAATGATGCCCGAGCACGTCGCGCCGATCAGCAACACGCCATGGGATTTCACACCGAAGCCCATCGCCGATGCCACAAGAAAGGCAAGCACGATTCCGGGCAGGGTGGCGTGGCTGAGTGCGTCGCCAAGAAGCGCACGGCGTCTCAGGAGCATGAACGAACCCACGACTCCACCGGCCATTCCCAGAGCGCTGACACCGAGAACCACCACGCGGGTATTCCAGTTGGAGAGAAACAACAGATCAAGGAATGTCGTTTCAGTCGCGGGCATGAGCGCGCTCATCATCGACCGACCCCTCGTGCGTGCCCGGCAAGAGCCTTTGATGCATGGTCCAGCAGAGTGAGGGTTCCACCGTAGGTCGCTTCGATGTTCTCAGGCGTGAAGACGTCTTCGGTGGGTCCGAATGCCACCACACGTGTGTTCAGAAGCAGGACATGATCGAAATATTCGGACACCGTCTGAAGGTCATGGTGCACCACCACCGTGGTGCGTCCTCGAGTCTGCAAGGTTCGAAGAAGAGTGACGATGGTCTGTTCAGTCGAGGCATCGACACCCGCGAATGGCTCATCCATGAGATGAAGATCAGCCTCTTGAACGAGAGCTCTGGCGAGAAAGGCGCGTTGTTGCTGACCGCCGGAAAGTTGCGAGATCTGGCGCCCGGCGAATTCCGCGAGTCCGACTTCCTCGAGTGCGTTGAGTGCCTGTCGTTTGATTCTTCGGTTGACCGGCCGAAGCATGCCGAGGGTGTGATAGAGCCCCATGCAGACCACGTCCAGAACGCTCACCGGAAAATCCCAGTCGATCGATTCGCGTTGTGGAACATAGGCGACACGTTCACGTTGAACCGCGTAGGGGCGACCGAACATCTGGACATGACCACTCAATCTGGGGACGAGATCGAGTGCGGCCTTGATCAAGGTGCTTTTTCCAGCTCCGTTGGGGCCGATCACACCGACCAACGAACCGGGAGGAATGTCGATGTCGATGTCCCACAACACGGGGCGACGCTCGTATGCGACCGTCATCGCATGAATCGAGAGTGGGGCGTCCGGTGAGTGCTCGGCTCGAGTTTCTGCGGGGATCTCTTTTTTACTCATCTGGGTTCCATGCTCTCCGTCGCGTCTTCAGAATCGAGACCTCCCCCGAGGCCCCTGGTGACGGTTTCGATGTCATGCATCATCATGCCGACCCATGTGCCCTCGGCAGTGCCTTTCGGGCCCATCGAATCACTGAACAGTTCACCTCCGATGACGACATCGTGCCCTTTCGCCGCGGCACCCTCGATCAAGGCTTCGATGCTCCGGCGGGGCACGCTCGACTCGATGAAGACGGCTGGGACGTTGCGTTCGACGACCAGCGTCACCAAGGCCTCGAGGTCGGCCAGGCCGGCCTCGCTTTCAGTCGTGATCCCCTGAATGGCCTGGACCTCGATGTCGAATGCCGCCCAAAATAGCTGAAGGCATCATGACTGGTGATCAGGACTCTGGATTCGTTCGGAATCGAGGCGATCGACCTTCGACCGAAGCGTTCGAGTTCACCGCACTGCTCGAGCAGTCTTTCGTGATTTGATTTGAACATCAGTCCGTCACGCTCCCTCAGACTCGTGAGTCCCTTCAGGACCGCATTCGAGCATGCCCCCAGAGTCGGGGTGAAAGCCAGAGATGAGGGTCCGGGTGTTCGCCGGTGCCGTCCGGGTAGAGCAGTTCATCTGAGGGAATGGTCTCTGCGATGGCGATCGAGGGTCGATCGGTGCCTGCTCGTTCCAGAACTTCACCCATCCTGCCTTCCAGATGATGGCCATTGAAGAAGATGATCTGGGCCGCGAGAAGGGCGGCGATGTCATCACGTGTGGGTTTGTACAAGTGGGGGTCCACTCCGACCCCGATCAGGCTGTGAACGCGCACGGCGTCACCTCCGATGCTGCGTACGAGGTCCGCGATCATTCCCGTCGTCGTGACGACTTGGATCGGTCGGCTCCCCTCGTCCGCTCGGGATCCTGCTCGGTCTGTTCACTCGGATCCTCCACAGCTCATGCAAGCAGAGCGCCAGCAGGATCAGGAGTGGTGGCAGCGCAACGCAGGCGTGTCTTTTCTTCCAGGGCATGTCATCGTTTCCTGATCGTACAGAAGTGTTTCATCGCTTTGAGTGTGGGGGGTGAACAGTGGTGTTCGATTCCCTCGGAATCGGCATTCGCCGTGCCTTTCGGGAACGCCGAGTTCGATGAGAAATCTCAGCACGATTTCATGTCGTGCTTTCGCCGTCTGGGCGAGTGCTTTTCCCGCCTCAGTCAGTTCGATCGGTTGATAGGGGCTGGTCGTCACCAGGTCGCGCCCGACCAAACGAGCAACGGTTCTGTTGGCCGTCACGTGTGAGACGCCAAGTCGTCTGGCAAGTCTGGTGACTCTGCAGGAACCCTCTTCGGCGTGCAGTTCCGCAATGGCTTCCACATAGTCTTCAGCGATTTCGTTCGAGTGGTCTGCGCGCGTCTTGCGAAAGACGTCCGCCTGTTGGTGAGGCGTTCTCTTTTTTGTAGCCATGGCTACATATTATGTAGTCTTGGCTACAAGTCAAGGTTCGTCATGAAAAAAAACCGGCAGCCGTCTGGACGCCGGCTGCCGGAAAAGGTTTCCATCCCCGGAAGGGGTGGAGACAAGAGAGAGAAGATTTGAAAGTCGTCTGGAGCTTCTGTTCAACCAATCACAGTGTTGTTCGTGGGCATGAGCACATTGGACTGGGTGAGCTTCTTGAGCTTTGCCAGGCCGCGATGCTTCCAGTTGTTGATCGTCGTGACCGTCACGCCAAGGGCTTCAGCCGCATGGGTGTAACTCTTTCCGTCCTGGATGATCATTCTGATCGCGTCTCGTTCGTCCATGCTGAGCTGATCCATGGCGTCATTGAGCTGAAAATTCCTTGTTTGATCTTCAACCGGGGTCATGGAGCGAGCTCCCTGGCGGCCATGACGCTGAACGATGTCATCAGTGACGGCGGTTTCCAGCAGTTCACGAAGTCGCGTACTTCTCGCATGACGTCTTCTCAGCAGGTTGTGCGCGACTTTGATCAGGTAACTGACCGACAGATCCATTTGTTCGAGTCTGGGGTGCTGGAGGAGGCGAACAAACACTTCCTGAGTGACATCCTCAGAGACATCCTGTGGGGCACATTTTCGTGTGAAGGCAAAGACTCGTGTGTAGTACGCTTCAAACAGCCGCATTACGAAGTCTTCTCTGGTTTCTTCTTCATTTTGAATCATGGACGGTGCTCCTAAACGATGTCATCTTTGAATTCCCTGACGGTGGGCGTCATGGACAGTTGAGAATTCAACCGGAAGAGGACTCGCCCTTTGAGCCTTGAAATCTTCCGGACACTCTATAAAATCACTTCCAAGCTGATTCTTCTATGGGGTACCTACCCCAATCCAATTTGAGGAGCGAGAAAAAGCTGTTACGAGCGCCCAGGTGCCGTTTTTTTGACATCGGATATCTTGAAACCGACTTTCGGGTGGTAAACTTTGTCAGCTAAAGGGGCTGAGATTTTGAAAACCACTTCAATCGTCATCGCCGATGATCATCCAAGCCAGCGCAAATTCCTGTTTGACGCCTTAGAAGAAGAAAGCTCCCTGGCTGTTCTTGACGCCGTGGGAACAGCCTCGGAAGCGATCGATTCCGTCGTCAGGCACAGTCCGGACATTCTCATCCTTGATGTGGAAATGCCCGGACTCGACGTCTTTCATGCAGCCGAAGAGATCTGCAGGCTCAGGCCCGATGTGAAGATCATCTTCCTCTCGGGAAACTACCAGGACCATGACATCGCCTCAGCGTTGAGGGTCAATGCAAAGGGCTATCTCAGCAAAGCTGATGACGCCTTGCTGATTCTGGATGCGATTTCTCAGGTGATGAAGAACAAGCGCTATTTCTCTCCCATCATCGCAGAGCGCCTTGTCATGATGAATTCAGGTCAGATTTCCGCACGCTCCGAGACGCTTTCCACACGAGAGTGGGAGACCCTTGAATATGTCGCGAAGGGCTATTCGAAGAAGGAGATCGCCGTATTCCTTCATATCTCGGTGAAGACCGTCGAGAAACACACGCAATCGATCATGAACAAGCTTGATGTGCACGATCGAGTGCGTCTGGCGCTCTGGTATCTCTCGCATCTCAAATCAGTCGAGTAGAGGGCGAGTCATCACGGCTCCTCAGGCCTCGTGCGAGTCTTCGAGCATGGCGGTGGCAGAGCGCTTCGAGTTCGTCGATCTCGAAAGGCTTTCTCAGAAAACCAAGATTCGTGATTCCCTCGGGTTTTTCAGACAACCCGCCCGTGATCAGGACACATGGGGTCTGGAGTCCCTGCCCCCTCAACTCCTTGATGCATTCCACCCCGGTCTTGTAGGGAAGATCGATGTCCATCACCAGGACATCGAACGGGGGAGTTGATTCACGGAGGGAGGCTTCGACTTCACGAGCATCGCCGTGGCTGGTCACGGCAACTCCTATCGATTGAAAGAAGCGTGTGAGCAGGGCCTTGATCGTCTCATCATCTTCCACGATCAGAACTCTTTTGAGTCGTTGTCTGACGGAAACGGGAGCACGCTCACGAAGTGGGCTGGTGTCCTGGACGTGTGCTCCCTCTCCAGAGGCGATACGGAGCCCGACATGAACCCTGAGGCCGCCCATTGGCGATTTTTCGAGCGAAATCTCACCCCCCGACTCCTGAATGACCCGCTGGACGATGGACAATCCCAGGCCGGTCCCACGCCCCGACGACTTTGAAGTGACGAACGGTTGGAAGACTTCGGCTCGTCGTGATTCTGGAATTCCCGGGCCATCGTCATCGATGTCGATGGTGAGCATGGGCGTGTCATGTCTATCGAACGTTCGTGTCATGCTGAGCGCGATACGACCCTTGTTGTCGATGGCATCTCGTGCATTGATGACGAGATTCATGAGAATCTGATGAAGAGATTCCGCCCCGAGTTCGACTTCGACGTCGCCGATGTCATTCATGTCGAGACTCAGTTCGATTCTTCTTGGAATGAGTCTTCTGATCATGGTCATCACCGCCTTGACCTCCGGACCGATTCGAACCCGGCCGGTCGGTCTGGGGGATCCCTTGTGCATCGTCAGCAGAGCTCCGATGAGACCTTTGGCACCTTTTAGGGTCATCTGGATCTCGTTCAGCGACTCGTTGGTCTTCTGGTCTTCAGTCCGGCGTTGCAGCAGTTGGACCCGACCTGAGATCGCGAACACGATGTTGTTGAAGTCATGCGCGATTCCCGAGGCAAGATGGGCGATGATTTCGGAACGTTCATGTCCACGTGTGATCTCGTCGAAATGCGTTCTTTCCTGAACGGCGCGCTCCCTCTCGAGTCTGCGCGAAATCGATTGTGCGATCAACTGGAGCGCCGAGATCTCGTCGGCATGCCATGGTTTGTGTCGATCTCTGGCGAAGGTCAGCACGAGGGAGAGTTCTCCGATGACCTGCACCGGTATGATGATGCCCGTCAGTGACGCAGCATCCCTGCACAGTGGCCGTGTGTTGTCCCCTGAATGTCCTGACTCCATTCCAAAGCGAATTGGTGTCAAAACCTGGCAGGCCGCTCTGATCTGCTCGCTTTCGGATGCCGTGAGCGGGCGATGCGTCAATCTCGATGATGTCCGGTCAGTATCGGGCCAGGATCCCAGGAGACTGCATCCATCACTGTTTTCGAAGTCATGGATGGTGGCTTCGGTGATCTCGAGTTCCTTGGCGATACGCTCCAGATTCCTGTTCAAGGTTGCTCTGGTGTCATCCGTTGCAAGAAAGGACTCGAGTATCAGCGTGCTCATCTTTTGAAGCTTCGTCGCACGTTTCTTCTGCGCCTTCAATTCAGCCAGAGCGGTGTAATCGACCGAGATGGTTTCATAGCCCACCGTCTTGTTGCGCCGGACGATTCGTCTCTGCTGGATGTGAAGCCAATGCCAGTTGTTCCGTTGATCCTGAATTCGACAGTCGATATCGGCATGTTCACCATCACCGTTGCTGCGTGTGCGCTCCAGGCTTTCGAGGGCTGCTGCATCCTGTGGGTGCACCAGTTCGTTCAGTCGGCGCCTGCCGGAAATGAAATCAGCGGAACCAATTCCCGTGATCCGCTTGATCTCCGGACTGATGTATTCCAAACGTCCGGAAGCGCTGTACTGCGTCAGGACCAGATTGCCTGCTTCCATCAGTTTGAGCATCTGGCCGTCTTGTCTCGTCCAGGTCTCCTGTGCACCCCTCGATGCGCTGGTGTTTTTTCTCGATCTCACCATGAGCCATGCGATGAATGCGAAAGCAGTCACCACCGCGGCAATACCTGTCGTTACATAGACCTCGATCAATTCGTCTGCCTCCGGGGCTCACCATGCTTCTGAAGAGGATGTCGTCAGTCTTGTTCGGTTTTCCTCGGGATGGTCTGGTGGAAGTCAGTGCATGCCCGATTTTAAAACGAGTTTTTTCCAACACACGCTTGTCTCGTCCAATACCCGGCACAGTTCCGGGCATGCATGAGCAGTGAAGAATCGCTGGTAGAAGGCGTCGTGGCCATTCGTCCAATTGGCGCTTGTGGTGAAAGGAAGATAGGTCGTCGCAACAAATTTGGAAAGTCTCAATCTTCGCACGATGTATTTGTTTGGGAGTGTCCTTCTCACACAGATGATGGTCCATGCCACAAGAAACCACAAGAAGTAAAAACGTATTCGAGAGACCGTCTGGATTCTCTCTTCAAGGCTGCGAAGAAAAGGTTGGTGATCTTCAATGTTCTCTCGCACGACGAGATCGTAGCCTGCGATGAATGAGACCCATCTCAGATTCTCCCGGCTGTAGATGTTCTGTCCCCAGCTCAGGTCCGACTCGAAGATCTCCTGCGTCCGTTCGAGCACCAGCTTCCTGATTCTGAGACGCTCGTCCGAATCGATCCTCGCTTCGACCTGATCGAAGGCATCCAGCATCTCGACCTCGAATCGAGAAAATGGATTGGTTTCTCTGAAACGTGTGTTCGTGAAAACCCAACGTGTGATTTCATTTATAAGCATCGAGTTCTTCAAACCAAGAATGGAGATCATTCGTTGTGAGGTCGTCCAATACAGAAGGATACCGTTTCTGTTCGCTCTATCGTGCATTCAATCCGGTCATTCCTCCAACGGAAGCCTTCTGATGAACGCAGGCCGGTAAAACCCGGGCTTCTTGCAAAACGACAGGAACCCCCGTCATGGACGGAGGTTCCTGTAATGAGTACCCTCGCTCGGACTCGAACCGAGGACCCGCTGATTAAGAGTCAGCTGCTCTAACCAACTGAGCTACGAAGGCAGGACGAGGATAGCGTTTCTGGCGCTCATATCAAGCCCGCCACGGGTCTCAGGGTCAGTCTTCAGCGAGTCGCCATCCCTGCTCCATGAGCGGCTTGGCTTTTTTGAACTTCATTTCTTCGCGTTCGCCGTTTTCGGGATTGATCAGTGTGACCATCTCGTTCCTGCCGATCGCTTGAACGGCCGTCTGGCCAGACGAAGCAGGTTTCCTGCCCACGTTCTTCGCCTGGACCTGAGCTGCTGGTCTGGCAGCTCTCGGGAGCGCTGCCTGGGGTGCCTCGTCGGCAGATGGTGCGGATCGGGCTCGAGTTCCGCCACCCACGGCCTGCGGTGCCTGTTGCGCACCAACAGCGGTCTGGGCTGGCTTGACTCTCTGGCCAGGGGGGGTTTCACCCTGGCCCTGATAGGACATCTTGCCTCGCATGATCACATCGGTCGTCTTGTCTTCAACCACCGAGAGCATCTCGTCGTAGAGTCGGGCAGCCTCACGTTTGAATTCAATCCTGGGGTCCTTCTGGCTGAACGATCTGAATCCGATGGCATCCTTCACCTGGTCCATCTGGTGAAGATGATCCTTCCAGGAGGCATCGAGTATCTGAAGAAGAATCCATCGCTCGAATTGTGTCAGCTCGGTTCTGAAACTCCTCTTGAGAGCCGCGGAGGTGACATCAAGGATGGACTCCGAGCCTTCGTCGATGCTCTTGATCTCATCATCTTTCAGATTGATTCGGGCATGTTCCTGGAGCCAGGTCCTCAGGGAGTCGGATGACTGATGTTGTCCGGCGATCAGGGTGGCCCGCTCCTCGAATCGTTCCGGAGTCCATTTCTCGGCTTGCTCCACAAGGATCTTCTTGAGTTCGTTGGGATCTCCGGAGGGGAGGGCGTTCGGCGACCAATTGAGGTCGTATCTCGCATTCACCCAGCTGGTGAAGTTGGTCACAGCGGCCTTGGGGTCGCTCTGCATCTGTACGTTGGTGCGTTCAAGAGCCTGATTGATCGGATATTCGCGTTCGCGGACACTGTAGACGGCATGGACCGCATTCATCAGTATTCCGGCGACAGCCTCGACCGTGTCGCTCTTCTCAAGCTCCTCGGGCGTGACCTTGGTCATGAATTTCCTGTTGGTCCACTCGCAAAGTTCCTGCTTCTGGAAGTTGGGAGCCATGAACTTGTCGAGTGGTTCAAGCGAGATCTTCGAGAACTTCGCCTCTGCCGCCTGATCGAAGCGTTCACAGACCTGCTTGCGAGGAAGCCCGCGGATCTCGTCTCCAGTGATCTCGGAGCCATAGACGTCATTGCACCATGACGCCAGGCCGGACCATTCGATGTCTTCGGGATCGCCGTCATCCGGCATGAACTCGGTGGCGGTGATGCGGATGAGTCCGAATGCATCCTCTTTCGTCTCCGCTGCGACCAGTCGGTGAAGATCTTCCCTGTCCTTCTTGCGGAATCTGTCCTTGGGGATATCGACTCCGAAATTCTCCGAGATCCATTCAGCGATGCAGTTGTTTCGATGATCCGGCCCGAGGTAGGTCGAGGAGCTTTCCCAGACGGCGTTCTCCAGTTGTTCGAAGATCTGTTCCTTGATGCCTTCTCCTTCCAGAATCGGCTGTCGCATGCCATAGAACGAGTGTCTCTGGAATTCCATGGGTTCGTCGTATTCGAGGATGTTCTTTCGCCACTGGAAGTTGCGTTCCTCCACCTTCCGCTGGGCCCGGGCCACGGACTTCGTCAGCATGCCGGCTTCCAGAACGACACCTTCCTTGAAGCCGCTTCTGGACAGGATCGTGTTGACGATCTTGCCTGCGAACATCTTCATCAGATCGTCTTCAAGGCTGAGAAAGAATCTCGAGGAGCCGTTGTCACCCTGTCGCCCCGCGCGCCCGCGCAGCTGATTGTCGATACGGCGTGATTCATGGCGTTCCGTGCCCACGATGTGCAGGCCACCGAGTTGTTCGATCGACGTCCACATCTGGAGCTTGTGAAGACCGGCCGATCCGGAATTGTCCAGCCCTTCGGCAAGCTCCTTCTCCCATTCGGCCAGTGCCGCTTCCGACGAGGGTTGTTTGGGGATTCGCAGACCGAGTCCCTTCTCCGCCAGTTCATCCGCGCAGTGCAGCATGAACGACCGTCGAGCTTCGCCGAGATCCAGCTGCTGGGCCTCCTCCTTCTTCATACCGGCCCGTCTCATGCAGAGATGGCGGTAGACCGCGGTCAGGATGTCATCGTCCTCCCACTCAGGCTGTGCCTCGCGAGGACAGATGTCCAGTCGCTTCCAGTGATCGACGAGCTGCTCTCGAGTGATCTGGCCGAGCTTGATGTCCGTACCACGGCCGGCCATGTTGGTGGCGATCATCACGGCACCGAGTTGCCCCGCGCTCTTGACGATGTCCGCTTCCCGCTCATGTTGTTTCGCATTCAGCACCTCGTGCGGAATGTGCGTTTCGGACTTGAGCATGTGACTGAGCATTTCACTCTTGTCGACACTGGTCGTACCGACCAGCACGGGGCGTCCGGCATCGTGGTACTGAGCGATCTCGTTCACGATCGCGTCCCACTTGCCCTTCTCGGTCGAGAAGACCCAGTCATTGCGATCATTTCTCTGAATCGGAACGTTGGTTGGAATCGAGATCACGTCCAATGAGTAGATTTCATGGAATTCAGTGGCTTCGGTGTCGGCGGTGCCGGTCATCCCCGAAAGCCTTTCGTACATCTTGTAGAAGTTCTGGATGGTGATGGTCGCCATCGTCTGGGTCTCATCCTTGATCGGGACGCCTTCCCTGCACTCGACGGCCTGGTGCAGACCGTCCGACCACTGTCGACCGACCATCTTTCTACCGGTGTTCTGGTCGACGATGACGATTCCCGCTTCGCCGTCCTGATCCTGGGCGACGACGTAATCACGGTCTCGCTGGTAGACGGTATGTGCTCTGATCGACTGCTCGAGAAGGTGAGGCATGTCGATGTTCTCACCGACGTAGAACGAGCCGATGTTCGATTTTCGCTGAGCTTCGGCGATTCCTTCATCGGTGATCGTCGCCTTCTTCTTGTCCAGCTCGATCTCGTAGTACTGGGTGAAACGATCTCGTTCCGATTCGAGCCTGGGGAGTTCCTCTCGCCTGGCGTTCAGCTTGTCCTTCAAGCCGGGAATGAGTGACTTCTCCGACGCATTTCTGATGTCCCCTTCGATGCCTGCGATGTTGACCAGGCAGGTGTCGACCTTCTGATCGGCTGTGTTCCAGGCAACCTGCTTGTCCACGAGATGTCGTGCCAGTTGGTCGGCCAGTTCGTATCTCGGTCGTGTCTGGTGTGCCAGGCCCGAGATGATCAGGGGGGTTCGAGCCTCGTCGATGAGCGTGGAGTCGACTTCGTCGACGATCGCGTACTCATGCTTCTTCTGAAACTGCATCTCCGCATCCAGTTTCATGTTGTCGCGCAGGTAGTCGAATCCGAATTCACTGGTGGTTCCGTAGATTGCATCACAGGTGTAGGCGAGTTTCTTCTCATCAGGGGTCTGCATGTGTTGCGGATGAATCGCCCCGACGGTCAATCCCATCGCTCGATAGAACGGGAAGACCCAGTCTCGGTCACGTTGCACCAGGTAGTCGTTGACGGTGATGACGTGGACCTGCTTCTCCTCGATGCATGCCAGGTAGGAGGCCAGCGGGGCGACGATCGTCTTTCCTTCACCGGTCTTCATTTCCGCGATCTTGCCCTGGGAGAGCACGACGCCGCCGATCAACTGGACATCGAAGGGGCGAGCTCTGAAGGGTGGCTTCGAGTCCGGATAGAGTTCGCGCACCGCGTGGTAGATCTCGACCGGGATATCGACCAGCTGCCACGCAGGAGTCGGTTCGGAGCAACCGGCAAGTGCGCCTTCAGGCGGCGCATCCTCCATGCTTTCCATCTTCGCCCTGGTCTGATCGAACAGAGCTCGCACCGATTCAGGAAGCGTGTCGCGATCGAACTCCTCCGCGGGATTGAAGATGTTTCGAATTCCCACCGAACGGTCCATCGCCTCACGAGCGACCGCGAAGATCTCCGGGATCATGTCGTAGGCGGCTTCGCCGTTTTGGACGCGGTTGCGGAATTCGGAGGTCTTCGCCTTGAGTTCCTGATCCGTGAGATCCACATAGTCACGTTCAATCGCGTTGATCTTCGAGACTCTGCTGAGGTAATGCTTGACCATTCGGTCGTTACGTGTGCCGAATGTCTTCTTCAAAACGCTACCGATGATTGGGACGGCCATGGCTTGATGCCTTTCAAATGACACCATCGAGTGATGTCGATCAGATTCTTGAGTTCGTGTCGCGTGTCGAGCTTCATCCTGGAAGTCGACGCCACCTTTGTGTGTATTGCGCGCCCTGGGGCGCCTTCGAGCTCAGGCTCGGTGGGGTGGTGGCAGGTTTCGACGCTCTTTCGCGTCGGTCAGCGCGCGGTCTTCCCGGGGTGCTGTGTCGTGGGATTCTCCAGCCGGGGCAGGCGAGAGCGTGTACCCATCGATCTCACATGAGACCTCACTGCAGAGCAGCAGATCCTGTGCGGTCACATGAACGCCATGGATCATCGAATCGCGATTCGACAACGTATTGGAGCGGGCGCCCGATGTCTGCACCTGGAACGTGGCCCCGGATGCGATCAACAGCATGATCGCAAGCAGCGCGGCATTCGCCGTGTGGTCACTTCTTCGATCAGGATTCGTGCTGTTCAGACGCAATTGTTTATTTCCTCGATTCGGACGCCGTGTCCGCTCTGCAAGTATCTCTCGCTTTTCAGTCTCAGGCAAGCGGCAGATCGTAGAGAAGCCAAGTACCTTTGAATCATGAGCATCCTCAGTCACATTTTCGTCGTTCTGTGCCTCGTACTTCAGGTTCCGGTCGACGAATCAGTCGATTTGGTCCTCGATTCGGCCGTTTCCGCACCCCAGTACGAGGTCGTGGTCCTCGGACGTGCCCAGGACGGGGGCATGCCCCACGTCGGCTGTGAACGGCCCTGCTGTGTCGAGGCGAGGATCACTGGTCGTCGTGAGTTGCCGGCTTCCCTGGGGATCATCGATCGTGCCTCAGGAAAGCTTCTCCTCATCGAGGCCACCCCAGCCATTGATGAGCAGATTTCCATGCTTCATGCCCTTGCAGGCGTCGAAGGCAGAGGCCGGATGCCCGTGGACGGTGTTCTGCTCACCCATGCGCACATCGGTCATTATCTCGGGCTGGCTCATTTCGGCCGTGAGGTCGCTTCGACGCACTCCGTGCCGGTTCACGTCAGCCCGCGATTCGCGGCGTATCTCCGAGCGAACGGACCATGGTCGCAATTGATCGATCTCAAGCAGATCATTCTCAAGACATTCGAACCAGGTGTCCGGTTCGAGATTCTCCCCGGGCTCTGGATCGAGCCCGTCGCGGTGCCTCATCGAGATGAATTCTCCGACACGATGGCGTATCGAATTCATGGTCCAGACAAGACGGTCTTGTTCGTTCCGGACATCGATCGCTGGGACGCCCCTTCCGTCGGACCTGATTTCATCGACCGTCTGTTCGACGGCGTCGATCTCGCCTACGTCGATGCGACCTTCTACGACGGTCGCGAAATTCCCGGTCGCAATCTCATGATGATTCCTCATCCACCGATGATCGATTCGATGGAGCGTTTCGCCGAGCACGTCAGAAATGCTCCGGGATCAATACGTTTCATTCATCTCAACCACACGAACCCGGCTCTGCATGATGAGTCCGTCATCGAAGAGGTGACCAGGCAGGGATTCCTGATCGCACGCCCGAAAGAGCGTACGGCGTTGTGAGGGAATGGGCCGGCCCGGATTCGAACCGGGGTCTCGCCGATTATGAGTCGGGGGCTCTGGACCACTGAGCTACCAGCCCTGCGGTATCAAGATACACGCAGATGGCTGCAGAGGTCAGGCCGGCAATTTCGATTCGACCAGTTCCTGATTCGAGCTGATGGTCCGAGCCTTGAGGGTCTGTTCCGAAATGATGCTGATCCGGGGAGCTGGCAGAGTGTCTTCCGGCACGGCTGTGATCTGAAATCCGACGTAATGGAGTGAGCGGATGATGTCGTCATCCTCGGATGTCTCCTTGGCCTCATCGAGGATCATGTTGACTCTCCGCAGGTGCCGTCTGATCTCATCGTATTGTTCATCCGAGAGTTTCTCCCATCTGAAGAAACTCAAGTCATCACTCAAGTCGGATGGTGTCTGTGATGAAAGTGAGCATTCGGCTTCTCGAATCCAATTCTTTCGCAGATGCGAGACTCGATCGACATCCACTTTGGAATTCGGGTTGTATCGCAGACTGATCTGGTCCAAGGCTGCAACATAGATGGCCGGCGCTCTTCTGGCCACGCCTTCCCGATGTCCGGCGGACTTGATGAGTCCATGGGATTCGAGTGTTCTGATGTGGTAGTACAGGTTGACGGGATTCGTGCCCGTCACCTGTGCGAGCTCGTTGATGGTCAGTCCTTTGGATCTTCTCACCATCTCGAACAGGCGCATCCTGTAAGGTGAATCGATTACGCGCCAGACCGAATCATCGCTGATGTCAAGGCAGTTGTGCGGGGTTTGCGGTTGCTCTGTCTTCCAGTCCAGCGAAGGATTTACAGCAAATTCAAGTGTCATCTCTCGCTCCAGATTTTGGCAGGCAAAAAACTCGCGCTCTCATCTTTCCAAAAGAGAGACGGTGAAACAAGGACAAAGAATGAATATTGTCCGCTCGCGAAGCGGGAAGTGGGGCGTGACGAATCATCAGTTCGTGACGTGTGTCTGATGACGTGAAAGTCGTCGCTTACGCCATTGTCCCACTAGAGTCCGGGTTGGAGCGTGCCTTCTTCAAGCAGATACAGCCCCACAAGCCAGTCCTCGATCAGGTAGGGATCCACTTTCAGTCGTCCGGTAATAGATCCGAACGAGATGGCATGTTTCGGGCCCCTCATGACGGCTTCGTTCAAGCCGACTTCGATGGCATCGAACGGGGTGGGTGGGACGCCGATGCAGCACCCGTCCCATTGATTGAGCATGATCAGGAGTTCCGTCGTCTTTCCGCTGACAAGTGGAAAGACCGTGTACCCCGAGATGTCGACCCATGCGCCATCGAGAAGTGCGATTCGTTGTGGAATCTCGTTCTGCCCCAGGCGTGGTGCATAGGTGTCGCCGGCACTGTAGAGATATTCCCAGCTTGGTCGGTATGGGTTCTCCTTGGTGCCTTCGCCCTGGAGGGTGAATTCGCCATCCACTTTCAGCTCGTCCGGTGTGACGCGCCTGATGTCACCCTCGACGATCGTCGCCGAGGCGATCACTCGATCCATTCCCAGCGTGAGAGTCTCGCCGGTGTCCTGCGAGCTCTGCTCGTCCGAGTCACCTGCTGCCGGAGTTGCGGTGGGCTGCGAAGTGCTTTCAACCATCGTGGCTGAATCCATCAGGTCCTCGACCAGGGACTCGACTGGGTCGTTTGTTGCGGTATCCCCATCGGGAGTCCCGGGGGAGACGTCTGAAACAGCCTCGGCTGGGAGCGCGGCGGTGGTGGGAGTCGACGGGGTCGACGTCATGGACACACTTGATTCGTCATCGGACAGAAACATCGTGGTGATCGCACCGATGAAGACGGCGAAGATGAGAATCCAGAGAGTTCGCAAAGGGGGTGTCCTTTCTCGAACCTTCCGGTTCAAGGGTGCTTGGTGCTCATCATGCCATGGGGCGGAGGTTCTCGGCAACACTGGTTCTGTACGCTCGGATCGCCGGTGCCACGCCGGCGAGTGCCGCCAGAGCCATCGTCGCAGCGATCACCAGAAGAATCGTTCTGCCATCCAGCGATGGATCGATCACGATACCCAGTCTTGCACGCAATTGGTCTGCGATGGCCAGAGAGCCAGCCCAGCAGACGATGATTCCCATCAGGGCGCCAAGCATTCCAATGAGTACCGACTCGGTGATCACAAGGCCGAAGATTCGCTCCCGTGAGCAGCCAAGGACCCGCAGAATCGCGATCTGTCGCCTGCGTTGTTCCATGGAATTCCAGAGGGCGAGCAGGATTCCAATTCCCGAGGAGGCCAGGACGGCCCATGCCATCGCCACGAGCAGTCGATCCACGTTTCCTACGATGGCGAAGAGTCGATCCACCTGATTGCTGGGAGACGCCACGGTGATCGAGGTGTCCTTGCGAAGCATGTCGAATGCTTGTGGAAGAATCGGGGAGACCGCCCCGCCTGGCCGACTCGGCGTCGACAGCAGGATGCCGGTGATCAACTTGTCTTCGGGGAGAAGGTCTTCGACTTCGAGCTTCGGATGTGCATGATCGTGTCCGTGGTCATGATCGTGTCCGTGATCATGATCGTGTCCGTGGTCATGATCGTGTCCGTGGATCATGATCGTGATCGCGTCGGTCATGATCGTGTGCGTCATCATGGTCATGTCCGTGGTCATGATCGTGTGTCGTGCTCATGATCGTGTCCGTCATCATGAGCATGTCCGTGGTCATGACCGCCATCTCCAGCGTGGGCATGCCGATCTTCGGCGTGAAGCACCCATGACCCGGTGAGATCGGTATAGATCGCTCGGTCGTGACTCGATTCCGTCGGTGCGAGAATGCCAACCACCTCGAAGAGGTGTGAATCGTGGACATGATCGGTTTCGCGGGAATTCCCGAAGCCATGAGTCAGGGCAACCTTGTCGCCCATCTTCAGGTCACTTTTTCTGGCAGCTTCAGCGCCGACGACGAGCTCGTACGGGCGGGCGAACCGCCTGCCTTCCTCGAACGACCAGGCCACGCCGTCCACGGGTTGGAACGCGGTGAAGAAGTCGCTGTTGGTCGCCACCACCGGGACGCCCATGTAGGAGTCGCCCAACTGCGTCGGCACGGCCCATGCCCAGGGAAAACTCGCGACGATCTCCTCGTACTTTTCAAGTGAGATCGAGTTTCGCGGCGGGCTTGCATAGAACAGGCCGTTGAGCACGGATTCAAGCGGGCTGGCATCTCTGCTGACCAGCAGCTGCGCATTACCCGTTCCTCTGGCGAACGCACGTTCACCCGAGGTTCTCAACATCAGCAGGGCCATGAGAAGACCGACTGCGATGGCGACCGTCAGAACGGTGACCACCGTGGAGAAGAGTCTCACCTTCAAGCTTCTTAGAATGATCGATAGATCGGTCAATCGAGTGCCTCCACCCTTTCAAATGCTTCCTTGAGCGACGGGTCGTGGCTGGTGCACAGTAAGGCGGCCCATCCTCGGCATGATTCTCGAATCAGGTCGATCGCGGTTCGCGCGTTCTCGGGGTCGAGACTCGCGGTGGGTTCGTCCGCCAGCACGAGTGCCGGACGCGGGGCAAGTGCCCGTGCCACGGCGACTCTCTGTTGCTGTCCGACACTCAGCTCTCCCGGCATGGCGCCGGGTCGTTCGATGCCGAGTCGTTCGAGCAACGTGTCGGTGCGTCGGCGATGCTCGCTCGAGGGGCTTCCCGAGAACAGAAGGGCGAGTTCGATGTTCTCTCGTGCGGTAAACCCCTCCAACAGATTGAAGGTCTGGAAGATCATCCCGATGGATCTGCCGCGGAATCGATCCCGGGCGGCTCCGTCGAGGCGGGTGATGTCCTCACCGCCAATGTGAATTTGGCCACCATCCGGTTGGATCAAGCCCGCGATCAGCCCGAGGAGGGTGCTTTTTCCGGAGCCTGAGGCACCGACAAGAAGGACTTCCTCGGCTTCGGCGAGTGTGAAGTGAGGCATCTCAAGGGTGAATCGTGCGCCGTCGCTTCTGCCGTGGGTGAAACGAAGTTCAGTGATCTGCAGTGCCGATCCGGTACTGGTGGGTGTATCTGACATACCGACATCATAGCGGTGAAATCGGACTTGAAGGATCCTTTCGAACCGGTTCGCCTCTCGTTACTGTGGTGCATTCATGAGCCAGAAAGCCTCTCAAACCTCGATCTTTCACAAGGTGACCCATGGAGCCGGTCTCGGTCACTACGGCTGGCTGCTCATCGCTTTGATCTGCACCGTCTTTTTCGCTCCGATGCTTCAGGATTATCGAGTGGGAATCAGAGTCGCCGATCTGATCAGTGGCACTGTGATGGTTGCAGGCGTCCTTTCCGCCATCACGAAACGGATACATGTCCTGTTGCTGACGGGGATCGCGGTCCTCGCGCTCGCGGCTCGCTTCATCGACCCCTTCGTGGACACAACTTTGACGGCACTGATCGCCGAAGTCATGTCGTTCTTCTTCCTTGTGAGCGTCTTCGCGATCATTCTGAAGGACATCTTCAGAACGTCCGACGTCTCCACGAACACGCTCGTGGGCAGTGTCTGCGGCTACCTGATTCTTTCGACCGTTTTCGCCTCGGTCTACACCTTCCTGGTGATTCTGCATCCGGATTCCTTCCTGATCAACACGGGGCTCAATGTCAAGCCGTCGTTATTGGGAGAGGATTCGTCACACTACGGGCTCACGAATTACTTCTCGATCATCACGCTGACGACGGTGGGGTTCGGAGACATCGTTCCGCAGAACACCTACGCTCGAACGGTCGTGTCCGTCGAGGCCATCTCGGGCCAGATCTACATGACGGTGATCGTCGCCCGTCTGGTCGGCCTGCATCTCTCTCGTTCGATCAGGGGTTGACCCAGGAGTTCCGCTGCATGCCCACGACCAATGACGCCATCCTTCCTGAAGACATGCATCGCTTCTGTGCGGTCGAGCTCTTCCACAGGACCTGGGCTCTGCTTGAATCGACCCAGCGAACCCCGGACGAGGAGGCTGCCATGATCGACATGGCACACGCCTCCCGCTGGCACTGGAGCGTCGTCGGGGCTCCCGTCAATCTGGCCCGTGGGTCCTGGCAGATAGCACGCGTCTATGCCGTGCTCGGCCGAGGCGAAGCGGCTCGCATTCATGCGCAGTGCTACCTCGTGGAGTGCGAAGAGAACGATCTTTCGGAGTTCGATCGTGCCTTCGCACACGAAGCCATCGCCCGCGCCTGTTCGTGCCAGGGTGATGCCGAAGGTCTCGCCACCCATGTTCAATACGGTCTTGCGGCGGCTGAACATGTCACGGACGAGTCCGAGCGCGAATGGGTCCGACGCAATCTCGCGACGGTGACGACCCAGCCACCTCTTCACGACACCCAATAGAAAACGCTCGCTGGCGTGGCCAGCGAGCGTCATTCGGTGAACGGGCATGGAAGGACTCGAACCTTCAACCGCCGGTTTCGTAGACCGGTGCTCTATCCAATTGAGCTACATGCCCGGAGTCGTCGGAGACGATCCAAGGCGGCAAGTATAACGGTTCAAGGCACTGCTGGCACCTCCGGGGGTAGACTAAATTCATGCCTGCAGCTCTGTGGTTGACATTCGTCGGTTCCGCGCTGGTGATCCTCGCATTCGGCATTCCCATGGCCATGCGCAAGGTCCCGCCCAACGCCATCTACGGGGTGCGTCTGCCGATCACGATGAGAAATCGTGCGGCCTGGGATGCCGCCAACGTTCAGTTCGGGTGGTGGATGATCATCAGCGGGACGCTGGCTCTGGGGGGGTTCTTCACTGGATGGCTGCTTGGTTGGACCGTCGACACCATCGCGACTGTCTATTGCATCGTGATGCTCCTGCCCCTGATGGTGGGGGTGGTCACCTCGATCAGGGCTGCCTACGACGCGGAGTCTCGTTCGAAGGACGACATCGGTTCCTGAGCGTTCAAGTCACGAGAGGCTCACGTGCCAGGGTCTGGCGCCGGCCCGACGACGGCAAGCGAGACGACCTTGCCGTTTGAATAGTTGAATCCGGTGACCATTCCGTGAACCGTCCGGCCATCAGCCTGCTCCAGCTGGTCCTTTGGAATCACCATCCAGGCATCGGGGTGTGTGGCCAGAAAGCCCTCGAGCTGACCCGCATTGACTCGTTGCAATCGTCCTCGAGTCGCATGCATCAGACTGTCCTCGTGAAAACCCACGGAGGCGATCACCGCTGCGGAGTCATCGAACGCGCCCGCCTGTTCGAGCACATGTTCCAGTCGGGGCGTGACCCATAAGGGCCAGCTGGCAGGCAAGGCAAGACCGAACGTGAGACCCAGTGAGACCGCCGCTGCCGGGATGGAGAGGAGTTGCCCTTCGAGCAGGCGTCCATGCATGATCCGGATGAAACCAAGTGTCAGGCATGTGAGACCGAACAGTGCGCCCAGTGTGATGAGGCTCCAGTCGATGGCGCCCATGCCCTCCGTGAAGGGTGATCCCGGAGGAGGCTGTGACAGAGAACCAAGTGTTCCCGAAAGGAGCAGCAACGTCGTCGGGAGGGCGATGATTCCAAGGCCGATGATGTACCACACGACGAACCCGAGTCTCGGGCCCAGAGTTCCAAGTGCTGGGAATGCTCTGGACCCTGCCAGAACGCCCCGAGCACTGAGCAGTGCCACGGCCGGATACAGCGGCAATGTGTAGTGAGGAAGCTTGGTCGCTGCCAACTCGAAGACGATCCAGGCGGGAAGCAGCCAGGCCACCAGAAAGCATTCGGCACCCCGGCCTCGGGCCGGGCCAGTCAGAAGTTTCAGAGCCTTGCCGGCAATCGAGTCTGCAGGATCCTGTCGACCTCTGGACCGTGTCCAGGCGCGTCCGAACGCCAGGCCTGTCAGAAGAGAGCCCGGCCAGAGCAGAGCCACGAGAAGGACGAGATGGTACCCAGGAGGCGCTCCGTGACTTTCTCGACCAGTTGCGGAGCGGACGACAACCTCGTCGTAGGCGATGGCTCTGAGGGTTTCAAAGCCAACCGCACCGATCGCAAGAAACACCCAGGGAAGAAAGACGATCAATGCCGTCGACAGTCCACTGATCGGTCGCAGTCGCCACAACCATCCAGCTCGGCGTGTCCAGAGTGCGAGTGACACTGCCGTGAGCAGGACGACCATCGGGGTGAGCGGCCCCTTGGCAAGCATGCCCAGGCCGACGCAGACCCACAGGATCGTCGTCAGCCAGATCGGAGCGCGCTCTCCACGGCCTTCTCTGATCCAGCAGGCATGAAGCGCCACCATCGCCGCGGTCGTGCACAAGACCATCAGCTCATCAGCACGTGCCATGTGGGCATCGAATGCGATCAACGGGCAGATGGCGAGCAGTCCACCCGCCAGCATGCCGGTCGGGCCACCGAACATGCGTGTGCCCAGGCGCCAGGTCAGCAGAATCGTTCCAAGGGCGGCAAGCAGACTCGGGAGTCGGTACATCCAGATGGCATCTCGGGTGGTATCGAATCCCGTGAAGAGTCCGGCGGACCCAGCTTGCAGCCAGTAGATGAGAGGGGGTTTGCTGAGTCTGGTCTTTTCCCCGACCCGGGGAATCGTCCACCCTTCCAGCGTGTTCGAGTCGAGCATCTGCCTCGAAGCCTGAGCGAAACGGGCCTCATCACGATCAACGACGGGAATGGAATCGAGGCCGGGCAGAAGCACGACCAGTGCGAGTAGAATCAGAACCGCTCCGGCACGCCAGGAGCGTCCGGCCGACCAGAGCCGATCGGTACCCCTTGATCTCGTGGAGGGACCGAGAGTCTTCTCAGTGTCTTGGATAGGATGCGTTTCAGTCATTTGGAGTGCTTCGAATGAGAGTCGGCGAAAGCAGAACTGTGCACCAGTCGAAAAAGAACCCTGACGAATGGAGACTACCAGAGTGGCGCGCATGACGACGGAGCAGGTCGAGCGAAGCGGGGGTGATGGTTCGGCTGCGAGCCCTCGAGGGCTCGTGCGTTCAGTGCGGCCTCCGCTGACACGTTTCATTGAAGATCCGAATCGAGGTATCGGCCGGTACCTTGCGGTCTTCATCGGTGTCTTCGCGGCCACGTTCGCGCTTGATCAATGGCTGGGTTCCGGATTGGGATTCTTTCGCCGTGGTGACATCGAGCGTGAGCTCGCCGCCCTTGGTCAGTGGGGGCAGTTCAGTTCACTCGTGATCGTGGGCGTCATCCTCGTGAGCGTTCAGCCCGCGCGTTGGCGTCGCGTCTTCGATCTGGCGCTCGCCTCCGGAGCCGTCTGGGCCGTCAGCGTGCTCTTCAAGCTTGGATTGGGACGAGCTCGTCCGAAGCATGACGATCCCTACGCCTTCGATGGCTGGTTCGTCGGAGTGGGGGACTCCAGTGCGATTCGGGACCTCGTTCAGACATCCCATTACGACTTCGCGAGTTTTCCCTCCAGTCACACCTCCGCAGCAGTCGTGCTCAGCGTGTTCCTCGCGATGATCTGGCCTCGGCTCGGAGTCTTCGCCCTGTGCATGGCGATCATCGTCGGGCTGTCGAGATTCGCGTTCGCAGCGCACTGGGCCAGTGACATTCTCGGAGGTGCTCTGATCGGGTTTCTGGTCGGCTATCCCATCATCCGCGGGTTCCATGGAGTCAGACTGCTGGATGCCATCTGGAGGCTCTGCTCCAAAGGCAGAAGCCGATCGGCATTGAACGCCGTCGTGACGGAAGAGAAGCGTGCTTTGAAGTCTGACGCTCTCAGCCGTTAGGCGGAGCTCTCCTCGGTCATCAAATCGAGGTCATGCCCGTTTCCAGGTGCGAGAGTCTGCTCAGATGAAGGAACCTCGAGTTCCGACACGTCCATTCCGGTTCGAGCGTACTCGTAGAGGGATGTCGTGAAGATGGGGACGATGATCAGGCTGAGCCCGGCAAGTGTCGCGACGATCTTGGGACTGAGTCGATTGGTCGCGACCACGGTCTCACTTCGAGGGGTCGCGGCCCGCACCACCGGGACACCGGCGATGTGAAGGTAGTACCAGGCACTGATGGCGCTGTTCACCGCTGCGATCGAGATCAGAAGGATCTCACCACTTTCGATGCCGGCGATGAAGATCATGAGCTTGCCCCAGAAGCCGATGAGGGGGGGCATCCCCACGAAGCTTCCGGCAGCGAGTGCGAGGAACCCGGCCATCCTTGGATTCTTGCGCCAGAGACCGGCAAGATCTTCGATGTTCTCGACCTCGTGTCCTGCGCGTGACAGGCCGGCAAGCACACCGAAGAGTGCGAGGTTTCCAAGGGCGTAGGCGGCGAGGTAGAAGAGCAGGGCGTCGATTCCCGCGGTGGTGCCCGCGACGATGCCGATCAGCATGTATCCACTGTGCGTGATGCCGCTGTAGGCGACGATTCGTTTGAGGGATGTCTGAAGAAGAGCGCCGATGTTTCCGAGCGTCATCGTCAGGACTGCCACGATCCAGAGCATCGTCTGGATCGAATCCGGCATGCCCTCTCTGACCATGGTCTCGCCCGCGAAGGTGATTTCATGACGTCCCGCCCAGCCGAAGGTTCCGCACAGCAGGATGATCGCGACGAAACCGGCGATCTTGGGCACGATCGAAAGGTATGCCGTCATCGGGGTGGAGGCACCCTCGTAGACGTCAGGGGCGTAGACATGCATCGGGACGGCGGAGATCTTGAAGAAGATTCCGAGCAGGCTCAACGCCATGCCGATCAGGGCGAAGTTTGGCAGGCCGGCCTCGCTGCTGAGCAGTACCGCGATCTGGTCGCGGATGTCCAGAAGGACCAGGCTTCCGGTGGCACCGTAGAGCAGCGCGAATCCGTACAGGAAGGTCGCAGTGCTCATCGCGCCGAGGAAGAAGTACTTGATGGCGGCCTCGTTGGCACCGCGAGAGTTCCGGCTGAGTGCGACCATGACATAGGTCGGAAGCACCGAGAGTTCGAGGGCCAGGAACAGCCAGATCAGATCGGTGGCATTGCAGATGAGCATCACGCCGATGAGGCTGAGCAGGAAGAAGGCATGGTATTCACCACGCATCACGCGCAGGGGATTGAACCGGGTACGCCCGGAGGCGACCGCACGTTCGTAGGCACGGTCGATGGTGCCCGAGCCCAATGCGACCAGAGCGATGCCCACGACGCAGGTCAATGTCTTGATGTACCCACCGAGTCGTGGGAACAGCAGGCCGCTCGAGGTCAGAGCCTCTTCATTCGCGTAGACGTATTGCGTGAGGACCGCCGCCGCTGCGAGGAAGATCGCGGTGATGAAGGGGACGGCACCACGAAGCGCACGTGAGCCGGACAGGCCGGTGATGGCGACGATGATCGCTCCGAGGAAGAGCAGGATCTCCGGTGTGATGAGTGTGAGTTTCTCAACCATCTCCACGGGCGAGCTCCTTGCGATCGGGGGCTGGAATCGACGAGCTTGCCTGGGCGAGTTCGGCTCCATCGACGGTGATGGTCAGCTCGTTCGCGGCCTGATCTTCCATGACGGTCTGGCCGTAGCCGGCGAGCATGTGGTTGGCTGCGGGTTCGACCGCTCTCAAGATCGGCGAGGGGTAGAGCCCGATGAAGAAGCAGATCAGGGCGATGGGAACCAGAGTCGCGATCTCTCGAGCATTGAGGTCGACCGAAAGACCGTGGTCGGCGTGTTCATCACCGTGATCGGGAATGTTCTCCTGACCGAAGACCACGGCTCCGACCAGGTAGAGCATGTAGATGGCACCGAGGATCAGTCCGACACCGGCGACGATGCCGTACCAGGGTCCGAGGACGCCGGGGTAGCCACCATTGGTGGGGCTGCTTGCCACGAAGGTCCCGAGAAGGCAGAGGAATTCACTCACGAATCCAGCAAGGCCCGGGAGCCCGACCGAGACGAACGTGAAGAGCACCATGAAGAACGACCAGACCGGCATGGTCTTCATCAGACCTCCGATGCGATCGATGTCCTTCACGTGGTGTCGTTCGTACATCATGCCGATGCAGATGAACAACGCGCCGCTGGAGAGCCCGTGGGTGATCATGTACAGGATGCCGCCCTGTGCGCCGATCGGATTCAGTGCGAAGAAGCCGATCATGCAGAAACCCATGTGGGCGATCGACGAATACGCGATCAGTTTCTTCATGTCGGTCTGCGCCCAGCAGACGAGGGAGGTGTAGATGATGCCGATCACGGCGAGCAGGCCGATGAACGGTGCGTATTCAACCACGGCTTCGGGAAGCATCGGGATCACGAAACGGAAGATTCCGTACGCCCCGAGTTTCAGGATCACTGCGGCGAAGTTGACACTGCCTGCGGTGGGGGCCTGGTTGTGTGCCAGAGGCAGCCAGGTATGCAGCGGCCACAGGGGGACCTTGACCGCGAAGCCGACCATCAGTGCCAGAAGCACCCAGCCCTGTTCCGTCGAGGTGAGGTTCTCGCGTGCGAACGTCACCAGGGCGTCGATGTCCCAGACGTCCACGCCGCCATTGTCCGCGGAAGCCATCCACCCACGGTGTTCGCGAATCGAAGCACCACGTAGACGAAGCCTGCGAGCATCACGATCGAGCCAAGCAGGGTGTAGATGAAGAACTTGAAGCTCGCTTCCCTGCGGTCCGGCCCGCCGTAGATCGCCACCAGGAAGAAGGCGGGTATCAGCGAGACTTCGAAGCAGGTGTAGAAGGTGATCACGTCTCGGGCGATGAAGACACCGATGACCGAGGCGGTCATGATCATCAGCCAGATGTAGAATTCCTTGACGCGCTCAGTGATCGCGGTGAACGATGCCGTCACGACCAGCGGTGCGAACAGGCAGGTCAGCATGACCAGGAGCAGGGAGACGGCGTTGACGCCCAGTTCCAGCTCGAGTCCGTAGATCGGAATGATCGACCAGCTTGATTCGGTGGGCCAGAAGCCTGCGAGGTCCGCGCCTTCGGTCGGAATCTCAGACCAGTAGGGGTACATGCAGGCGAAGACGATCCCCCATGCGAGCGTGCCGAGCCCACCAAGGAGACCGATCCAGCGAGCGCACTTCGACGGGAAGATCCCGATGAGAAGAGCGGCGAACAGTGGGATGGCGATCAGAAGTCCTGCGAGCACCTCAGCCACCACCCTTCGACATCGTCCAGATGATCCAGGCGATGATCAGACTCACACCACCGGCCATCGTCGTGGCATAACCCTGGAGCATGCCGCTCTGGAGTGGCTGGAAGATGCGTGCGATGAACATTGGAATTCTTGCGATCCCTCCGACGAGAATGCCGTCGATCACGAGGCGATCGAAGAGATAGAGAAGCTTGGCACAGAGCCAGGTCGGAATTCTGACCGTGGCGTTGTAGATCTCATCCATGTACCACTTCTTCTCGAGAAGACGAGGTATCCATCTGATGGACATCCTGGATTGGATCGCATGTTCGAGCGTGATGGCGAGCTTCCTGTTGTACAGGTGGAAGTAGAACGCGATGGACAGGCCGAGAAGGCCGACCACGCCGCTCACGTAGTACATCGTCACATGAGGATCGCCACCGAAGAACGGAGTGTCACCCTCGTGCCAGTGAAGAGGCATTCCCCAGGATGCCGACGAGTTCGAAACCATGCCCTTGATCCAGTGCCCGATGCCGAAGTATCCGGAGCTGATGGCGGCGATGCATCCCAGTGCCAGAACGATCAGGACCGCCTTGATGCGCCAACCGGGAGGGTGGGGGTGGAAGGATGAGGCGTCGCCGTGATGTTCGGGACCAGGTTCGATTCGGAGCGTCTTTCCGCCGAAGACTCTGAACCAGACTCGGAAGGTGTAGTACGACGTGATGCCCGCGGTGATGATTCCGATCCAGCCAAGTGCCCGGAAGCCGGGGCCTTCCTGAACGAACGCTTGAGCGAGGATTTCATCCTTCGAGAAGAAGCCTGCCGTGAACGGGAACGCGCTCAGCCAGAGAGCGCCGATGAACATCGTCCAGGTGACGACCTTCCAGCCCTTGGCCATTCGAAGGCCTTCGATCTTGCGAACATCAAGCTGGCCGGCGAGGCCGTGCATGATGGCACCCGAACACAGGAAGAGCAGCGCCTTGAAGAACGCATGGGTGTAGACATGGAAGCAGGCTCCGAATGTCTGCACCACGCCGAGCCCCATGAACATGTATCCGAGCTGGGAGATGGTGGAGTACGCAAGGACCCGTTTCATGTCGTACTGCTTGACGGCGATCGTGGCAGCCAGCAGTGCGGTGAAGCCACCGATCCATCCGACGGTCGCCAGGGCGTATCCGCCTTGCTCCATTTCGAGCCAGAAGATCGGATACGTTCGAGAGATCAGGTAGACACCGGCGGTCACCATGGTGGCCGCGTGGATGAGCGCGGAGACCGGAGTCGGTCCTTCCATCGCGTCCGGCAGCCATGTCATCAGCGGGAACTGGGCGCTCTTTCCGAAGGCTCCGACCATCAGGAACCAGGGGATCAGGTAGGCCGTCCATCCAAGTGGGGCATCACCCATCTGGGTGCCGGCCAGCGTGCCATCTTCCGCCATGGGCAGATAGAGGTTGAGCGCCTGAAAGAGGCCGTCGTATTCAAGTGTTCCGAAGTTGAACCAGACCAGCCAGATCGCGATGGCGAGTCCGAGGTCGCCGATCCTGTTCATGATGAACGCCTTCTTGGCGGCATCGATGGCGGTGGTCTTCTGGTAGTAGTAGCCGATCAGCAGGTAACTGGCGAGGCCGACGCCTTCCCAGCCAAGGTAGAGCATCACCAGGTTGTCACCCAGCACCAGTGCGGACATGGCCAGGAGGAAGATGCTCATCGCACCGAAGAATCGCGAGTATCCCTTGCCCCGGTCCTCATCCATGTATTCGGTGGCGTAGAACGCGATGCAGGTTCCCAGCCCCGTCACGAACAGCATCCAGAACAGGGAGAGATCGTCGACGTAGAGTGCGAAATTCGCGGTGACGTTTTCAAACGCACCCTTCGAGCCCCACGAGAAATCGATCCAGTCGAAGAGATGGATCACGACGGGCTGGCCGGGTTCGTGCCCTGCGTAGAGCATGCACACCACGACGAATGAACTCGCGAGGGCGAGCACCGTGGTCCAGCCGGGAAGTCTGTTCTTGATGCCGAGGCATGCATACAGCCCGCAGAGGATCGCCGAGATCGCCGGCAGCAGCAGGATCAGTCCCGCCCAGGTCATGTTTTCAGGTCGTGCTGCCTCGGGAATCGCCGAGACGACGGTCTCGGCGTGTCCATCTCCAGCGGAGACGGAGGACAGTGTGGCGAAGAGTGATGAATTCAACATTCACGAATCTCCGACCAGGCGCCGACATCAAGTGTCTGGCGGCGACGATTGAGCAGGATCACAAGGCCGAGGGCGAGTGCGGCTTCAGCAGCCGCGACCGTCAGGATGAAGATCACGAAGACCTGACCTGAGACGTCAAGGTGGAGTCGGCTGAACGTCACCATCGCGAGTGCCACGCCCTGAAACATCAGCTCGGTGCAGAGAAACATGACGATCATGTTTCTGCGGGTGAGAAAACCAAACATGCCGATCACGAAGATCAAGGCACTGAACGTCATGCAGATCGTGAGCATTCGGCTGTCGCCCGATGCCGTTTCAGAGGTTTCTGCAAGAACTGCAAGGAGCGTCATTCGTCTCCTCCACGCTGTGTGGTCGGTTGCATTCCAGCGAGCTCTCTGGCTTCATCTTCGCCCAGTTCGATCTGGCGTCTGGCCAGGACGACGGCTCCGAACATGGCCATCAGAAGAATCACTCCCGCCAGCTCGAGGCTGACCGGGAAATCCGCCACCAGCGCGAGTCCGACATTCTGGTTGTTCGCAGGTTGACTCGAGGCAGGAAGAGTCAGGGTGGCCTCTTGGTCGTTTTCAAGGATGACCTTGATCGTCGCGGTCGCGCCGTTTGGTGTGAGCGAGCCGCTGATGACCTCTTTGGTGTCGGGTTGCACATCCTTCGCGGCTCTCGTGAGTTGCTTGGGCAAGCGTTCAAGATTCTGCCATGCGATGGTCGAGCTTTGTGACGACTTTTCAATCGATTGTTTCATGAATGCCTGGCCATCGGCTTCAGTGATCGACTGTGTCAGAGCCGCCAGCATGATGAAGCCCGCAAGCACCGCAAGTGCTGGTTCTCTCGGGGTTCTGTCGTACCAACTCGCTCCTGAATCGGAATCATCCGTGGTTGATTGCTGGGCGAGCATCAGAACGAAGAGATAGGTGATCAGAATCGCACCGGCGTAGACGATGATGATGGCAAATGCCATGAATTCAGCCTGCAACAGCAGGAAAAGTCCTGCAGAAGCGACCACGACCAGTACGAAATACAGGGCTGCGAAGACCGGCCGACGATGGGTCGTGACTCGAACCGCAGCCATCACTCCGATGATTCCGAAGATCAGTGGCAGGATCGATGTGTAGGTTCCACCCTCACTCGAACCCATGACCCCGACCAGCAGGTAGGCAAGGCCACCAAGTCCGATCAAGGTACCGATGCCTCGGGCGGGTCCATTGGAACTCCGCGCCAACAGGTAGAGGCCGATGGCACTTGCAATGCAGGCTGTGTAGAGGATCGAGGGGGTCATCCGTGGTTCTAACCGATGGGCCTTATCTCACTGAGGCGTTGAAGCCTCAGCTGCATTGCGTGAAAACAGGGACATACCGAAACGAAAAACTTCGGGCGAGCATCCATACTCATGTCTGTCGATGGCTGAATGAGCGTCAAATGTAGTTAGCTTGGTCCCTGCTGGCAACCGCTCAGGCGGGATTCTTGGCCCCAGATCATGCTTTTCATCTGAATCGGTTCTGCGTGTAAGATGCCATCATGGCGGATCCGGTCCGAAGAAATCTTCCAAATCTCCTCACCATGCTGCGTTTGGTCATCGCCATGGCCTTTTTCGCCACCATGAGTGTCAGCGTGTTGCGTGGTGTGGAGCTCGAGGCCTCCAGGCAGCTGTGGGGAAACATCGCGGTCGCTCTTTTTCTGATCGCCGCCGCGACAGACGCCCTTGATGGCTATCTTGCCCGCAGATGGAGCGTCGTTTCCGATTTCGGGCGGATCATGGACCCTTTCTGCGACAAGGTTCTGGTCCTCGGGACCTTTGCCTACCTTGCGAGCCCTCATTTCGCTGAAATCAATGCCTCAGGGCAGGTCATCGGCATGACCACCGGTGTCTGGGCATGGATGGTGGTCCTGATCATCTCCCGAGAGCTCCTGGTCACTTCGATCAGGGGTGTGGTGGAATCTCGTGGAATCGCATTCGGAGCCGATTGGTGGGGGAAGTCCAAGATGATCCTTCAGTCGATCGCCGCTCCCTACAGCCTCTTCGTGGCAGTGAATCCCTGGTTTCTCAATGCGCCTTTCTGGAGTGGCCTGCAGATCCTGCTGATCTGGGCGACCGTCATCATCACCGCACTTTCGGTGATTCCTTATCTGGTGCGAGCGCGAAAGCTGCTTGGTACAACCCCGGAGTGACTCTCTGATGCAACGCCTTCGCGCCGCTTTTCTCACTGTCGGTGGACTTGGTCATGCGCCGATCGCTTCAGGAACGTTCGGTTCTCTGCCACCAGTCTGCCTTGCCTTTCTCCTGGTCCAATTCGGTCAGCAGGGGATGGTTCTCGAACTCTCGATGCTGTTGCTGCTGGTGATCTTCTCCATCGCCTGCCTCCGCTTTGGCCGAGAGTCCGAGGAGCTTTTCGGTCGGAAGGATCCCGGCGAGGTCGTCGCTGACGAGGTGGCCGGGCAGGCCATCGCACTCCTCTGGCTTCCCTGGGCGGCACCTGAAAGTCCTGGTGCGCTTGCTTGGAATCTCTCGATCGCGGTCGCTTCGTTTCTTGCATTTCGCTTGTTCGACATCGTGAAACCGCCTCCCGCCCGCGGTTTGCAGCGGTTGGGAGGCGGTCTCGGGATCTTGATCGACGATCTGATTGCAGGGGCAATGGCTCTGGTCGTCGTGCAAATTCTTTTTCGATTCGTGCTGGTCGCCTGAATCGAATCACGTTCGGTCGCTTCAGGAACCAGATGCCTCGAGTGCCGTGGTCAGTTCCTCGCGAAGCTGGGCTTCAAGCGCTTTCGCGCCTCCGAATCCGATGTGAACGTTTCTGATCTTTCCATCAGTGCCGATGATGACGGAGTGGGGGATGCCACTCACGCGATAGGCTCGTGCGACGTCGGCCTTGGAGTCCATGAGCACGGGGAATTTCCAGCCCTTCTTGTCAACGAAAGTCTTGACCTTGTCGGCGCCTTCCTGCATGTCCACCGCATAGAAGACGACACCCTTGTCCTTGAATTCGGAGGTGACCTTGTCGACCGTCGGGAGGCCGGCCACGCATGGCGCGCACCACGTGGCCCAGAAATCAAGGACCACGACCTTGCCTTTGAGTGAGGCGAGTGTGACGTCCCTTGCCATCTCGAAGGCTCTTGAGGGTGAAGTCGGGAGCCTGCATGCCGACCGTCGGATGAGCCGCTTCGGTTTCGAGAACCGGGGTGTCCATCATGTCTCCATCCATCTCAGGACCGCCCATTTGAGCGGCAGACATCTCCATGATGGTCTGCATCAGATCGTCGACCTGGCGCCATGTCTCCTTGATGGGAACCTCGTAGCCGTTCTCAGGAGCGGCTTCGGCCCACTTGGAATATTCGATGGTCATCGTCATGTTGCCCATGGGCGCACCCATCTGGGCTTCCTCTTCGGTCATGAAGGCCGTGAGGTCGGGGCGAAGGCCCATCAGCCAGGGTGAGTCGCCCTTGAGGATCCAGATGTCTGCATTCGAGGCGAACACCTGATTGGGGCTGAATTCGTCGCTGCCCATCGCGGTCTTGCTGAGAAGCCTGATGGTGTCGCGGCCATTGAACTTCTCTTCTCCGACATACTCGAGCGAATCAACCTGCTTGAGCAGGGAGTCGATCAACGAGTCACTGAACAGTGAAAGTGCGACCATCAGTGAGGGATCCTGGGAGACGAGCATCATCGAGTTCTGCTGCTCGGCACCCTCCATGGCCAGCAGTTCGTTGAAATTCTTGGGCGAGCTTGTTTCGCTGTAGGCGTTTGCCATCGCCATCGCGATGATCATGTTTTCACCATCGCTGGAAGCATCGAAACCGCCCATCATCGGGCTCTTCGAAAGGGAGACGAACTTGTTCGGCCTCTTGATCGCGGTCATCGCCTCCTGGCGCATCGCCTGCGGCAGGCCTTCCGCTTCGATCTTCATAGTGGCATCGACGGTGGCCATGTCCATCTTCTTGTAGAACGCAGCCATTCTTTCAAGCAGCTTCTTCGCCTCGGGCTGGACTCGATTTTCCTGCTGGGATTCGAGTGCGGTCTCCTGGGCTTGCAGGCTGGTGCTGACTCCAAAGAGGAGGCCGGCACAGATCATGGTGCGAGTGAAAAGCATGGTGTTTCCTTGAATGAGTTGCGAATAGTGCGAGGCGACAGTCTAACAGTGACGGTGGGTCACGTTGCATGGTGGGGGCGGCAGAGTGTCGTTCTGAAGCCTGGTTCTCAGTTTTCGGAGTGGTCGACGTCCG
>CASICI010000026.1 GCA_949373145.1 uncultured Phycisphaerales bacterium
GTGTGAGGTTGGAATGGGCCATACAGGACTTGAACCTGTGACCTCTTGTGTGTCATACAAGCGCGCTAGCCAGCTGCGCCAATGGCCCTCAATGCGGTGAAGGATAGCCGAAGTCACGCCATGACGCAAGCGAGAGACCGGAAACCTACTCGCAAGAATTCGATTTGATGGCCTGCGACAAGCGCCCGGCTTCGTACGAGGAGGCTCAGCAGGGATTGCCCCAGTGAGGACAGCAGGATCGTCAGATCCGCGCCATCGATGACGCCGCTGCCATCGAGGTCCACGAGTGTCTGAAGCCGTCCCCCACCCGTTCAGCAGATAGCGTCAGGTCGGCACCATTCACCACGCCGTCACCGTTGAAGTCGGCCGGGGCACACGACACGGGCCGCCCTCCGTGCACACGGTGGCGCGATCATCGAGAAGAAACCACTTCCGGCGGAGACGGTCTCGACGATCGCCAGCCCATTCGGAACTGCAGCGACCTGGTCCGGCAAGATCGTCACCCCAGGAATACACCAGCCCGGACGCATCAAGTGCGATCGAATTGCCCGGAGCCAGCACCGAGCGCCACCACCGTCTTCGGTGGCGAGCGCCTGCAGGCATCGGCGAGCTGATTGGAGGTGTTGGACCCCCACCCGACCACGACCGGTCGAGGACTCCCGGGGGCCGCTGCCAAGGGTGATGCCTGATTTCCCGCCGCCACCATGGTCACGCCGGCGAGCCCGGGCAGGCACGTCCGATTCACCAAATGCAATTCGCCCCCCAGCAACGACACTTCGCCGGCATGAATCCAGCGCGACGCTGTGGTTCAAACCAGCGGCGAACGGCAGACGAAAGTCGCTGCCCGCCGGCGACGGCCAGAGCTGCCCGTAGACGTCGCTGCCCCAGCAGACGACTGGCACCACTGGCGCAGCAGGGGCGACGGTGTGAAAGCCGCCACAGGCCACCGCCTGGCACGGCGCGAAGGTCGGCATTGGGACATTGCATTGGCGCTGTGCATTCGAGCCCCAGCAGGTGATCGATCCGTCGGTTCCAAGCGCTGCGGAGTGTTCCGCCCCGGCGGAGACCGCGGTGATCACAAGCCCGTCCAGTGCGGGAGGAACATCCGACTGTCCGGAAGCATTGGCCCCCCAGGCCACGACACCCCCGAGCGAACTCAGTCCGACGACATGACCGGCTCCAGCCTGGACATCGACAAGATCGGAGACATCTGCAACTGGATCACATTGGCCTTGCGCATTCGATCCGGCGCAGAGCACGTCCCCATGAGTCTTCACGGCAGCGATGATGGGCAGCGTTACCGCAAGGGCGGCAGTGATCAGGGTTGAACAGGACATGGTGCAGGACTCCGTAAAAAGTGCCTTGGTCTCTCAACCATACGTACGAACCGGGCTTGTGAGAGGTTCAATCTCAAGAGATTCGGGAGTTGCTCGGAATGCGCACCCCTGATCGGATGGTGGCGCCGCCTGGTGGATAATCTCAGTTCTCAAGCTGAGTTGGCCACATCCTGCATGACGGCGAGGCACCCCTTGATTCGGGCCAGACAGCGCTCTTTACCGAGCATGGCGAGGGTGTCGAAGATCGGAGGGCTGACCGGCCCCCCGGTGACGGCGATTCGAAGGGGCTGAGCGATCTTTCCGAGGTTTCCTTCGCAGTGGACTTCAGCCCACGCGGTGAGTGTGCTTTCGAGTGACTCGCCTTCAAAGACCTCGACTCCCTGCAGAAGCTCGCTTGCCTGTTCGAGCAGAATCCGCCCGGGAACCTCTCCCTTGAGCATGGCTTTTCGCACAGGCTTGGAAATCGGCCAGGTCAGAGCCTCATCAGCGAGAAGAAGCCAGCCGTTCGACTTGAACAGGTCATCAAACGTCTTCGAGCGTTCCCGACTCGCATCCGCAAGCAGATCGAACTGCTCCGTGGTGAGCGCGCTCATGAAGTCTGGATGAAAACGCATGCCATGCGCACGAACCCTTTCCCGAAACAAGGCCTCAGGCATCGCTTGAATCGCATCGAGATTGAATGCCAGCAGCTTGTCGCGATCGAATCGCGCGGGCGTCTTCTGCACGCGTGTGAGATCGAAATGTTCGGCCAGAAAGGCGTTGTCGAACTTTTCAAGATCATTGCCAGGCGACCAGCCATTCAACGACAGGAAGTTGCACAGCACTTCAGGGAGGTATCCGGAACGTTCGAAATCGGCCACGTTGATCTCGGGAAGGGTGACGTCCAGAGCCTCTGCCATCAGGATCAGTGCATCGTGATCCAACTGGGATTTCTTGTCACCGATCCAGGAATCAAAGGCCTCCCGGGTGATGGTCCCCTCCGGGGGCGTCTCGAGTGATGCTGCTTTGACAGCGGCTCTGATCGCCTTGTCCTTGTCACGCTTGGACATCTTCGAGCCATCGGGATTGAAGATCAGTGAAAGATGGCCGTAGACCGGCTGCTCGAAACCGAGCGCGGCTTGAAGCACGATGTGCTTGGCGGTGTTGTTGAAGTGTTCCTGCGCTCGCAGAACGTGTGAGACGTTCATGAGGGCGTCATCAACCACCACTGCGAAGTGGTAGGTCGGAAAGCCGTCGGCCTTTCGAATGACGAAGTCGTCGACCTCCCCCTGCGGCAGAGTCGCTTCACCGAGCACCTCGTCAGTGATGGTGATCGGGGCATCCGGGGTGCGGAATCTGACCACATGCGACTCACCGGCGGCAGCCCGCGAAAATCGCTCTTCTCGAGGGATCGCGAGCCCGGCGCGGTCGTATCGGTAGGCCTTCTTTTCAGCCCGGGCGGCCGTGCGCTTGGCGTCGAGCTCTTCCGAAGTGTCGAAGGCGTGGTACGCGAGATCGGCCTCCAGCAGGCGCTCCATGTGGGATTCATAGATCGCCAGCCGCTGGGATTGCATGTAGGGGCCATGATCACCGCAGATCGAGCCATCCGGCATCGGCCCTTCGTCCCAGTCGATTCCCATCCAGCGCAACGCTTTCTGGAACCCCAGAGCAGCCGCATCGGATGACCGCTTTCGGTCCGTGTCCTCGATTCGAAGGACGAACCGACCCCGCCTGCCTCTGGCAAACGCCCAGCAGAAGAGCGCGGTGCGGGCCCCTCCGACGTGAAGATCCCCGGATGGACTGGGGGCGAAACGGGTGACGACATCATCGCGATCTGAATGGCTGTGTGACATGGCCGCGAGCCTAGCCGGAACGGCCGCCTGATGCACCGTGAAAAGGTCGACAAGTCTCAGAATCGGACCTTCGGTGCGATCGGCCATGGGCTCCGGGGAACTCTTTCAAATTGTCCTGATTGAGTAGGCCAGAACAGTTGCGGTTCGGAGGTGCAATGGGGATAGTACGAGAAGCCGTTTCCAATCGTGTGATCGAGATCGGTGTTCGCAGGCAAGCCTGCTTGAAAAGGACTTTGGGGACTAGCCATGCATGAAGAGAATCGTCGCAACATGATTGATTCGATCTTCATCGAGGAGGGCTCGGACATGTCTTTGAACAATGAAAATCGTGCTTCGGACATCTTTGGTCGCCTCACCTTCACCGGCGATGTGATGTTGAAGCGACTCCCACCCGAAGTCTTCATGAATCTTGAGCGAACCGTCAGCGCCGACCAGGCTCTCGATCCGATGATCGCGAACACCGTCGCGAGTGCGATGCGTGAGTGGGCGGTCGAGCATGGCTGCACCCATTACTGCCACTGGTTCCAGCCTCTGACCGGAACGACCGCCGAGAAGCATGATGCGTTCCTCTCACCCACCGGTGATGGCAACGCCATCGAGAAGTTCTCGGGCGCCGCACTGATCGAGGGCGAACCCGATGCGAGCTCCTTCCCTTCCGGAGGCATTCGCGATACCTACGAAGCCAGAGGCTATACCGCATGGGATGCCACCAGCCCGGCGTTCATACTGCAGAGCCCCGACGGCATCGGCACGTTGTGCATCCCGACCGCGTTCGTCTCCTGGACCGGCGAAGCGCTCGACAAGAAGACGCCATTCATGCGCTCTCTTGAAGCCGTGAGCAAGCATGCACTTCGGATCGTCAAGTTCTTCGGTGACGACGACGAGGTCACTCAGGTCCTGCCCACGCTCGGCTGTGAACAGGAGTATTTTCTCGTTGACTCCGATCTCGCCGAACAACGTCTCGACCTTGCGATCTGCGGACGGACGCTCCAAGGCACCCCGGCACCCAAGGGGCATCAGCTCGACGACCATTATTTCGGATCCATCCCCAACCGCGTGCTTTCATTCATGAGCGACGCGGAAAACCGACTTTTCGAGCTGGGTGTTCCGGTCAAGACCAGGCACAACGAAGTCGCACCCGGTCAGTACGAGCTCGCACCGACCTTCGAAAACGCCAATGTCGCCGCAGACCACCAGATGCTCACGATGCACATCCTGCACGAAGTCGCGTCACAACACGGATTCAGTTGCTTCCTGCATGAGAAGCCGTTCGCGGGAATCAACGGTTCAGGCAAGCACAACAACTGGTCGATCTCGACCAACACGGGCTTCAATCTTCTCGACCCACGCAACGAAACCCATTCAAACCTTCAATTCCTGGTGTTCCTGTGCTCGGTGATCAGAGCCACGGATCTCCATGCGGATCTCTTGAGAGCGTCGATCGGCACGGCCGGCAATGACCATCGCCTCGGTGCGAACGAAGCACCGCCGGCGATCATGTCGATCTATCTGGGTGAGATGCTCACCGACATCCTCGATCAACTCGAATCAGGAAAGACCAGCAGTACCAAGAAGGCCGGCACGCTCGACCTCGGCGCCCAACAGCTTCCCAAGATCCCCAGGCACTCGAGTGACCGCAACCGAACAAGTCCGTTCGCCTTCACAGGAAACAAGTTCGAACTTCGCGCCGTCGGTGGAAACACCTCGGTCGCTTGGCCGAACACCGTTCTGAACACGATGATCGCGGAGAGCTTCGACTGGTTCGCAAACGAACTCACGAAGCGTGCTGGAAAGAATCCGACCAAGGCGAAGCGTAATTCGGCGACACTTGCCGTTCTTCGCGAAGTCGTCAAGACGCACCGCCGGGTCTGTTTCGATGGAGACGGCTACAACGAGGACTGGGTGACCGAAGCAGAAAAACGCGGGCTGCCTCATCTGAAGTCGACCGCCGACGCACTCCCGGTCCTCAAGAGCAAGAAGTCACTGGACCTCTTCCGTAAGTACAAGGTCCTCAGCAATCGGGAACTCAGAGCGAGATACGAGATTCTGCTCGAGCAGTACGTCGCCATCCTCGACATCGAAGCGAACACCTTGATCACGATGATTCGGACTCAGATCCTGCCGGCAGGCGTTCGAAGTCAGGCACAGCTGGCGGATGCCGTCGCGGCGACGCGGGCCACCGGTATCGACTCCCCCGCCACCGACGCGCTTCTCCATGAGACCATCGAGGCCATCGAAGGGGTGGTTCAGACGCTCATGACGCTGGAAACCCGCTCCAGATGCACCTTCAAGAGCCACGAAAAGGCGATGAACCACAGCCACCAGAGCCTCGTTCCAGCCATGGAGGCCGCCCGAGAAGCAGCTGATGCTCTGGAACGCATCGTTCCAGCCGATCTGTGGCCATTACCGACGTATGCGGAAATGCTGCTCTGACCCAGACCACGACCCTCTCGAAGCTTCTCCTGTCCTGCGGACATGGCTGGAGTATGTCGAGTCGCTCTGGTAGTCTACGGAATCCCTTTCGGGCTCAATGTGAGCCCCGAACCTGACGCACGACGAACACCCACAAACGCCACTATCGCGAGGCCTGCTCTCATGGACACCGCCACAGACGAAATGAATCTCAAGATCGACATCACCGAGGATGGCCCTTCGGCCCGGACCCTCGCGATCACGATCCCAGCTGAGGTCGTCGACGAGCGCATCGAAGCCTCGTACGGGAACCTGCAGAACCAGGCTCAGATGCGTGGCTTCCGAAAAGGCAAGGCCCCCCGTCATCTCCTCCAGAAGAGATTCGGTGATGACGTCATCAATGAAACCCGCGGACAGCTCATCATGGGTGCGTACCAGCAGGCGGTTCAGCAGAAGGAACTTCGCGTCGTCGGAGATCCCGATTTCCCTGACGAACTGATGGAAAAGCCGCTCGAGCAAGGCAAGGACTTCTCGTTCGAAGTCGCACTCGAGGTTGCCCCTGAATTCGACCTTCCCGAACTCGAGAACGTCGCCATCAAGAAACCCATCTTCGAAATCGACGACTCACATGTCGACACCGAGATCAAGAATCTGGCCTTCCGATTCGGAACCCCAGAGTCGATCAAGAAGGACTTCCAGCCCCAGGACAGATTGATCGGACGAGCCAGCGTCGACGTCGAAGACCATGAAGGCGTGTTCTTTGAAACCGACAAGACTCTGGTCGTGGTTCCGGACGTCGATGACGAAGGCAAGGGCCCCGTTCTCGGCCTGCTCCTGGAAGACCTGACCGCACGTCTCGAAGGCGCGGCAGTCGGCTCGGACATCGTGTTTGAAACCGTGGGACCGCCAGCCCACGAACGATCCGAACTGCGTGACAAGAAGATCACCATCCAGTTCCATGTCACGGACTGTGAGCGCGTGACTCCGCTTGAAACCGAGACTCTCGTGGCCACCTTCGGCCTTGAAGACGAATCCATGCTTCGTGAACGACTGAAGCTCGAGATCGAAAACCGGCGCGACCAGGAGCAACGGGCAGCCGAGCGCGAGCAGGTGTTCGAATACCTCCTCGACAAGACGACGGTCGCCCTTCCGCAGAAGATCTCCGAAGCACAGGTCGCTCGAACCATCGAGCGCCAACGCATGGACCTCCTGTACCGAGGCGACAACCCGGAACAGGTCGAGAAGCAGCTCGCCGAGATGCGCGATCAGACCCAGGACCAAGCGATCAATCGACTCAAGCTTCTGTTCATCATGGACAAGGTCGCCCGAAACTTCGACATCGAAGTCAGCGATCAGGAAGTGAACGGCCGTATCGCGATGATGGCCCAGCAACGTGGCGAACGCCCCGATGCCGTACGGACCGAACTCCAGAAGACCGGCGGTCTTCAGGAAGTCGCCCGGCAGATCATGGAGCACAAGGCAGCCGACCGCATCGTCGATCAGGCGAATGTGACCGAAGTTCCAGCCGATGAGTGGAACAAGGAAGCCAAATCCAAGAGCGATGATCGCAAAGCGGCAAGTGGCAAGAAGACTGCCAAGAAGACCGCCAAGAAGACCGCGAGCAAGGCGGAATCCAGAAGAAGACGCCAGAAGACGACCAAGAAGACCAAGTGAGCCGAAGGCATGCTTGCAGCAGTCCAAACGTCCTCATCATCAGGAACAGGTTCGGCATTTTCCGAGCTCTGGCCCTGGCTTCTCGGTCTGGTCATCCTGATTCTCATCGGTGGAGCCGTCATTGGAATCATCCGAAAATGGATGCGTGGTTCGGATGAATCCGAACAGATCGGATTCAGTCTCGGGGATCTCAGGACCTTGCACCGAGATGGCAAGCTCTCTGCCGAGGAATTGAAACAGGCGGAAGCCAAGATCATCTCTCGAGTGCAATCCGGGATCTCACCTGAAACTCGGGCTGAACTCGATCGAATAAGACCCCAAAAACGGCCCTCTCAACCCACATCACCGGAAAATTCAGACCCGGATCACCCGGATTGAAGACCAAGGTCGAGACGTGGGTCGTACGCTCCGATACACTCGCAAGAAGTTTGCAGACAGGACTCTACGAGTCCTGCTCACACCCAAGAACACTGATTACCTGATTGAAATGGCAACACTGATGTCACTGAACAACGCGCAGAATGCTTTGAATCGCCCACAGCCCCTCGCCAGCAACTCGGAGGGCCCCGGTGCCGGTGGTGGACCGACAGGTCCAGGGCAAGGCGATGGTGGCTCAGGTGCCGCAGGAGGCGGTTCGTCCGACGGTGGCGGTGGTGGTTTTCGCGGGCGCAAGGTCACGACCTGCTCATTCTGCGGAAAGACGTCGCGTGAAGTCGGCCCGATGGTCGAAGGCCCCAGCGATGTCTACATCTGTGGCCAATGCACCGATCTCTGCCAGAACATCTTCAAGCAGGAAAAAAGACGCGTCTCTTCGAAACGCCAGTTGTTCCAGACCATCCCGACTCCTCGTGAAATCAAGGAATTCCTCGATGACTACGTGATCGGTCAGGATCAGGCGAAACGCGCCCTTTCGGTGGCGGTGCACAACCACTACAAGCGCCTCGTCGAAGCCGACAAGGAAGAGATCGAAGTCGAAATCGACAAGAGCAACGTCCTGCTGATCGGTGGTACCGGAACCGGCAAGACGCTGCTTGCCAAGACCCTGGCCAGAACCATCAATGTCCCGTTCGCGATCGGTGACGCCACCACGCTCACCGAAGCCGGCTATGTGGGCGAAGATGTCGAGAACCTGCTTCTCAAGCTTCTCCAAGGTGCCGATTACGATCTGGACAACGCCCAGCGCGGAATCATCTACATCGATGAGATCGACAAGATCGGCAAGACTTCCCAGAATGTCTCGATCACACGAGATGTCTCTGGCGAAGGCGTCCAGCAATCACTGCTCAAGATGCTCGAGGGCACTGTTGCAAACGTCCCCCCACAAGGAGGACGCAAGCATCCCGAGCAACAGTACATTCAGATGGACACCTCACAAATCCTCTTCATCTGCGGTGGGTCATTCGTGGGTATGGACGAGATCATTCGACGTCGTGTCGGCCAGAGTCGCATCGGCTTTGCACAGGGTGGCCCGGAAAAGGGTGATGCTCAGGAGACACGCGAACTCCTGTCCCAGATCACGCCGGATGACGTCCTTGAATTCGGACTCATTCCAGAGCTGGTCGGACGACTTCCGATCGTCTGCCCGTTGATGCCGCTCGATGTCTCCGCCATGATCCGAATCCTGACAGAGCCCAAGAATGCCCTGGTTCGTCAGTTCCAGCATCTCTTCAGCATCGAGGGTTCCAGACTTGAGTTCACCACGGATGCTCTGGAAGCGATCGCAGCTCGTGCCTTGAAACGTCAGACCGGCGCCCGTGCCCTTCGTGCCGTGCTGGATGAAATCATGCTCGACAAGCTTTATGAGCTCCCTGAGCCGGAATTCGAAGGGTACATCTTCACGGTCGACGCGGAGGCCATCAACAACAACACCCCGCTGCAGGAACTCTCCTCACAGAGAATTCAGAAGGAAAGTGCCTGAGACAGGCCCTGTTCCTCAGTCGACGGTCTTCCTTATGGGACCGTCTCCGGGCATCATCGCTTTCCCGGAGCCCACCTCTTTTTTTCTTCCACTTGCCCCGGAAGCCCTCAGCAGGTATGCTCCCCGCTTCGTTTGAACCCCCGTTTTCAGGAGCTTGGCCATGCCTAGGGTCTGCCATTTCACAGGTAAGAGTACTCGTACCGGTAACAAATACCGCCTCCGTGGTCGTCCGAAGTACCTTGGCGGTGTCGGTACCAAGATCACTGCCTGCACAAAGCGCAAGTTCAAGCCGAACCTGCAGAATGTCAACGCTGTGATCGATGGCCAGACCAAGAAGGTCAAGGTCTCCGCCAAGGCGATTCGCCTCGGCATGGTCGTGAAACCATCCAAGCGCAAGTACACTTGGACCAGGAAACAAGCCGCTGAGGCCTGATAATGGCTGATTTCTGGTGGCATCCTGCCCCAGAGCGCCTCTGATCCATTGAAAACCCTCCTCGTGAGGGTTTTTTATTGTTGCATCTTGTCAAGAAATCACTCCACGATTTGACGCAAGCTCTGCGTGGAGTAAAATAGAACGTTCGGACTGGAAAACAAGATTCCGTGGCACTTCGACCGACTCACCTCGGCAGGCGCAGGAATATCGATGCCCTCCAGTCCCTGACACCGAGTACTCAAAACCTGAGCAAGGGAAGATTCGTTTCATGCGAGACGAGGGAATGTTCTGTTCAAGAACGCCCTTCGCACTGTTTCCCCCTGCCGTCTCGAGCACTCGAATGAAACCTCAGCCGTGTTTGTCAGTTCGAAGTTGTAAGGGCATCAGCTTTGTCAAGAAGATTTGAAAATCACGAAAGAGATCGGATCATCGAAGCCACCGATCTGGTGAAGCTGATCGGCGAGCACGTCCCCCTGCAACCAAAGGGACGCGAGCATGTCGGTGTGTGTCCGTTTCATGATGACACCAAACCATCTCTCGCGATCGTCACGCACAAGAGCCGGCCCTTCTTTCATTGCTTCGCCTGCGGTGCCAGTGGAGATGCCGTCGGATTCATGATGGACTATCACAAGATGTCCTTTCCCGAGACGCTCGAAGCCCTGGCGGAACGAGCGGGAATCGAACTCGAGCACGCGCCCTATGACGGCGCACCCAGTGATCCCGCCACCACCAAGAAGTCACTGCTGCGAGCCACGGATGCGGCCAGTCGCTGGTATCGCAGACGCCTGTTGGAAGAGACGGTCGGCCGAGACGCGAGAGCGCTCCTCGAACGCCGCAGCATCAACGAGGAGATGTCCGAAGCATTCATGCTCGGCATCGCACCTGATGCGTGGGACGGACTGTGCAGCCGAATCAAGGAATTGGACCAGCATGCGAAAGCCGGTGATGCGAATGCCATTCCATTCGCCGCATTTGAAGCCGCCTCGTTGGTGAAACCAAGAAACGAAGGAAACGGTCATTACGACGTCTTCCGAAATCGCCTGATCTTTCCGATCTGCGATGAACTCGGACGACCGATCGCCTTCGGAGCCAGAAGTCTCTCGGATGAGGATCAACCCAAATATCTCAACAGTCCCGAAAGCACGTTGTTCGACAAGTCACGCACGCTCTACGGACTTCACCTCGCCCGAAAGCCGATCATCGATGCCGGCCAGGCCATCGTCGTCGAAGGCTACACCGATGCGATCGCCTGTCATCAAGCAGGGTTCAAGAACACGGTGGCGACTCTTGGAACGGCATTGACGGCCGCTCATGCGAAGAAACTCCAGCAGTTCTGCACTCAGGTGACGCTGCTCTTCGACGGCGACAAGGCCGGCCAGAAAGCCGCGGACAGAGCCTCGGAGATCTTCTTCGATTGCGACATCGACGTGAAGATCTGCACTCTGCCCGAAGGAGCAGACCCGGACGACATGCTCAAGACCGAAGAAGGCCGAACAGCCTTCACCGAAGCCCTTGAATCGGCGACCGACATCCTCGAACACATCGTCAAGGGATTCCGGACGAGATTCAAGGACTCTGATGGCATCACGTCTCGTCAGCGAACCATTGAAGGACTGATCGACAGACTCGCCGGAATGGGTCTCGAAAACGCGTCGGGCACTCGCAAGCATCTGGTCCTTGACTCCATTTCAATGATCACCGGAATTCCGGAATCGGATCTCACGAAGAGCCTCGCCCAGAGAAGGCGCCTCGCACGCAGCCCGCGCACGAACTTCGATGCTCCGTCGGGCCCCGGTGATGAAATGACCCACGAGGAAAACGGAACGATCCTCGAGCCGAAGGATTCGGGGATCGAAATCTCCACCCGACGCCTGGAGGCTGAACGCAGAGTGCTTGCGATCTTCATCTGCAATCCGGAACTCGCACGCGAGTGCGTCGACGCAGGCGAAGGCATGATGCTTCCTGCGACCGAACTCTTTCCTCCGGAACATTTTCTCGAGAATCGCCATCGCGGTCTCGCCGACATACTCATTCCTGCCATCGAGGCGGGTGAGACCCCGGCCATCGACCAGCTGCTTCTCGCCGTCGAGGATCCCTCGATCGCGATGCTCATCACCGAACTGTTCCGCTACGGAACGGCGATCATGGAGAACTCCGAGGATTCCCCGCCGGTGATGATGGGTCGTCTCTGTGACGATCTCGCCCGCACCAATCGGCTGGAACACTTCGCCTCTGAACACTCGAATCCGTCCGGTTCACATCAGAACGCCGGACTCGGCAAACGACTTGAAATGCTTCGCATGAGGGGTTCGGATCGAACCGTCATCCCTCGTGTCGAACGACCGAAGAAACCCGTGAATCCAAACCCGTACAAGGCCCAAGGACAACGCCGTGGACGCTGATCATCCCACCTCTGGAGAATTCTCAAAGTGACTGCAAATATCGAATCACTCTCGGGCTCGCTCAAGGCCCTCTTTGAACACGGCCAGAAACGCGGCTGGATCTGCTACGAAGAGATCAACACCGTGCTTCCAGATGCCTTCGTCGACCCCGACCGGATCGACGAGATCCTGGTTCTGGTGAAGGCCTCTGGTATTCGCATCGCGGACCAGATCGAAGTCGATCGCCACGGATGGAAACCATTCCCGGCACAACTCGAGACCGATCTCAAGTTCCAGAGAGACGATCCCAAGAAGCCCGCAAGAACCCCTCGAATGCAGATGATCGAGGACGACGAAGCCCCACCACCGGACGCCGAGAACAGGGAATCGAACGATCCCCCGAACAATACCACCACCAACAACACGCGAACGGCCGACACCGAGACTGCGCCGGGACAGCGTGTCGAGGCCGAAGAGGAGATCATCGACGCCGCTGACGCGCAAGCCGCCGTCGAACAGGCGATCAACGAGCAGGGCTCGAAGAGAATCGACGATCCCATCCGCATGTATCTCACGCAGATGGGAACCATTCCTCTTCTGACCCGCGAAGAGGAGATCCGTCTTGCCAAGAAGATCGAGACCACGCGAATGATCTTCAGGCGCATGGTTCTCGAGTCGGATTACGCCGCTCAGCAAGCCGTCGACATTCTGGATCAGGTCCATGAAGGCAATCTCCCATTCGACCGCACGATGCGAATCTCGACCGCCGAGGAGAACGCCAAGGAGAAGGTCGCCGCTCGCATCCCCTACAACACCAAGACGGTCAAGCGACTGCTGAAGCTCAACCAGGAATCCTGGGAAGAGATCTGCGAGTGCGACAACGAGAAGAAGCTCGAAGTGATCCGTGAGCAGATGAACGCTCGCCGACGCAAGATCGCCACCCTTCTCGAGGAATGCTGCATCCGTACGGGACGGATCCAGCCGCTGCTCAGAAAGCTGCAGGCGATCAATCGCAAGATGGCCGACCTGAAGCGACGACTGGCCAAGGCCGAAAAGCATCCTGATCGCTATGACCCCGAAGACACCTTCGTCATGGGTGAGGAACTCGACGGACTCAGGTCGTTGATGGTCGAGGAACTGCCCGAAATGACGTCGCGAATCGCGACCATCGAGCGAGTCTTCGTCGAATACGAGCAGGCCAAGCGTGATCTCTCGGGCGGAAACCTCAGGCTCGTGGTGTCCATCGCGAAGAAGTACCGGAACCGCGGCCTCCCTTTCCTGGACATCATCCAGGAAGGCAACACCGGCCTGATGCGTGCCGTCGACAAATACGAGTACAAGCGTGGATACAAGTTCTCAACCTATGCGACCTGGTGGATCAGACAGGCGATCACACGAGCCATCGCGGATCATGCCAGAACCATTCGTGTTCCGGTTCACATGATCGAAACGATGTCCAAGCTGAGAAACATCCAGAAGAACCTTCTTCAGGAGCTTGGCAGGGAACCGACCGTCGAAGAGATCGCACTCAAGGCGAAGATGCCCATCGACGAAACCCGTCGAGTGATGAAGATCTCCAGACATCCGATCTCGCTCGATCGTCCCGTGGGTGAAAGTGAAGACTCCCAGTTCGGAGACTTCATCGAGGACGAACGCCAGGAATCTCCATCGGACAGTGCGACCAGCGACATGCTGAGACAGAGGATCAACGATGTCCTGAAGACACTGACCTATCGAGAACGGGAGATCCTCAAGCTGCGCTACGGCATCGGTGACGGATACACCTACACCCTCGAGGAAGTCGGACGCATCTTCAAGGTCACCCGAGAACGTGTCCGACAGGTCGAATCGAAGGCGATTCGGAAGCTGCAGCATCCCGTGAGAAGACAGAGGCTCTCCAGCTTCGTGGGCGGAGCCGAGGACTGATCCTCCCCGTCACCCACAGCCACATTCGATGCAGGCGCTCGTTTCGACGAGCGCCTGTTTTCATGAGCGTGAAATGTCCCGGAAAAGAACGATCTCAGACAGCTTCAGGGTCGAGGCCGACCATCGAATACGTCTTGGGAGGCGCGTACTCATCGAGTGCGGCGGCACCGCCCTCGATGCCCCACCCGGACTGCTTGCGTCCACCGAAGGGAGTCCAACTGGTCACGGGGGCTGGATCGTTGATTCCGACGATTCCAGTGTGAAGTCGTTCCGCCACATGAAGTGCCTGGGCAGTTCGTGAACTCCAGACGTATGAGGCCAGTCCGTACGGAAGGCCGTTCGCGATCGTGATGGCATCCTCGACATCATCGAAGGCCATGATCGGACAGACAGGTCCGAAGGTCTCCTCCTGAAAGCATGCCATGTCGGGGGTGGCGTCGAGAAGGATCGTCGGAGCATGAAAACGACGGGCCAACCCGGGAACTTCGATCAGCTCACCACCCAGTACCAGTCGAGCCCCACGTGCCACGGCGTCCGCCACATGGTCCTGCACCTTGCGGATTCCGCCATCGTTGATCATCGGCCCGAGTGTCGTTTGAGGATCGAGGCCGCGCCCAGGCACCAAAGCACTCATCCGCTCACTCAGACGAGCCACGAAGCCGTCGTGCAGAGATCGATGAACCATGATTCGATTGGGAGAAACGCAGGTCTGGCCGCCATTCCTGAATTTCGAGATCATGAGGCCCGACACCGCCGACTCGAGATCGGCATCTTCCAGCACGATGAACGGGGCATGACCACCCAGTTCAAGCGCGAGTCGCGGGAGCTGCCGACTGGAGGCCTCGACGAGCTTGCGTCCGGTCGCGGTCGATCCGGTGAAGGAGACGATTCTGACATCGGGTGACTCGAAGAATGCGGAACCGATTCCAATCGGCTCACCGGTCACGACATTCAACACCCCCGGAGGCACACCAGCCTCGACACAGAGTTCGGCGAAGGCCAGCGCGGTGAGCGGAGTCTCTTCCGATGGCTTGACCACGACCGGACACCCCATGGCGAAGGCCGGTCCGATCTTCTTGGTGAGCATCGCATACGGGAAATTCCAAGGAGTGATCAACGCCGCGACTCCGAGTGGCGTGGGTCGGACCAGAACCGTCTTTCCCGTCAATGCCCTGTCGAGCATGGTCTCTTCCGACTGACGTTCGAGTTCGAAGGCTGCGCCGTCGAGATAGCTTCTCGCATAGTCGACCTCACCAAGGGATTCAACGAGAGGCTTGCCCTGTTCCCGAGTCAGCAGTTCCGCGAGAGCGTTCTTGCGCTCGGCCATGAGGCTTGAAATCGCTTTGAGCAGAGAAACGCGTTCGACCGCAGTCATGGCCTGAAACAAGGCGAACGCCCGTGCGGCAGCGGCCACAGCTCTGACCGCCTCATCGCGTCCGCACGAAGGCACCTCTGCGATCAACGAATCATCCGCTGGATCCAGAACCGGCAGGGTGGAGCCGTCATCGGCGACTGTCCACCGACCATCGATGAGATTTCTCGTTTGCATGTGACTCTCCGTGAGACTGTCGTAGACTACACTCTGTGGGTATTCGAAAGCCGCTCTCGAGGAGAATCATAGATGGCCAAGGCAGTCGCAGATCCGGGTGAACTTCGAAGATTCGCCGCGGATCTCAAAAAGTTCAATACCGAAGTCCAGTCCCAGATGGGCAGCCTGCAGGCCAGATTCGGTGCATTGGAATCCACCTGGCGCGATCAGGAGCACGCCAAGTTCGCCGAGGAGTTCGATCAGACCAGCAAGGTCCTGAAGCGATTCCTCAAGGTCTCCGAGACACAGATACCGTTCCTGCTTCGCAAGGCACAGCGTATCGATGACTACCTGCAACAGCGATGAGCGAAGAAGGACACGTACGGGTTCTCGACCTGAAGACCATCGAGAAGTTCAAGGGCTCCATGGCCGAGTTCGGTGACACCGTCAAGGTCGCACTCATCGAAGCCGACAGCGAGATCGAACGTGCCATCGTCTGGCTTGAACGGGACCGGATCCAGCATTGGCGTCGTCAGATACAGAAACGCCAGGAGCTCGTGACTCGAGCGAAGAGCGCCCTCTACAGAAAACAGATGCAGGGTTCGGAGAAGGATGGTCGCCCATCGGTGGTCGATGAGAAGGTGGAACTGGCTCGCTCGCTCAAGCATCTCAAGTCCGCCGAGGAGCGATTGCAACACACGAAACGATGGCGAAATCGTCTCGAGCGTGAATATGCGCTGTACAAAGGGCAGATCCAGTCACTCTCAGGCATGGCCGAAAGAAACGTCCCCATGGCGGTCGCGTTGCTCGGAAAGATTCTGGAACATCTCGAAGCGTACACCAGCGGCAAGTCCGGAAGTGAAGCGGAGTTGACTCGCCTGCTGGAGCAGGACGGCGAGCGTTCTATGAGCCGCGGTTCCGGAGATGATGTCGAAGACACCACGGAGGAAGCTTCATGAGCGTGACCTCGGCAAAGATGAAACTTGCATCCGCAGCACGTGATTTACGAATAAAGTGGGAGCAGGCGACGGAATCGTGGAAGGACCCAGCAAGTCGTGCGTTCGAGAAGAATCACGTCGATTCCTACGAATCACAGGTACGCAACAGCTTGAAGGCCATGGAGAGCATCGGTGAGGTGCTGTCTGCAATGCGCCGGGATTGCCAGGACGATTGAATGAGAAGCTTCGGAGCACAGAGCCAGTGACAGACTCGAAACAGAAATCACCGATGCACCCCGGGAAGGAAGATGTGAACCTGACCTCTCTTGCATCATTCGACGATTCGATCGAGTTCGTCGTGAATGGATCGATGGACAGGGCACAAAGGGACCGTGAGTCCCAAGCACGTGACGATCAGGATGCGGCGGAAGAGGCGGAACTTCATCGCGCGACCGTCGCGGGGATCAAGATCGCATTCGAAAAGGCCACGCGAACTGAAAACCAGACTCGTGATGCGGATCTGGAAGCCGAGCAGACCGGGTACGACAAGGCCACCACCGAACTGCATCGAAACTACCGGTCGAAACGAAAACGAATCGAAGAACATGCGCAGTCACGGATCACCGAACTGAAACAACGACTTGATGAAGCCAACTGGCTTGCGGAAGCCGTGTTCGAAGCCGCCGAAACCACTCCCCGGGAGAATTTCGAGAAGCTCAGGGAGAAAGTCGAAACTCGCACGCTCGAGCTCGAGGAAGTCTGCGAACTCGCGCGAACCGAGGTTCGTCGATATCGCCAGAGACCGACCGAGGCGCCGCCGATCACCGACGAACGAGCTGAAGATTTCTCACGAGATCCCGAAGCCGTCTTCACCGCCGCGACTCACCAGGCGGTCGAGTCACTCAACAGCCTGAAAGGCTTGAAGTTCGCCAGGATCCTTCGTGGTGGTGTTCCGTTTCTCATCGTCCTGCTGGGCGGAGGCGGAGGTGCACTCGCGGCATGGTCCGGAAAGGGTTCGATCGAGTTCACCGCCATGCTGCCCGAGATCGGCCTTGGGCTGATCATCGGAATGGTCATCATGCTGGGGTGCTGGCTGATCGGAAGAAAGCATGTCGCGACCTGTTGGATCCCGATGGCAAAGGCGATGCAGGACACCAAGATGACGGCTGACCTTCTCGTGGCCAAGGCTCGACAGGCTCAACGTGAATTGGAGGAGAATGCGACCCATGTCAGGGATTCCGAAATCACGAAGGCGAATGACAAGTACCTTCCCCTGATCGAAGACTCACAACGAGAACAGGAGACGCTTCTTGGCGATCTCGAGTTCAAGTTTCCTGAGAAGGTCGAACGTGTCGAGACCGAACATGCCGATCGCCTGCAGTCGATCGAAACCACCTGGACCGATGGAACCAGATCGGCCAGAGAGACATTCGATGCCGCCAACACCTCCGAACAAGGCCGGCACGAAAGTCGACTGGCTTCACTCAAGTCGACCCTTGATGAGACCCAGGAGGGCATCTGCATCGACTGGCACACCGGCATGAACCGTGCTCAGGCGGTGTTCGAAGCGCTGACCGAAAGGGCCACCGAAGAACATCCCTCCTTCGAGTCCGAGCACTGGAAGTCATGGAAGCCATCATCGCACTTTCCCTCGATCATTCCGATCGGATCGGTCGCATTCGATCGAAACGAGATTCCAGAATCACTTCCTGCGGAAGAACGGTTCGCTCATGACATGCCGGCGTCCATGCCACTTCCCGCTTTCCTCAGCTTCCCCGACACATGCAGCCTGATCATCGAATCAGACTCCGAGACGAGAAACCAGTCTCTTGCCATGCTTCGATCGCTGATGACTCGCCTGCTGGCGACGATGCCTCCCTCCAAGCTCCGATTCACCATTCTCGATCCCGTGGGGCTGGGCGAGGCCTTCGCAGGCTTCATGCACCTCGCTGATCATGATGAAAAGCTGATCAACGATCGCATCTGGACGGAGACCAGACACATCGAACAGAGACTTCTGGACATCACCGAACACATGGAAACGGTGATTCAGAAGTACCTTCGAAATGAATTCGATTCGATCATCGACTACAACGAAGCTGCCGGTGAGATCGCGGAACCCCTGCGATTCCTCGTCGTCAGTGACTTTCCCGCCAATTTCACCGACGTCGCCTGCAAACGACTCGCCTCGATCGCAACCAGTGGCCCTCGGTGCGGCGTGCACACCATCATTCTGATGCACGACATCTCAGGCGCGAGACTCCCCGAGGCCCTCGACCGCGACACCTTGCACCGCCCATTCGCGCTGCAAGGTTCATCGGCCGAGCTGGAATCAGTGGCGGCTGCGACGGGACCCTCGAATCTGGAAGCGCCTCCCACTCGAACCGCGACGGCGTCACCCAACGAGGAGCATCGATCACCGACATCGCGCGGCACCACCGCCGTAGGCACCGCTGCAGTCAAGGCCGATCGAGGTGGAAGTCCCCTTCCAGATGATCGCGCCCAAGCCCGACCAGTACTGGACCGCATCGAGCCACCCGAGAGCTTGCGAGATCAGCCTCGGCCGGACCGGAGCCACCAAGCTCCAGCAGCTGATGCCTGGGCGTCGGCACCGCGCACAGCACGCGCTCATCGCGGGCAAGACCGGCTCCGGCAAGTCCACGCTGCTGCATGCCCTGGTCACCAACCTCGCCTGCTGGTACTCCCCAGACGAGGTCGAGTTCTGGTTGGTCGACTTCAAGAAAGGCGTGGAGTTCAAGACCTACGCAACCCACAAGCTTCCGCACGCCCGAGCGGTCGCCGTCGAAAGTGACCGTGAATTCGGCGTGAGCGTCCTCAAGGGACTCGACGAGGAGCTCAAGCGCCGAGGCGACCTCTACCGTCAGGCATGGCGTCCAGGACCTCGCCGGCTTTCGGGCGGCTCGTCCGGACGGCAGCCGATGCCGCGAGTCCTCCTGATCGTCGATGAGTTCCAGGAACTCTTCGTCGAGGACGACAAGCTCTCCCAGGACGCCTCCCTCCTCCTGGATCAGCCTGGTCCGCCAGGGCCGTGCCTTCGGGATGCACGTGGTCCTGGGCTCTCAGACCCTCGCCGGTGCCTACTCGCTGGCACGCAGCACCATGGGACAGATGGGAGTCCGAATCGCACTGCAGTGCTCGGAGTCCGATTCACAGGTCATTCTTTCCGATGACAATTCCGCGGCGCGCCTGCTTTCTCGCCCCGGCGAAGCGATCTACAACGACCAGAGCGGGCTCGATCGAGGGCAACAGCCCCTTCCAGGTCTGCTGGCTCGACGAGACCAGACCAGCGAGGAGTGCCTCAACCGGGTCGACGCAGCTCGCGCAGGACCCAGGGCTTCGGCAGCCGCGATACGATCGTCTTCGAGGGCAGCAAGCCCGCGACGTCTCGCAGGACAACCGACTCCTCCAACGTCCGCCATCGAGGCCGACACCCGTCGACAACGTGACTCATCGCCCCCGACGCCTGGCTTGGAGACGCCGTCGCCATCAAGGACCCGACCGCCGCGACGCTTCCGCCGACAGACCGGCTGCCAACCTGCTCGTGGTCGGACAGCAGTGACGACGCCTCGGTCGCGCTCAGTCGCGAGCCTCCCTGCTTTCGCTGGCCGCTCACACACCCCCACGACGGTGCCGGCGTTCACCATTCTCGACGGAACGCCCTGCCGACGATCCCGCGCACGGCCTGCTCTCGGGCCGTGGCCCACGCCCTGCCCCACGCCAACCACCGATACCCAGCGTTCCACGACACGGACGAGGGCGCTCACTCGAGGAACTTGGCACGAGACGCTCGCCAGAGCGCACCGAAGATCCGGCACCACCGACGCCCCGGCGCACTTACCTCATCGATCCACGGACTGCAGCGGTATCGGGAGCCTGCGCCGCAACGAGAGCGACTTCGGCTTTGGAATCCGACGACGACACCCCGCCGACACCCGACAAGATCCTCGCCTCGATCCTCCGGGAAGGCCCGATGCACGGCATTCACGCCAGTGCACCTGGTGCGACACCGTCTCCTCGTTGCAGAGAGCACTGGATCGGCAAGGCATCGGAGAGTTCGACCAACGCGTGCTGTTCCAGGTCAGTGCCACCGACTCGAGCACGTTGATCGATTCACCGGCAGGTGGGCGTCTTGGTTTCAATCGTTCACTGCTCTACAGCGAGGAACGTGGCACCATCGAAAAATTCAGACCATGGGAACTCCCTGATCGAGGATGGTGTCTCGAGATGGCAGCCATGATCAATCGACGAGAGTCCTGAGTCCAGATCATGTGATGGGGACGAGGCGACCGGCGGACACCGCAGAGAGCTCGTTCCACCGTACGACCAGGACACGTCTGGATCCCGAACCGGACAGAGCGAGACTCGGCACGGCCAGATGCGCACGACGTTCCTGAATCGCATGTTCATAGGCGGTGAATTGCACGGTACCCGCCAGCAATGGGCGTGCGTGTTCGAGTCGATGCACCCATTCAACAAGAGCCTCGCGATCCCGTCGTTCGGAAGCAGGCCCCTTGTCGTGAAGCCTCTTCACTCGGAAATCGATCGCACGGAGATGCCGTGGAGTGCGTTCAAGTTCGAACCAGGAACCATTCTGCACACAGCGGGGAAGGAAACCTTCGAGTTCCCGGCGCATTCCTTCGATCTCGGAAGCCCACGCCTGGGGAAAAGCCGATTCAAGCGCGAATGCAAGCGCCCCGTGCAGGCGCAGGGAGTCCTCCAATCGCCCCACCACGTCTTCGGCGCAACGTGACAGTTCCGCGAAACCGGATTCGAAACACGACTGCACTCCACCACGGCTTCGGATGCCCCAGGGGGATGACGCCGGGCGCTCATCGCTGGAGACGAAGAACGCCGCGTCGAGCGCCAGATCCTCGACGATGGCGCGAAGTGGACGCTTGGTCTCAAGCAGATGGAACTCAGGCCACGCACGCTGTCCGTCGAGCAGCCAGTCGAGATGTCCGGAAAGGGCCCGCCCACCGAGTCTCCTGAGTTCCTCGAGAAGAAACGCACGATGCATGACCACGGCGACTTCTCTGCGAGCATGTCCGGTGACTCCGACTCGACCATCGCTTCTTTGGAAGGCAAGCCACGCTCGCACGCCCCCGGCAGCACCTTCGACCACGATGAACTCCGGAAGCGGCACTTCGGGAAGTTCGGTGGCGTTCGGGATCGGTCAGGCCCGCCAGCGCGCCATCGACTCTGTCGTGAAATGCCTTCTGAACACGGGGAGCGAGCGTCGCGCGCAGTGTCTCGAGTGAGCGGCCTCGAGCCACTTCCTGCCCCTCGTCATCTCGAACGATCATCAGCATTCGAAGATGCTCCGGGAGCCGTGCTCGATCGAAATCAGAGGACTCGACCACGACACCACCGATCGCGGTCAGGTGCCTCGCAAGGACGTCCGAGAGCGCGCCTTCACCGAAGGTCATCGTCTCCACCAGCGCGGAGGTCGTCTCGCGAACGGGACTGAAACGCGTCCTGAGTCTCTTGGGAAGAGAACGGATCATTGCCTCGACTCGTTCGGAAAGCATGCCGGGAACACCCCATTCGAGACGGTCCGCTGAGAGGTCGGCGAGCGCTGCGAGGGCGACGTTGATCGCGACTCCGTCACCCAGCTCACCTGGTTCGTGACGGTACTCCAGGCGCCAGCGGCTGCCGGAGGTCTCGATGTGATCGGGAAAGACCTCGGAATCGAGTCCACCGCGATCAGCTCCGAACATGTCGGAATCCGCCATCACCAGACGGTCGGGATCACGCGCCTCGACTTGAAGTCGCCATCGTTCGAAGCTGGGCGCACTGTGGACCTGACTCGGAATCAACTCGTCGTAGAAACGGAAACGCTGATCGTTCGAGGCCAGAAGATCACGTCGACGTTCCTTTTCTTCGAGTGCTTCGACGCGTTTTCGCAAGGCGATGTTGCGCAGCATGAACAACGCGCGCGTGCGCAGCTTCTCCTCGACCAGCGCTTCCTGAATGAAGATGTCACGTGCGACCTCCGGATCAAGCGGACCATAGGCAACGCGCCGACGAGGAACGAGAACCATGCCTCCGTAGTACACCCGCTCGTACGCCGCGACCTGGCCGGAATCGATCAGATAATGAGGTTCTTCATATTCACGACGCACCAGATGTGGTGCGACACGCTCGACCCAGTCGCCCCGTACCTTGGCCGCCATCCTGCCGTATCGCCGCGTGGTCTCCACGATTTCGGAGACCATCACCCAGGGTACGTCGGTCTGTTTCAGTCCGGACGATGGATGAATGGAGAAAACGACTCCGCTGGGCGTCTCATAGGCACGCTCGTCGTTCCTTCGGGCGATGTTCGAAACGAACCCGGCGAGAATGGCACGATGCATCGCACCCCATCCACCGTCACCCATGCGGTCGGTCCGAGGTCGGCCGACTCGAACCTCGAAGACCGATTGGACCTCCTGCCGAAGCTGCGAGTGGACATCAACCCACTCGCGTATCCGACTGACAGAAAGATGACGCTCGTGGCACCACCGACGAAGCGCCGAACTGCCCATCGACTTTCGAGCCTCCTCGTAGGCGGTCCAGAGTCTCAGCAGACCGACGAAGTCACTCTTCTGATCAAGCCAACCGAGGTGCGCGAGGTCGGCGAGCGATTCCATTCCCGGAGGCCGCAGACGAGGATCCTGAGTCGAAAGTGCGGAAGCGATCACGAGCACCTCCGGAAGCATGCGTTCCTCGAGCGAGGCGATGAGCATTCTTCCAAGTCTCGAATCAACCGAAAGACGCGACAGTTTGCGCCCGATCTCAGTGAGATCGCGCATTCGATCGACCGCTCCGAGTTCATACAGCGTCCCCCAACCTTCTTCGATCATGCGAGAGGATGGGCCGTCGAGGAACGGAAAATCAGTGATGTCACCCAGTCCGAGTGCCAGCATTCGAAGAATCACATCGGCGAGGTTGGACCGGAGAATCTCCGGCTGCGTGTAGTCATCGGCGGAGTCGAAGGTCTCTTCCGAATAGAGCCGCAGGCAACGACCTGGTGCGATGCGCCCACAGCGACCGGCACGCTGTCGTGCGGAGGCCTGACTGACCTGTTCGACCGGTAGACGCTGCAATCTGGAACGTGCACTGAATCGCGAGATGCGAACCCGCCCGGTGTCGATGACGGACGTGATGCCGGGGACGGTCACCGAGGTCTCCGCGACGTTCGTCGAGAGAATGATGCGACGCTTCGATCCCGATCCGAAGATCTTTCGCTGCTCGCGTTCCGGAAGCCTCGCATGCAGACCGAGAATCTCGAAACGATCACCGAACGCCCCTTCAAGGGCCTCGATCCCATCGCGGATCTCGCGCGCACCCGGGACGAAGACGAGCATGTCACCGGTATCGGCCGACGTGTCCAGCAGGTGCTCGACGGCTTTCAGGATGACTTCGGGCGAGTCGGACCCATCGCCCTCGCGACCGAGTGATTCCGGATCCTGATTGAGAATCTCGACTGGATACGTTCGACCCGAGACTTCGATGACCGGACAGCCCCCGAAATGCTCGCTGAAGCGTTCGGCATCGATTGTGGCGCTGGTGATCACGACCTTGAGATCAGGTCGCCTGGGAAGAACTCGTTTCAAGTACCCGAGGAGAAAGTCGATGTTCAGAGACCGCTCGTGCGCTTCATCGATGATGATCGTGTCGTACCGATCAAGCATGGGATCATCCTGAGTCTCGGCAAGAAGAATGCCGTCCGTCATCATCTTGACGCAGGTGCCCTTCGAATCCTTGCGATGAAAACGAACCTGCCAGCCGATCAGGCCGCCGATCTCGGAGCCGACTTCCTGGGCGATTCGTTCCGCCACGCCCTGCGCCGCGACCCTGCGCGGCTGGGTGTGACCGATCAAGCCTTCGACCCCACGGCCGAGTTCCAGACAGATCTTTGGAAGCTGCGTGGTCTTTCCCGAACCGGTCTCACCACAGAGCACGATGACTTGGTGGTCCCGGATCGCCTCACTGATCTCGGTGCGCCGGGCACTGACGGGAAGCTCCGCCGGATAGACGAACGCACGATCAGCCGCCTCGGCTCGGAGCCGTCGCACCGTCTCCGCCTGCTCGATGGCCCGTTCGACTTTCTGAAGTGAGCGATCGACGGGACGCCCGGAACGACGAATCGTGTCGAGGCGCTTCAGCCACCGACGAATCGAGCGACGTTCGGCCCGGGCGCACCCGGCAAGGCGATCTCGCAGACGAGCAATCGTCTTGGCAATCGAATCGGAATTGGGTGGGGCCGATGACATGAATCCATTCTAGGCGGTGCCCGACCTGGAATACTCATGGAACCAACATTCGCATCGTGAGCGTTCACCGTGTAGCCTTCACCCTCAGGGCGCTTAGCTCAGTTGGCTAGAGCATTCCGCTTACACCGGAAAGGTCACTGGTTCGAGTCCAGTATCGCCCATTCAAGACCCCCTCTTTTCGAAACCTGAGCGCGAGAGCGGATGGTCGGTCCCGATGACGTCATGTGGAAGACGTCGCCGCTCAGCACTCGGACGCCTTGTCTGCTCTGACGCACAGTGAACCGGCACCTTCGACGGTGATGTGCATGCATTTGGGTGCATGCATGCAGTCATCGACAGAGAGGAACTGCACGCCCTTCGGCAGCGCCAGACCATGCTCGCTCAAGACTTCGTCTGGGGTGTCCATCAGTGCCTGTCGCACCGACTTGTCATCACAGACCAGTGCGTACAGACGGACGAAATCAGCCATGCCATTGGACATTGAAAAAGTTCCTCGAATCGCAGTGCGTGAATGGATGTGAACCAACTCGCCTGGTGCAGGATCGAAAAATTCAGAGCTCGCCCCAGTAGGACAACAGATAGGCGAGGTCCGAACCGCCGACGATTCCATCCTCGTCGAAGTCCGCAGTGCCGTCCGAGCCCCATTGGGAGAGCAGCAAGCTCAGGTCGTCGCCACCAACCATGCCATCTCCGTTGAGGTCGGGACTCTGGAAGAGGGACCCACCGTGCGACCAGGCGGCTTCAGGAATAACCGACAGCGCCCCACCAGGGGCGGCGTATTTCACGATGAGACCCGCACCCCCACCACGCTCGAAGAATTCGACGCGAATGGCGTGGACTCCGGCTTCGAGACCGATGGCTCCGGTTCGTTCCTGCATGCCATGCGTTCCATCATTGTCGACGATCCGCTGATCGCCGATGTAGAGCGCCGAACCATCATCGCTGACGGTGGAGAATCGCCACTGTCCGGCGAATGGAATCTCGACCCAGCCGATGAAGAGCGCACCGACATCGTCCGTGAGGCCGCTGCCCATGAAGGCCCCATTGGTCGACGCGTACTCGATGTCCCCGACGACCTCACTGGAAAACGATTCGAGCGTCGAGAAATCAGGGAGGAACGAAATCGGCTCGAGTGCGTAATAGGCGACTTCGATGCCGGGCGTGGTACCGACGGGATTGTCCGCCACGCGAAGTGGGTCCGGAGGTTCCGCCTCCTCGACGCTGACCGCGACCATGCAGGTGTCCTGCACCCCGTTGATGACGCTGGTGTACTCGAAGGAGTCGGTACCGATGAACTCATCGACCGGCGTGTATCGAAGCACTGAACGGCCATCCGGTCCGAAGCCCTCGACCAGTTCGACCTGCCCACCCTCGAAGGACAGTGCCTCGAAGGACAGGATGTCGGCGAAGGTGCAATCGATACCGACATCGTTCTGCAGGACATCCACGTAGACCGGAGCACTCATGCCGGTCGTGACATCGTCCGCAAGACACATCGTGTCATCCGAAACCGAGAAATCACAGCCGGACTGAGCGATGTGGGTGTTGATGTTGTCGATGTTCTGAGGGGTGAACTCCATTCGGACGTTCCCCAATCCACCGGGACAGGTGTGGCAGTAGCTCATGATGGTGCCGAAGGCACCGATCGAGCAGTCGCCGCCCGCGCAATTGTCCGGAGCAGGAGTGAGATCATGGGTGTGCGGTGCACCGAAGTTGTGGCCGAGTTCATGCATGACCACCATTGGATCCCAGTTCTGGCCGCTGTTGTTTTCGAGGGGATACGGAAATGAACCGTTCAGATTGGCGGAGAGTCCGTAGTTGTAGGTCTCGTCACACATCACGCCCAGCCACGCCACGCCACCACCCAGCCCACGCCCGGAAAGGAAATGCCCGAGATCCCTGGAGATGTCCTCGTGGTTCGATTCCCAGTAGGCCTGATATTCATAAAGCTGATCACCAGTGCTCGACTGCACCCAGGGATCATCGGTTTCCCAGAGGCGGAGATAACTGACCACGAGATCCGTGTTCAGATCACGTGCGTAGACATAGCTGGAAGCGGCCATCAGAGTCGCGATGTACCCGACGGTCGCCTGACGGTCACCGCCGAAGATTCCAAGGAGTTCCTGGTCGGTCTCGATCGCAAGACGAACTCGCTGACAGGGGCTGCTTCCGAGGCTTCCCGCGAGACTGCCGTCGTCAGCCGTCGAACCGGAAGGAACACCCAGTGCTCCTCGCTTCATCAACGGCTGCTCGATGAGGTTCGACTGACAGAGCTGCCACGTGGGATCCACGGGGATCATGTCGAGTCGATGAATGGTGGGTGTCCCACCCACGCCATCGCTGATGCCGTAGGAGACACCACCGGACGTGATCCAGCCTTCGACACCGGAGTCGGTGTAGGCGATGAAGGCACTGCTGCCGCGTTCACCCACGACCTCGCCACCAAGGATGATGGTCTCAGGAATCGACATGAGGTGGATGCCGTCGGGACGCATCACTTCGATGCGTGCATCCGAGTCGAAGGGATTGATTCGCTGAAGCTGAAGGTCGACCAAGCGATGACCTGGCAGTGGCATGCCGGTCATGCGCACGTTGTCGTTCGTCAGAAGTGACGTCCTCAGGCGCTCGAGCCGGAGACCATCCAACTCGATCGGCCGAATCTCAGGAGTCCCGATCGATCTGGCCAGCAAAGGACTTTCCATCGAGGTCGTCGTGAAATCCTCAGCCCAGAGCGAGGCACCGGCACCACCCAGGATCGTGCAGATGGCGAGTGAGACTGATGGGAAGTTCATGGCGGGCTCCTGCATGGATGATTCGAGGATTGTGGGGGTTTTTCATCGTAGTTGATGTTCTTGAAATCAGGACCGATGAATCTCGACCATTTCAATGGCTGAAACCAGCTCCGTACGAGAAAACGAAGCATGTCACCCTCTTGAGCGACACCCGTGGCCGAAACGAGGTTCAGGAGTTCATGCCTGCTTCATTGTGCCGGTTGACTCGGACCGATAGAATGGGCCCGTTCAGGACCCTACTCAATGCCATACTCCGGACAGGGGCGCCTCTTTTCGTGGATACCACCGTGACGACATCCAGAAACACAACACGAAGCATCCTCCCGATCATCATCGGAGTCTTGACACTGACTTTTGCCGGATGCCAGAACATGGTGCTGGAACGTGCCGACCGAGACACCAAGTCCGAACGACTCTCGAAGACCAACTTCGAGCTCGAAGTCGATCCGATCATGCGCGGCACGGTCGCCAGCGAGGGCATCTTCACCGGATACGAACCCACCGTCGTTCGTGGGTACGGCCTCGTCGTGGGACTCTCCGGGACCGGCAGTCGGATCGTTCCGGCCCAGGTCAGGTCCCTGATGCTCGCTGAAATGACACGTCGAGGTGTCGGTGACCCGCAGAATGGCTGGAACGGCCTGACACCCGAGAGAATGCTTGATTCGGAGGACACCGCGATCGTGGTCGTCGAAGGCGTCATTCCACCCGGTGCGCCCAAGGGAACCGAGTTCGATGTGCGCGTCTTCGCACTCCCCGGTTCCACGACCAGCAGTCTCGAAGGCGGAAGACTCTACACCACCGAACTGCGCCCGGGCCCGCTTGCGACCGGTTCACGGCAGGCCTTCGCGCTGGCAAAGGCGAAGGGACCGATCTTCATCAATCCGTTCGTCGAACCGGGCAAATCAACCACCAGCGCGATCAATGCACTGAGCGGTCGAATCCTCGAAGGCGGAAGCACACAGAAGAACATGCCGGTCAAACTGCGCATGGCCACGACCAGTCATGCGAGGACCGCCACCGTCCAACAGGCTATCAACAGCAATTTCCCGCGTGAGCCCGGGCAGAAGGATGAAACCGCCCGCGGCGAAAGTGGCGATTCGATCGCGATCACCGTCCCCCCGTCTCACGCTGATGAGACCGAACGATTCATGAAGCTCCTGCAGCACACCTCTCTCAAGGTCGGCGCCGTCGAAGCCTCGTCTCAAGCGGTGAGACGTGCGCTGCTCGCGAATCCGGGAGGTGCCGAATCCGCCAAGTGGCGCTGGTGCGCGCTCGGCCCCAAGGCCGTGCCCATGATCCATGACCTCTATGACTATCCCGAAGAGGCCCCCAGACTCGCCGCGTTGAGCGCTGGGGCACAACTCGATGACGCGCTCGTGGTTCCATACATCATGGACATCGCGGAGAAATCAACCAGCAAGGCCAGACGGATCAGTTCGGTCAGAGAACTGGGCAACATGGGAAACAATCCCAGAGTCGACATCGGACTGCGCAAACTGCTGAACGATGACGATGTCGACATCCGACTGGCCGCTTTCGAAGCGCTCCTCAAGCGAGGCGACCCGATCATCACCGAGGTGCCGATCAACGAGAACTTCGTCCTGAACATCGTTCCATCGAACACACCGATGCTCTACATCGCTCAGAGTGGAACCCCGAGAATCGTTCTCTTCGATTCGGAAACGACCATCAACACCCCTCTGACACTGAACGCCTGGTCGGGCCAGCTCATGATGAAGGCAGACCTCGACGATGAAGAACTCCAGGTCTTCTACCGCCAGAACGATGATCCCAGACCGGTCATCGTGCTGGCCCCCACCACCGTTCGCGGACTGGTGAATTTCCTCGGCCACAAGACCTCGGTGAACGACCCCGAGCAAGGCCTGGGCATGAGCTACGGACAAGTGATCGGAGCACTCCATCAACTGTGGCTCCAAAAGTACATTTCATGTGATTTCAAGGCCGAGCAGGACCGGATTCTGGCAGCCATTCTCGCCTTCGAGTCTGAACAGGAAAGCGTCGAGAGACCGGAATTCGATGTCGTGAGTGGTTCAGACGGAGCCTTCACGCCACAGCGCCCCGGAGAAAGCGACGACCTTGAAATCCCTGCCCGTTCAGGCCTTGAAGGGAACGGCGTACCAAGAGATACTGTACCCAGATGATCATTGACGAAATTCAAGCTCCGAGCGTCGTGGAGCCCGCCAATGAACCGGTGGACAATGGATGTCCATCGCCGCACCGTGCCCCCGGGCACACCCCGACAGGAGGTCGAACCGCATGCGACTCGCCAAGTTAACAGTTGCAGGATTCAAGAGTTTCGCCGATCAGACCGAGTTTCACTTCGATGAACCGGTGATCGGAATCGTTGGTCCCAACGGATGCGGCAAGAGCAACGTGGTCGATGCGCTCAAGTGGGTGCTCGGAGAACGCAGTGCCAAGAGCCTCCGCGGCAGTGCGATGCTCGATGTGATCTTCGCGGGCAGCGCCTCACGAAAACCCATGGGTGGAGCCAGCGTCACGCTGACCTTCGAAAACCCGGTTGAACCGCACGACGAACTTGATGACGCAGGCAAGCCGGTGGTCATCAAGCGCCGGTCCCTGCACGTCGATACCGAAGAAGTCGATGTGACACGTCGACTGTTCAGTGACGGAAAGAGCGAATACCTGATCAATGGTCACAAGGTCCGCCTTCGTGACATCAAGGATCTCTTCCTCGACACCGGAATCGGAACCAACGCCTATTCGATCATCGAACAGGGCAAGGTCGACGCCATGCTTCTGGCGAACCCGGTCGAGCGACGACTGATCCTGGAAGAAGCCGCAGGCATCGCCAAATTCAGAACTCGAAAAGTCGAGTCGGCCCGCAAGCTGGAGCATGCCGAGAGAAACCTGCTTCTCGTGCGCGAGCAGCTTTCCAACACCGAACGTCGTCTTCGAATCGTTCGCGGACAGGCCGAGAAAGCCCAACGATATTCAGATTTCGATGTCCGCAGACGCGATCTGATGCGACACGTGTTCCTCGAACGCTTTCATGAGAACAGCAGGAACCTGCACGGCCTCACCAGTCAGATCGCGGACGCCAACACGGAACGCTCGCGCGTCCAGAACGAGGTCGGTCAGCTTGAAGACGTCAAGCAACAGGCGGAGATCGAGCGACACCGCATCCAGGAGGAACAGCACGCTCAGGAGCAGAGACGTCTCGAGCTTCAGAGCAGCGAGACCCAGGCCCGCCAGAGAGCGGAACTGACGAGTCGCAATCTGGACGAAGCCGTCCAGCAGCTCGAGCAGGAAGAGACCCGGATCAACGAACACCTCGGGTCCCTCACCGGCCTTGCCGAGCAGCTCGAATCCGCCGAAGGCCAGGTCGACACGCTCACGAAATCTGTCGCCGAAGCTGAAAAGATCACGACTGAAGCCGAAGAGCATCGCACCCAGATCACTGAAAAGGCATCCAGTTCCAGAGCCGAAGTCAACCGTCTTCGCGACAGCACCGCCCGTCTTGAACGAGACATCGTCAGCGCCGAAGGCCAGTTGATCTCGATCTCGGAACGAGAAAAAGCGTTGGAGGAACAGATCGAAAGACTGGAACTTCGTGCAAGCCCATTCGCACGAGAGGCAGAACAGCACAGAGTCGATCGAGTCACGACCCTCACCAGCAAGGCCTCGGCCTCCGATCAGCTCAATCGCCTGGAGTCATTGCAGAAAGCACATGCCGCGCACAGCGCTCAGCTCGATGACAGACAGACCGCGCTGTTGGAGACACTCGGATCCCATCGCGAAGATCGCTCCGCACTTCGTTCTCGAGAACATCTGCTTCAGGGCCTTCAGAAGGAACGCGAAGGACTCGGCGAAGCCGTCCGCGTGGTTCTTGAGAGACCCGATCGATTCGAAGGCGTCCACGGTCTGCTCGGAGATCTCATCGAAACGGACCGTGAACATGCCGACCTGGTCGAGTGCGCTCTGGGCGACGACCTTCAGGCACTGCTCGTCGATGACACCAAGGGGATCGATCACCTCCTCGATGAAATGCGATCGCTTGACGGCCGCATCGTCCTTCTCCCGGTCAACACACCCGATTCGTATGAACACTTCACGGTACCAAGTGTGCCTGGTGCCACGCCCATGCTCAGCATGATCAGAGCCAATGGCGCTGCCATGCAGGTGTGCCGTCGACTTCTGCGGAACACGTGGCTGGTCGATTCACTCGAGACCGCGCATCGCCTCGCCGCCGATCAGCTCCCCGGAGCTCGTTTCGTCACACATGGCGGAGAACGCCTCGATCGTGACCACCGTCTGGTGATCGCGCCGACTGCGCGTGAAGATGCCGCCCATGGCTGGCTCGCGCGGAAGGCCGAACTGAGAGAACTTTCGGAGAGACTCCACAATCTTGATGGTCAGATCGACGACCTCGAGAACAAGTTGGCCGAAGTGGAAGCCGAAGCAGGGTCCGCGGTGCGACAGCAGGTGACCATTTCCGCGGACATCGAGGAAGCACGCACCAAGACCATCGAACTGAGTCACCATGCCGAACGCCTCGAACAACTCATCGAACGCCTGGCCAAGGAACAGGTCGCGATCGTTCGAGAGCGCTCCGAACTCGACCAGCGGCTGACCAAGCTCACCGAAGAAGAACTTGGCCACACCGAACGCCTCGGATCCCTGCAACGACTTCTCGAAGAGCAGAAGATCTCGATTCTCGCGTGCGAACGCACCGCTCTCGAAGACACGAACGCGACCGAACGCGCCAACGAGGCATTGGCAACCGCACGGGTTCGCCTGGGCGAGGACAATGCTCGACTCGAAGCCATCATGCGAGAGCGACGCCAGGTCGCGCTGGCCAAGGAAGAAAGTGAAAGACAGGTCGCCGTCGGTCGGGAGCAGCTCGATCGCCGTCAGGCACAGCTCGCCCGACTGCGACAGACCATCGCGACCGCGGAACAGGAGGCCCGGGAGGCCACCGAAGCGCTCGCGGCACTCAGCAGTGCGTTCGCGGAATTCGCGAAGCGAACGAGTCAAGCCGGTGCCAACCTGACCACGGCGTCGGAAAGTCTGCATGCCGCCCGAACGCGCGGAGCTCAGATGGAACGAGACGTTCATGCCCTTGAAATGTCACGCCGTGAGCTGGAGATCAAACGAGAGAACCTCGAAGAGCGATCGGTGGTCGAACTCGAACTCGATGTCGCGGACGCCTATCCCGACTACGTGGATGAGCGTGAAAGCGAAGGCTTCGAATTCGTGGATCTGAACGAGGCAGAAGCCGAAGCCGCCGACCTGAAGGAACAGATCAGAAAACTCGGCAACGTCAATCTCGACGCCGTCGAGGAGCTCGAGAATCTCGTGGTCAAGAACGAGGATCTCGAAACCCAGCTTGGTGACATCGACGCGGCACGGGACCAGCTGACCGCCTTGATCGTGGAGCTCGACAATGTGAGCCGAGAACGCTTCCGCGAGACCTTCGAAGCCGTCCGTGAGAACTTCGCAGGATCCGGAGGAATGTTCCGAAAACTCTTCGGTGGCGGCAATGCCGAACTCCTTCTCATGCCTGACGAAAATGGCGAGACGGACTGGCTCGAAAGCGGCGTGGAGATCAGAGCCAAGCCACCCGGCAAGGAACCACGAATCATCAACCAGCTTTCAGGTGGTGAAAAGACGATGACCGCCGTGGCGCTGCTGATGGCCATCTTCAAAAGCAAGCCATCGCCTTTCTGCATTCTCGACGAAGTGGATGCCGCACTGGATGAGGCCAACGTGGAGCGCTTCTGCGCCGTGGTCAAGCAGTTCCTCGATCGTTCACACTTCATCGTGATCACGCACCACAAGACCACGATGCGCATCTGTGACAAGCTCTACGGTGTCACCATGCCGCAACGAGGTGTCTCGCGACGAGTCTCCGTACGCTTCGATGAGGTCGGAGATGAAGGCACCATCGCCGCTGAGGCCGAGGAACGTCTGGACAAGGACGAGGAGTTGCTCTCGGCCCCCATCGAATCACCCACCGCATCAGTCCCGGAACCCCCTGTCATCGAGATCGAACGCAGGACTCCTGAACCGACGCCCGAAGTCACAAGCACTTCCAGTCGGCTTGAAGGTGCCTGGGACGACAGTGAAACCGGTGAACCACAACGAACCGAGTGATCCGGCCCGCCGAAGCTGAACCGAACCCACTCGAACGGGTCACACCGAGTCGAGGGTCTCCAGCAGCACGGACTCCAGAGCGGCGAGCTGAGGCGAAGCCGCATCTTCAGCGTCAAATGGATTGGGCACGTTGAAGACATGCGTCCCACCCGGCACCAGAACCGGCTTCCGGCCCGATGCCTGCGCGAGTGCTCGAGCATCATCACAAGACACCGTTTCATCGGAATCCCCATGAACGATGACGAGTGGCGAGATCATTCGGGCCGCCATCACGCACGGGTCATGGGATTCTGGATCCTGTTCGACCTCATCGACGAATTGTCTCCCGATCGAAAGCATCTGGCCGGTTCTCGATGATTCGACGGGACACGAGCCTTCGTCGCGAAGACGCGCACGATCCTCTCTCGAAAAACGAAGTGGGTCCTTCGGCGCGGAGGCACTGAGGACCGCGTCGACAGCCACCCCTCTGCCCGCAGCGAGGATCGCCGCAAGGCCACCACGAGAGTGCCCGAACAAGACGACGGACCCTTTTCGTGGACACTCGGCGAACTGACCCGCTCGGACTGCTGCGACAAGCTGCTCGAGATCGGCGACCTGCCTGTTCCAGGTATCAAGCGCGAAGAGGTCAGGGCGTTCGAACGTGGAATCGGAACGGGTCATTCCCGAATGTGCGAAATTGAATCGAACGGCCGCCCATCCATGACGCGCGGCTTTTCGAGCGAGATGCGGAAACATCCCGTAGTCCTTGTAGCCCTTGAACCCATGTGCGATGAGCAGCGTGCCTCGTGCCGATCCCACCGGTGCGGTGATGTCGCAGAGGAGTTGACGCTGGCCTTCAGGGTGAGCCACGGACAGCTCGCAGGTCGTGACCGTGACCCGAGGCGAGTCGGAGGTCACCGTCCGCCATCGATTCGAGCGATGACCGCGTCGGCAAATCCTTCCGTCCCGAGTGCTCCACCAAGATCGCCGGTCATGTCACCTTCGTGAAGGGCGAGGTTGTAGGCATCTCGAATTCGTGCCGCACATCGACCGCAGTCTTCATCGTTGCGAGTTCGGTGCAGATGATTGAGCATCATGACACCGCTCATCAACAGTGCCAGAGGATTGGCGACGCCCTTTCCGGCGATGTCGGGAGCCGAACCATGCACGGCTTCGAAGACGGCATTGTCTGTTCCGTAATTGGCTCCGGGCGTCACGCCCAGCCCACCAACAAGCCCTGCACACAGGTCGCTCAACACGTCGCCGTAGAGATTCTCACAGAGCAGAATGTCGAAGTTTTCGGGGGCCTGGACGATCTGCATGCAGCCCGCATCGATGATTCTCTCTTCGAGAATGATGTCCTGATAGGACTCATGCATGACCTGAGCCGCTTTCAGGAACATGCCGTCGGACATCTTCATGATGTTGGCCTTGTGCAGCACGGTCACTTTCTTCCGTCCGCTCTGGCGGGCGAATTCAAAGGCGAACTTCGAGATCCGGTCGCAGGCGCCCTGAGTCGCGACCTTGAGGGATGACACGACCCCCGCCGTGATCTCATTTTCGATTCCGGCGTAGAGCCCTTCCGTGTTTTCACGGACGACCACGATGTCGACATTCTCGAAGCGGGTGTTCACACCATCGAGGCTTCTCACGGGCCTGACAGCCCCGTAGAGCTGCAGCGTCTTTCTGAGTGCCACGTTGACACTTGAGAATCCACCACCCACAGGCGTGGTGCACGGCCCTTTCAGTGCCAGTCCGTGCTCGAGGATCGCATCAATCGTCGTCTGCGGAAGAACGGCATCATGCCCCTGCTCGAGAGCGGCCACACCTGCTGGCCGGGAAATCCAATCAAGAGGTGCCCCACTGGCCTCGAGGACGCGTTTCGTCGCATCAGCCACTTCGGGGCCGATACCGTCACCGGGAATAAGGACGCAGGTATGAGTCATGGTCGCTCCGAAGCGGAAATAAGAAACAGAAGGAGTCTCGGAGGATACCATGTTCCTCACCGGGTCTTCTCATCGGATCAATCAACACATCATGTCCAAAGTGAACCTCGACACTCTCATCATCGGCGGCGGCATCGCAGGCCTCTGGACGCTCGACCGTCAGATCGAGCGAGGGTTGTCGACCGGCCTGGTCGAGTCGGGACGCCTGGGAGAAGGTCAGTCGATCTCCGCCCAGGGCATTCTCCATGGAGGCACCAAGTACGCCCTTTCAGGCATCGTTCCCACGGGCGCCAGAGAGGTGTCGGCCATGCCGAAACGATGGGAGAGAAGCCTCACCGGCGCGTGTCTCCCCGACCTGACCCACACTCGAGTGCGGACGCCCCAATGCCATCTCTGGCGAACGGATTCCGTCCGATCGATCGTCGGCATGGTCGGTGCCAAGGTGGGCCTCGCCGTGACGCCTTCGGTGATCGAACCGAAGAATCGGCCGGAGATTCTGAAGAGCTGCCCCGGTGACGTGGCTCTGCTTCCCGAGCAGGTGATCGAAATGCCCTCCGTGCTTGAGACGCTTCGAAGAACCCATGAGGACAGGCTTCTTCACGGGACGGTCCAGTCGATCTCCAAGGAATCCAAGGGCGGATACACCGTGACCATCATGGCCCATCACGGGTCATCCGTGACCGTGCGGACCAATCGAATCGTCCTTGCCGCCGGGCGAGGAAACGAGTCTCTTTTGAGGCTGCTGGAACACATCCCCGCCAGCGCCCGCGCTCGCCCGGAGATGCAACTCCGTCCGCTTCACATGGGCATGGTGCGCGGAGCGCCGGAAGCACTTCCCGAACTCAACGGTCACTGCGTCGATGGCGGCCAGACCCGGGTCACGATCACGAGCTCGACCGCCCGGAATGGCGACCGTGTCTGGCAACTCGGTGGTCGACTCGCCGAAGAAGGCTGCAAACGGTCGGAAGAGGCCCAGCGCCTGGAATCGATGAGCTGCCTCGCGTCGGCACTCCCTGATTTCAATGCACACTCGGAAGCATTGACCTGGGCGACCTACCGAGTCGATCGCGCCGAACTCAAGACACGCCGATGGGCACGTCCGGACGGCGCGTTCGTGAACGGTTTCGATGACGTCATCACCGTCTGGCCGACGAAGATGGTGCTGGCTCCCAATGCCGCCGAAAAGGTGGACGCGCTGATCGAGCAGACATCGTCCGATGACGGGACGTGTTCGACCCCTTTCATCGAACAGCCGACTCCGGTCGTCGCCTCGCCTCCATGGGAGACCGCACGATGGAGTTGAGACCTCTTGGAAAGACGGGCCTCCAGGTCTCGCTCATCGGTTTCGGCGCCTTCAAGATCGGACGAAACAAGAGCACCAAGTATTCCGCCGAATACGAACTGCCCGATCGCCGGGAGGTGTTCACGCTCATCGATCGGCTCATCGAGATGGGAATCAATGTGATCGACACCGCTCCGGCCTACGGAGTCAGTGAAGAACTGATCGGAGCCGCCCTGGCCCACAATGGAGCTCGCAGCCGGATCACGCTCTGCACCAAGGTGGGCGAGACATTCGACGCCAGTGGATCCACCTACGCCTATGACCGCGAAAGCGTGAACCACTCGATCGACAGAAGCCTCACCCGACTTGGTACGGACTGCCTTGATGTGGTCAGTGTCCACTCCAACGGAGATGATCTGGAGATCATCGATCGGACCGACGTCCTGGAAACATTGGAGCGGCGCAGAGAATGCGGAGACCTCAGGCACATCGGCTTCTCCGGAAAGACGTCCGAGGGCCAACAGCGTGCACTTGATCATGAGTCGAACATCGAGATCCTGATGGTCGAATTGAACCCGGAACTGACTGATCAGCTCGAGGTGGTTCGTGAAGCACACCGACGATCCGTGGGCGTGCTGATCAAGAAAGGCCTTGGGTCTGGCCGTGTCGCTCCCGCCAGAGCCCTGCCCTGGCTTGCGGATCTTCCCGAAGTCTCGAGCATCGTGATCGGGTCTTTGTCAGGCTCGAACATGGCACGAAACATCGAGCTCGTCGCCAGGAGCTGAGACGATTCCAGAGGTGGCCGGGTATGGCTTGATCAAGCACTCAATCCGTCGGTGCGGGCGGGATCACCAGAACCTGGCCGACCACGAGAGCTGCAGGATCCTTGCCGATCAACTGCTCATTGGCTTTGTAGATCAGATCCCAGTGCACGGCAGCTCCGTAGAGCTCGTAGGAGATCTGAGAAAGCGAGTCACCCGGCTCGATCACGTAGGTTCCCTTGGACGAGGCACGTGACTTTTCGGTACGAACAGGACGAACCGCCGCACTCTTGGGAGGCAGCATCAGAACCTGCCCGATGGAGAGTCGAGATGGATCAAGGCCTGGATTTGCCGCCACGACCAGAGCCCACTTGCCTCGAAGGCCGAACCAGTTTTCGGAAATGTCCGCAAGCGTGTCACCTTCCTGAACGACGTAGTCGGTCATGCCAGTACCAGCGTTCGTGGGCGTGGCAGGCGTGACAGGCCTGACCGGCTCAGCGGTCTGCCGTCTTGTCTCAGTGGGTTTCGTATCCTGAGCCACGGTCGTCGAAGCCGCGAGAAGCAGCTCCCGTTCAGGCTCTGGTGAGACCAGCGCAGCTGGAGAATCGAAACGAGCGGCCATCATCTTCGAAGTCCCGAGGATTCCGCTCTTGATCGAAGCAAGTCGAGCATCGGTGAAACTGTCACAGCCGTCGCAGATCACGATCGAAGGGCCCTCGAGAGGCCCGATGGGAGCCACGTCGATGACGGTGCCATCAACGAGAACCGCCCATTTTCGCGAGATGTTTCGTGCCTGAAGAGTTCTGAGCATCTCATAGGTGTTCGAACCCAGTTCAAGACTGAGTCCACTCTGGGAAGATTCACCGGGAACCATCGAAACGGACATCACATCGACGCCTCGACGACGTGCTGGCGCAAGACTCTTTCCGCTCGTGCCATACAACAGAACGAAGAGTTTGCCTTCACTGGGTGCGGCGATGAGAGTGAAGCGTTCCCTGAGATAGGTGCTTGGATCCTGGAGGAGCTCCTGCTTCTGATCCTCCGTAGAATAGAAGGCATCAAGACGCTCGAGGGGATACCAACCAATGGGTGCTCCTGGGACGTTGCGCCACCCGGGAACCTGCAACTGCTTGAGGGCGTTGGCACGATCGATGGGATCCGAGGGGCTCACCGGGACCCGGAAAGCGAGCGTCTGCTCGGCGACCGGACGGGGTGCACTGACGATGTCTTCGACCGTTCTGGCTGGCGCTGGAGTCGGCTCGCTCACCGCAGGAACGATCGCAGGCGTACCGCCTTCCTCATCTGAAATAGCGAGGTAATAAAGGCCTGTTCCCAGAAAAGCGAGAACGACCAGGGCAATCACGATACGACTTCCTGCTGTCATGAGGAGACTCCGAATCCTTGGATCTTCAGCGTTTTGAGTTGATTTCTATTCACATCATAAACATGAACACGCCGTCTCTGGGCGCAAGAGGCCACGAGACGGCGTGTTCAGTGAAAATAATGTCTTTTTTTCAGGATCAACCTGGAATCGTGACTCAGGAGGCCACCGGGACAGAATCGCCAAGTCCATCATCAGTCGTGGTTTGCGTACCACCACCGCGGCGATAGACCATGGGAGCCGCGATGGCCACCGATGAGAAGGTCGCAGCGATCAGACCGATGAGGAACGTGAAGGCGAATGGTCGAATGCCCGTTCCACCGAGGTTGAACAGGATCAAGGCCGTGACGATGGTGGTGCCACTGGTCAGAACCGTTCGACTGAAGGTCTGGTTGATGGAGTTGTTGACGCATTCACGGGAGGCATACGGCAACCGGCCACGGTTCTCACGGACACGGTCGAGGATGACGATCGTGTCGTTCAGCGAATACCCGATGATCGTCAACAGTCCTGCGATGACGTTCAAGTCGATGCGGAATTCCTCGATGTTCAAGGAAGACGCCCAACCCTCGGAGCCGACCATCACACTGATCGCGATGGCGCCGAGACAGACGGAGACGTTGAAACACAATGCCGCAACGGCTGCGAATGAATACCAAAGGTCACCGAAGCGAATCCAGATGTAGATCAACATGCCGAGCAGACTGAGGATCACGGCGACGACAGCGGACGCCACGAGGTTCTGAGCCACCGTGGGCGAGAAACTCGAGACCTGCTCGAGACTGGCCTCACGAAGAAGCGCGGCGGAGATGAGTCCCCATTCCTGCTTCGCAAGCTGGGCATCCCAGGTCTCGAGCTCCACATCAAAGGAACTGAGTTCCTCATCGAAGACGAGAACACAGAAATTGTTGTAGGCATCGTTTCCGACTGGAAGCCCGAGTCCGAGCACACGAACCTGTCGACCGATGGTGTCGGCATAGTCAGGCTGATTGCGCAGACGCTTGATCCGTTGCGTGACATCTTCGGTCGTGATCGCAGGCTCGACGGCCTCGATGATGACCGCGACACCGCCGCGGAACTCACCCACCGAACGCCCCGGGCCCTCACGCCCGATGTTCTGTTCGATGGTCGGTCTCTCAAGAGAGAACGTTCGAATGGTGTGATCATCGTCGTTCTGACCGGCGAAGACCACGGGTGCATCGATGTCCAGTTGCTCGGAGAATTCTCCGACCACTGCCTGAACGATGAGCTTTTCGATGGCATCGTCATCGGTCGCATCGGCGGGGTTCGCCACCTTGACCTGGAACGCTTCAGCACGAACATCGAGGGTCGAAGGCCCTGACGTGAGAACGGTCGCATTACGCAGTTCGGAGACCGCTGAACCTTCAGGAGCAGCGTTACCGACCGCCTGCAGGCGTTCACGCACCTCGGCCAGGGACAACAGAAGACGGCCACCTTCACCGGTGTCTTCGCCATCCTGAGCATTTCGTGTCGACATCGTCAGGCTGACACCGCCGCGGAATTCCGTCTCGAGGATGTCACTCCCGGTCGAGAAGAACAACCAGAGGCCCACAGCAGCGACAGACACGGAGAACGCCTGGAAGAGTCGGCGAAGTGAGACCCAGTCAATCTTGGGCTGCAGGATGCGGTGAATCGCCGGAATGACGACTGGCAGCATCAGGCCGGGGAACTTTCGGGCACCAAACCCTTCGACGACGACATCAAAGAGAAATCTTCCGACGAAAAGCGTGGTGAAGAGCGTGCCGAGCACACCGATCGACAGCGTCAGGGCGAACCCACGGACTTCAGTGGCCGCCGTCTGATAGAGGACGAAACAGACGATGAGGTTCGTGAGGTTGCCGTCGAAGATCGCACTGGCGGCCTTCTTGTACCCGAGCCGAACCGCGATTCGAAGGCTTTCCTTGTTGTTCACGATCTCTTCACGGATTCGTTCGTAGACGAGCACGCTTGCGTCCACTGCCATGCCGATCGTCAGGGCGATGCCCGCAAGACCGGGAAGGGTGAACGTTCCGTCGATCATCGCCATGATTCCGAACACCAGCAGGGCATTCAAGCACAGCGCGACCACGGCCACGAAACCGGCGAAGAAGTAGTAGCAGACCATGAGGATCGCAACGACCACGACCGCGAGCAGGACCGCTTGAAGACCCTTGTCGAGGTTGTCGGCACCGATCGTCGGTCCGAGGACGCTGGTCGAGATGGGTTCCTTGGACAGACGTGCATCAAGTGCGCCGGCCGCGAGGACCCGAATGAGGTAGTCGACTTCCGCGGTGGCGAAGTTTCCGGAGATCACGCCTCGATCACCGATGCGGGAATTCAGATTGGGCGCACTGTAGACCTGGCCATCGAGAACTATCGCCATGGGCTGCTGGATGTTGGGCCCTGTCAGCCCGCTCATGGCACGTCCGCCACTTGGATCGAGTGCGAAACCCACGGCAGGCCGTCCGAGTTCGTCGACGGTCCTGAAGGTCCGTTGCATCGTCCACTTCTGGTCGCCCTCGTGAGTCATCGACTTTTCGGGCGTCGTGTACAGCAGGATGTAGATCTTGCCATCACGCTCAGCCGCCACCAGTCGTCGACTGGTGAAATACGTCGCTGGATCCGCCTGAAGCGAAGCCAGCTGCTCCGGTGAATCGACCCACTGTTCGAGATCATTGAGGGGATACCACCCCGCGACGGGTGAATCGGTGTTTCTGGGGCCACGGTCCGCGAGTTGCTCGCGCATCTCGGCGGGGTTCACACCTTGCGGATCCTGCGATGAAACCGCAATCCTGAATTCCAGCACACCTGCTCCGCTGAGGAGGCGCTTGAGATCTTCCGGGTCATCGAGACCGGTTCGAATCTTGGCATAGTCGGCAAAGGATCCGAGCATGGTGTCGAGCTTGCCGGAGAGGTGCGGGAATTCCGCTCGCAGCTCGGCGATCTGCTCATCACGCTCCGAAGGGATCGTGAAAAAGACATCATCAGGACCGCGCTTGCGCCGTTCCTTGCCGGGGAGCGCCAGTGCCGCCTGAACACGAGCTTCTGAAAGTCTTCCCGCCACGAGGTCTTCGGTCAGCTCATCGGAACGCAGTTCCGCACGTGCAATTCGATTTTCAAGCTCACCGAGTTCCTCGGGTGTCGCTTCGGGAAGCTCTCGTTTGGCAGCAAGCTCCACTCGAGCTTGAGCGGCTTCATCGAAGAGCCCCTGCAACACCTCGATCTGAGCTCGTCGATCAGCATCTTCGCCGCCGAATCTCTTGAGAGCGTCTCGTTCCTCCAGGGCTGTCGTGAGAGCACCCCGGGTGATCGCCGACTCCAGAATCAGAGACTGCAGATCATTCTGGAACACGACCTGCTTGGCACGCACTTCGGGACTGGGGAGTGGCATGACCACTTCCATCCGATTGGCACCCTGCGGCTGAAATGCGATGTCGAGAACGCCTTGCGGGTTCACTCTTCGCTTGAGGACGTCGATCGTCTGTGCGATGACCTCTTCTCGGTTGGCGTCATCGGGGACGTTGATGGCGTAGACGAAGCTGACTCCACCACGCAGGTCCTTGCCGAGACGAATCTTCTCTCCCGGGGGAGAGATTGAATACACGCAACCCGCGATGACTATCGCGATGAGAAGTAGTTTCCAGATGGCACCCTTCATGATGTCTCGACCCGATCCTTCTTAATCTTGCACTTCGAACCCACTCTGGAAGTCTCAGAATCGACCACGCTGGTCGAGTCCGCCTCTTTGATGTCTGTTCGAATGTTTTTAATCTGAACCACTGCCATCCTGCAGAATGGCATCGACGTACTGCCGGTCGAGCGTGATTCGAGTGTCCTTGCCTTCGTCAACCTTGATCACGATCTGATCTCCCTTGGCTTCCACCACGGAACCGATGATGCCACCACGAGTGCGGATGCGATCATGCTTCGAGATCGTTTCAAGCTGCTTTCGTCGTTTCTTTTCCTTGCGCCCGCCCATGATCGACATCAACAAAAGGAAGCCGATCGCGGGGATCAGCAGGATCATGAAGTTCGGCCCGGCCGGCGCCGCCGCCGCACCCGTGACTCCACCGTCTCCGGCTGCTCCCGTCGTGCCGGTCGTGGTCGCCCCGCCTTGGCCGGACAGGACCGGCGCATCGCTTGAAGCTGACTGGGAAAGCATCAAATATGAAAGATCAGGTGTGTTGTAATTCTGATTCATTGGGTCTGAAGCTCTTCAGGGGGGGGGAGGTGTCTGTGCCTCTTCGGTTCCATCACCCGCTTGTGGTGAATCTAGATCTGATTTACTGGCTCGAAGTCGCAGAAAAAAAGAGCGAGTGAACGTTTCAGCAGGCACACTTCAGCTCATGGCATCATCCCTGACGACGGGCCAGGAATCCATGAGGGAAGACCAACAATCATCCCGTATCGCTTGGCGTATGTCCAGCAGCAGAGACTGGTAGTGCCAGAGGTTGTGCTGGCTGACCAGATTCTGGCCAAGCCACTCACCTGCAGCAAAAAGATGCCTCAAATAGCCTCTGCTGTAGCCTCCACGGCATGTGGGACACCCACATGCCTCATCGATGGGGCTCTGGTCGTCCGCAAATTTGGCATTCTTCAATTTTATGGGGCCTGTTCTGGTGAATGCGTACGCTTTTCGGCCGTTTCGAGTTGGGAGGACGCAGTCGAACATGTCCACGCCGGCAGCCACCGCCCGGACGATGTCACGCTCGTACCCCACTCCCATCAGATAGCGAGGCCGATCCTGAGGAAGCAACCTGGCGGTGAAGGCCACGGTCTTGTGGATCTGCTCCGGCCCCTCCCCCACAGCGACCCCCCCGATGGCATAGCCGGGAAGATCATGACCACAGACCTGTTCGACGCTCCGTCGCCTGAGCCCTTCGTCGGTTCCACCCTGGACGATCCCGAAGAGCGCCTGGTCGGAACTTCGTGCATGCGCCTTGACACATCGGTCAAGCCAGCGAGCCGTTCGGTCGTTGGATTGTTCGAGACGCTCGAGATAGGTCATGCCCTTGAGCCTGACCTTCTTGCCCGGATTGACACAATCCTCTTCGCGCGTCGGGGGACAGTCATCGAATGCCATGATGATGTCCGCGCCGATCTGATTCTGAACCTCGATGGAACGCTCGGGTGTCAATTCGATTTTTGAACCATCGATGAAACTCTTGAACGTCACTCCATGTTCATTCACCGAATTGATGTCGCTCATCGAAAATGCCTGATAGCCGCCTGAGTCCGTGAGAATCGGGCCGTCCCATCGCATGAATTTGTGAGAACCTCCGAAACGAGCGACTCGGTCGGAACCCGGGCGAAGCATCAGGTGGTAGGCGTTGTTGAGAATGATCTGCGAGCGACTCTCCCGGACATGATCGACGGTGAGCCCCTTCATCGCCGCTGCGGTGGCGACAGGCATGAACGCAGGCGTGTCGAACCCACCATGTGGTGTCTCCACACGACCGACGCGAGCCTCGTTCTCAGTTGATGAACCGTGAATCGTGAAGGTGATTGCCATGTGCTTGAAAAGCGCTGCCTCAGCGCTTCGATGCCTCCCTGAGCGTCTTCTTTTCCTTGGCACTCAGACTGTGAAGGCCCTTGTCATGGATTTTTGCGAGAATACGATCGATCTCGGAGTCAGCAACCGCACTGGCCGCCTTGCCTGAACGTAATTTTCGAGCCTGAGAAGATCGGCTGGTCGGGTCCGCACGACCGATGAAATCGAAGAATCCATGCAGATGATGTGGGTTCCGAATGAAATAGAACCCTGCGATCGCACCACCGAGATGAGCCGCCTCGCCACCGGCGTTTGCGGTCTGGAAGAACAACATCACGATCGCCGCCACCACCAGCCCGTAGGCCAGCGTGACCAATCTGATCGGTATGAAGAACGCGAGAAGAACCGTTGAATTCGGTGAGAGAAACGCCCCTGCCAGCAACACACCGAAGACGCCGGCACTGGCACCGATCAGTGGCGTGTGCGGTGTGTTCTGGAGGAGAAACGGAACGTTCTCCATGCCCAGAGATGTCGTCAGCGACGAGGCGGCGTTGAGAATCAGGTACAGCAAGGCACCAAAGATTCCGCACAACAGATAGAAGGCGACGAACCGCTTCTTTCCCAGATATCTCTCGACCAACGGACCGAAGATCCAAAGGGCGAACATGTTCATGAAGATGTGCCAGAAATTCGCGTGAAGAAACTGGAAGGAGATGAATCGCCAGAGTTCACCACCCTGAATTCCGCCTTTGGAATTGGTTCCAAACAACGCGGTCGCGGTCGAAAAGAAGCCATAACGCTTGAAGGCACTGAAGTTCTGATACTCGGCCAATCCGATCTTCACTGCCGTGCCATCATCGCCGGCTCGATAGATCGTCCGGGATGCCAGAAACGACTTGCCCTCGCCGATCTGTCGAATGTTGGCTGGAGGCTGATCCAGGGGCGGTTGATAGCGAATCGAGTCGACCGGACCCTCATATTCGAGATTTGTGAGCGTCCAGTTGGACGGCTTCAACAACTGAGACTGGGAAACTGGCTTTCCGAATCCATCGATGATGAAGACGAAGGCGCAGATGATGACGATCCATGTCGTGGCATTGAAACCACGCATGCGTTGCAGCGCTTGCGCGCTTCCTTGCCCCCCACCGCCGCCGCGTCGGCGGACTGGACCGCTTTGTCTCTGCCAATCTCTGTCGTGAATTCCCATGCTGCTCCGATTTTACCAGTTCTCACGATGTTGAGTCGCGTCGTCTTTTCCTTGAGGAACGCCTGAGCCTCCATCGTTCGCGGAACCCAAGACTTTTGAGTCCATGTTCGGAGATTTTTTCGAGTATTCGTTCGATCTTGTCCTCACCGGACTCCCCCTTGCCGCCAGGTGACTCGACCGATGGGCCAAGGCGACCGAGGACCTCCGCCGAGTCGAGCTCATCGGAACGTTCGAAGCGTTCAGATGGCTCCAGAGCCTCGAGTTCATCGTGGGTGAAACGCATCTTTCGGGCAGCATTCAAGCTGACAGCCCCACAGAAGAAAGCCAGACCGACCAGGTAGCCGGCATAGGCCCCGCTTGCGAAAAGCAGCCCGACTGCGGCCACGACCGCGCTGGCGAATATGGCGACCCAGGTGGAGTAGACCATCGCCCGCTCGTATCCGAAGAAACGCCAGAGAACGGCGTGCAGAATCCTCCCGCCATCGAGAGGGAAGAGCGGAAGAAGATTCAGAACCAGCAACAGGATGTTGACCCATTGAACGACGAAGAGCGACGTGAGAGCCCAACTGCCAGCAGTGAAAAAGAGCCCCTCGGAAAGACCGTCGGAGCCGAGAACCGAGGGAATCGCGACGTTCAGACTTCGAGTCTCGTAGTAGAGGACCGGAGCCAGCACGAGAAAAATGATGGCGTTGAAGGCCGGCCCACCCGCTGCGACCGTGAGCTGCCCGAGCCAACCGACAGGCGAGGGCGTGATGGCCAAGCCCCCCAGTGGCCAGATCAGGACTTCCACCGGCCTGGCTCGCAGGCGCTTCGCGACGAGGACATGAGCGGCTTCATGTCCAAGCACCAGGATCAGCAGGGCCAGCAACGAAAACGCGGTCCATGCGAAACCAAGGGGCATGTAACTGGTGGCTTCACGCCCTACGATCACGGCCCTGGACAGTTCAACGAGAATGAACAGCAGAAAGAGAACGTGAACCCGAAGCGCCACCGAGCGAATGTTCGCCACATGGATCGACCATGACATCGGGTCTTGTGAAACAGGACGACGCCCCCCCCAGTTGCCGTGCATCAGGGACAGAATCGTTCGGTGCGCTCGTGGTTTCGGCTCATCCATCGGAGTCCCCACTCGTCTTGCAGAGAAGGCGCCAGAGATGGAATGCAGCGATCGTCTTGCCATCGCAGAGAGCACCGGTTCGGATGGCCTCTTCAACCTCGTTGGCAGTGAGCATCACCACTTCGATATCCTCTCCAGGCTCGAGCCGACGGGGAACGGAAGTCAGATTCGTCGCTTCAAAGACGTGCATCAATTCATCCGCGAATCCCGGAGAGGTATAGAACCGGCCAAGGGGGATGATGGATGCAGCTGAGAACCCCGTTTCCTCCTCGAGTTCTCGTCCAGCACTCTCGATGGGAGTCTCACCGGGCTCGAGCTTGCCTGCACACAGCTCGAGCAGCCTCGCCCCCACTGCGACACGGTGGTTTCTGATCATCACAAGGCGGCGGTCCCCGGTCACCGCGATCACGGTGACCGCGCCGGGGTGGCGGACGACATCCTTGACCAGGGGGCCCGCTTCAGTCTCGAAGGTGAGGCGATCCACGGAAAAGACGTTGCCATCATGAATACGTTCGGATTTAGCCGGGATGGTCATGTTGGGCATATGATAGGGACTCATGAGTGACGATAAAAACAACAGCTCTTCAAGTCATGCGCTTGTCAGAGCACAAGACCTTCACAAGTCCTTCAACGGAAAAAAGATCCTGAAGGGTCTGTCAGTCGACTTCGCACCCCGAAGAACGACCGTCGTGCTGGGCCCGTCCGGCTGCGGGAAATCGGTGATGCTCAAGCATCTCGTGGGACTCCTTCGTCCCGACAGCGGCAAGGTCTATTTCGATGACACTCGAATCGACACCATGCCCGAAACGAAGATGACTTCGATCAGGAGACAGTTCGGTTTTCTTTTTCAGATGGGGGCGCTCTTCGACTCCCTCAATGTGAGGATGAACATCGAATTCCCCCTTGTCGAATCAGGATTCTCGGATGCCGACCAGAGGCAGGCGCGAGTCAGG